>NC_015589.1:1526543-1831852 GCF_000215085.1 Desulforamulus ruminis DSM 2154
CAGTGGATGAATCATTATTTCCCTTTATACGCCCCATGGACAGTTTTCGTGAGGCTGCGGCCTCCCTGAAAAAGTTTCCCTCTGTGGTACACCTGGAGATGGAAGTGGTACCGCTGGCCTTGTATCAGCGGTTTAAAAAGTATTTTCCCTTTTCGGAAGCTCGTTCAGTGGATGGACAAATAGCAGCCCTCAGGGCGGTAAAAAGTGCCTATGAATTGTCCAGAATGGAGGAAGCCGGTAAAATTCATCAGCGGGTGCTGGAGCATCTTGTGCCCAAAATGCTTCGGGAAGGCATGAGTGAGGCGGAACTGGCCTCCCAACTGTTTTCCGTCATGATCCAAGAGGGACACCATGGGGTAACCCGTTTTGGCATGTTTGATACGGAGATGGTATTGGGACAAATTGGCTTTGGTGAAAGTTCCATTTATCCAACCTATTTTAACGGCCCCGGAGGCAGTTACGGGCTGGGTCCCGCAGTACCGTTGCTGGGCAGCCGCCAGCGGACTCTAAAAAAGGGAGATTTGGTCTTTGTGGATATAGGATGCGGGGTAGAGGGTTATCACACAGACAAAACCATGACCTATGTGTTTGGTAAATCCCTGCCGCCAGAAGTGATTTCAGCCCATCACCAGTGCGTGGACATTCAAAATAAAATCGCCGAAATGCTGAAACCCGGTGCTGTTCCTGCGGCGATTTATAACACCGTCATGAAGGATATTGAGCCGGATTTTCTTAATAATTTCATGGGCTTTGGCCAGCGTAAAGTTAAATTTTTAGGCCATGGCATTGGTTTGTTGATTGATGAATTACCCGTAATTGCCCAGGGATTTTCAGAGCCGTTACAGGAAGGCATGGCCTTTGCTCTGGAACCCAAGAAAGGCTTTGCAGGGATTGGGATGGTGGGCATTGAGAATACCTTTTTCGTTACGCCCCAAGGAGGCCGGTGCGTTACCGGAGACAATCCCGGTTTAATTCAGGTTTTCTAGTCCTATAAAAACCGGCAAAAAGTCAAAGTACAAATAAGTATTGCTTCATAGGGTAGATTAAAAAAGAGAAAGCCGAAAAGGACTTTCTCTTTTTCCTTAAAAGAACACCAGGGAATGATTAAAAAATTGCCAAAACCCTTGACCCTGACGTAAGGGAATGGCTTATCATGGGCTGTGAAAGGGGTGAGTGCATGGAACACACCATTCAGAAGGTTGCCCAGCTTGCGGGAGTAACGCTTAGAATCTTAAGATATTACGATAAGGTGGGGCTGGTGTTTGGTTAGGACCAAAACGTTTGAATTGTCATTGAATGATAACGTTGATATTATCCAAGGTAGAGTAGTTTCCTTATCTGCGCTTAATATTTGATGTTGTGTAAGCGTTGAAAATTTATATTAGGCGAGTTAAGGAATAAAATATATCCTCTCTTTTCCGCAAGTAAAATCAAGCAATGCAATTTCCATTACTCTATAATGACTATAGAGTGGTTGAAACGAGGTGAACAGACGAATGTACGAGTGGCACAAGCAAATCCAAATAATCGTTGATGAAATTGACGAGTGTATTAAAAATCGTAACGGTGAAGCAATAACGCTACGATTTCTTTCTCGCAAGTTAGGTTATTCCGAATTTCATACTACGAGAAAATTTAAGGAAATATCGGGTATGCAATTTAGGGATTATCTGCGGCATAGAAAGTTAGCCTTTGCACTAAAAGAGGTTCGGGATAGTGAAAAAAGCATTTTAGATATTGCTTTTGATTATGGTTTTTCATCACATGAAGCTTTTACCAGAGCTTTCAAGGGAACATACGGTGTAACTCCAAGTGAATACCGAAAAAAGCCTATGCCTGTCGCCCTTCGTACAAAAATAAACCCTTTCGACCGCTACTTTTTCGGATTTGGAGAGATTGGCATGATGAAATCTACAGATGATGTTAAAATTTATTTTGTAACCATTCCCGCACACAAATTTTTGCATATTAAAAACTATGAGAGTAATGGGTATTGGGATTTTTGGCAAAAGCAAAGCCTTATTCCGGGACAGGACTGCGAAACAATTTGCGGCTTACTCGATAGTATCAAGGGCAAATTGGATGACGATGGTGGGAGCGAATCGAACAGCGGCAGCGGTCAGATTATGGCGTACATTAATGACCCGGACGGCAGACTCTGCGATTGGGGTATTCCACGTACAGAGTGTTATGGTGTACGTCTTCCTTTTGATTATAAAGGCGAAGTACCACCACAAATGCTTATGATTGATGTTCCCGAAGGCGAGTATATTGTTTTTGAACATGGGCCATTCGATTATGAGCAGGAAAATCGCAGTGTGGAGGAAAAGATGGAAAAGGCAATGGCAACTTTTGATTTTGCAGGCACCGGTTACTGCTTTGATACTTCCCCCGGCAGAATCATTTACATGTATCATAATCCGGAACGGTTTTGGAAGTATATCAGGCCTGTGCGGAAGTCATAATCAATAAAAAGCACCCGCCCAGTGAAGTGCACCCCAAATGTTGGAGAAAAAAACTAACATTTGAAGGTGCGCTTTACTACATATGATAACGTCTTGACACCGCTCCTCACAGATAATGACTTCCAAGCCAGTCAAAACAGATTAAGCAGGTAAGCAAGAGGTTGCGGCTATGTGCTGATGAAGAAAATAAGCAAACTGTAGTGTTGTCTCCGCAACCATATAGCCGCATGATTAGTTGGATTATCTGCGAATGGCATTAATTCTTAGTCCTACTTGACAGCATCTTACGACAAAATCGGATTACCGATTCCTTCTGCCAGAACCGAGGCCGGTTACGGAATTATTCCCAAGGAGACTTGACAACACGGATTGAACGGATGATACAGATTCTTACGGATTTTAATTTTTTTATTAAAATCTGTAAGAATCCGCGGAAATCTGTAAAATCCGCGTTCTATTTTTCTTTACTTTTGTTACGCAATCCAACCATTATAATGGAATCACCATCTGATTATTTGCAGGTGGTGGTTTATTTTAATTATCGTAGATTACAAATTGCTTAATTGTTTGATAATTAATTGACAAAAAAGTTAACCAAATTTATAATTAACTTAGCTAATATTTTGGAGAAAAATTATGTTGAATAAAAGACAAATCATGATAGAATTGGATGGTTTATTTCAAAAAGTAGTGAAGGAAGAAAACTGCCAATTCAAAGAATTGCTGCACGAGAATATTACACCCGCTCAGTTTATGCTGTTAAAATTAATTTGTCATAAGGCGGAATGTAAAGCGGCGGATATAGCCCAGATACTGGAGGTTTCTCCTGCCGCCGCCACCAATATGCTGGAACGGCTCTATAAAAATGGCTGGATTGAAAGAGGAAGAAGTGAAAAAGACAGACGGGTTGTATGGCTGAAACTTACTCCTTCCGGCAAAGAACTTTTAACCGACGTGGAAGCCAGAAGAATTGACTTAATGCTGGAAAGGTTTAAAAATGTAACCGAAGAAGAGATGGTTTTTATTAAAAAAATTTTTCTTAATGTGCTGAATAATATGAAACCAGACTAGAATTTTGCTAAAATAAAATTAGAGGATTTGACTGGAGGTTATCATTAATGGAAAATGTAGTTGGTATAATAAACATACTAATCCTTTATATGGTTGTAAGAAGTGTATTTCGTTTCTTTTCGTTATCCAAGGCGGCTGCGGAGGCCCGGGCTAAAAATAATTTAGAGGCTGCTGCTGAACCTCAAGAAGAAGTAATGGAAGAAGCCATAGAAATGGTACAGGATGAGATTTGTAACCGTGCTATACCAAGGGCTAAAGCCTATATTGTGGTTCGCAATGACCAAGAACACTATTTCTGCAGTTGGGAATGTAGGCAAAAATTTATTTCCGGCTTCCGGGCATAACTTTCCGAGGAAAGTTATGTCTTAATATAAATGAGTTCTTGTTATTGCTTAAGTAACAACGGGAGCAAAGGAGGTATTCCTATGTATGGTATGTTTCAACCTTCCCACCTGATTCTAATTTTAATTGTTGTCCTGATTATTTTTGGACCTGGAAAAATGAAAGGCTTAGGAAAGTCCCTGGGAGAGTCCTTGCGTGATTTCAAAACGGAGATGAATAAAACAGGGGAGGACAAGGAAGAAAAGGCTGAAAACAATACAGAGTCTAAATCTTAACAGAGACGGATTGGCCACAAAAGTGCTTCAATGAGCTTTATAAGAGGTATGGGTTAAACCCATACCTCTTATCTATTTCTATGCAGAAATGAGGGTTATTCTTAGCTAAAATCCGTAAAAAAGAGAATCATTAAACGGTCTTATCAAAAATATTTCCCACTTGATCCACATCCGCGGAGTGACGGCTGTTAAATAGTGAGGTCATCTCCTTTTGAAAATCTTCCAGTGTTAAATCCTGCTCTTCGATAATTGAACGAAAATTCTTGCCGGATTGCAGTTGGGTTTTCAGTTCGTCGGAAGAGAGACCTAAAACCTCTGCTGCATCGGTATAGAATTGTTCAGAGGCTTTCTCCGGCGGCGGAGGCGGGGGTGGATTTTGAGAATCGTTGGTTTGCCGGAGTTCGGACATCTCCTGCTGGAACTCTTCCACCGTCATGTTTTGTTCTTCTATAATGGATTGTAAGTCACCGCCGGATTGCAATTGGGTTTTCAGTTCGTCGGAAGAAAGGCCCAAAACCTTGGCTGCATCCGTGAGGAACTGTTCAGGACCTTTTTTGTCACCGGTTTCCTGAGAACTGCCGGTATTTCTGTTGTTGCTTATGTTTTGCATCTGCGCTTCAATTTGTTGGATTTGCATCTGCAGCAGTTTAATCTTTTCTTCTTTGGTTTCTTCATCCTCTTCGCTTTGCTGGACGGTTTGCAGTTCCTTCTCCAGATCAATCTTTTGTTTTTTCAGCCTTGTTAATTCACTATCATTGTTTACACTGGAGTAAGCGTTGCTTGACGAAGATGAGACGGCTGAAATACTCATATAAATCTCACACTCCTTTAATTTCTGCAAGATAAATGGTTTTTAAGAATTTTGGGCCTTTGGACAATGATTTAGAATTTTTTCTATAAGGTTCCACCTCCATTGAATGGTGATTTTTAAAAGACAAAAGAAGTTTTATAATCACTCCTATTATCGGGCGAATCCACTTTTAAAGATATAGTCAACCTGTGGCAAACCTGTGGCAAAAAAACAGAATCCAAAGAGGATTTTTTGGGTTCATCATTTGAATTCCCAGTGTGGATTTGTATTCAATTTGCTTTCTTAGACTCACCCTGTACTGCAATAATGACCTGCTCCCCGAAAACTGGTCCAAAGGAAATGTTAGTCCTGATGTAGTATAACTAAGTCAGGAGGGGACAGTTATGAGAAAACGTTTCACCGAAGAGCAGATCATTGGAATACTTAACTCCCATGAGAATGGGATGCCGGTAGCTGACATTCTTCGGCAACATGGCATTAGCGAACAAACCTTTTATCGCTGGAAATCTAAATACGGCGGAATGGAAGCAAGTGATGCGAAGAAACTTAAGCAGTTGGAAGAGGAAAACCGCAGACTTAAGCTACTCGTAGGTGAACTAACCCTCGACAACCAGGCTCTAAAGTGGGTTATTGAAAAAAACAAGTAAAGCCTGCTCGCAAGCGAAAGCTTGTTAAAGAACTCCAAGATACTTTTGGTATGAGTGAACGCAGAGCGTGCAGGCTTGTTGGTATCGGACGCTCCAGTCATAGATATGTTCCTTCTACTTCAGAAGAGAACGAGGCATTGAAAACGAGAATATCTGAACTTGCCTTTAAGTGGCGTCGCTTTGGATATAGACGAATCCATGCCTTACTTCAGCGTGAAGGACAGAAAGTTAACCACAAGAAAGTATATAGGCTATACCGGCTTGCTGGACTCGCTGTCCGTCGCCGCAAAAGAAAACGTGTTCTCTCTGGAAGGGGCCGCCCCCCCACAGTTACGCCTCAACCGAATGTAAGGTGGTCTATGGATTTTGTTAGTGACTCAACAGCAACTGGGCAGCGATTTAGAGTTTTTGTAGTGATTGATGAAGCAACTCGAGAGTGTCTGGCCAGCGAAGTGGATACTTCAATAACAGGACGGCGTGTGACAAGAGTACTAGATAGAATTGCTATTTACAGAGGTTATCCCAAAGAAATCCTCTCTGATAACGGACCTGAATTTGCAGGACTGACCTTGAATCAATGGGCTTATGAACATAGGGTTATCCAACTGTTTATAGACCCCGGTAAACCAATGCAAAATAGCCATGTAGAAAGCTTTAATGGAAAACTCCGAGATGAATGCCTTAATGAACACTGGTTCAGAGGCGTAAGTGAGGCTCGTCGAATTATTGAAGAGTGGCGTCATGAATACAATACAGTTCGTCCACATAGCGGACTGAGCAACAAAACACCAGTAGAATATGCTACAGATCTGGCTAAAAAAACCTGTGAACAAATTTCGTGACTAACATCCCCTGTGGTACAAAACCTGGGGGCAGGTCAATAACACTTCATTATTTCTGGATGGCTGAAGAAAATGGTACTAAAATGTGGCAAAATTAAGGCAAGAAAATTTCCTAATAAAATGGTTTTTTAAAAATGATAGAATAGCTCTGGGGGTGAAAAATCCATGGGGAGAAAATTGATCTATATTGCAGATGATGAAATGAATATATGCAACATTATTAAGTCCTTTCTAATGAAAGAGGGATATGATGTGGAAACTTTTCAGGATGGACGTTCTATTTATGAAGCCTTCAATAGGAGAACCGCGGACATGCTGATAATCGATATCATGATGCCTAAAATGGATGGATACGCTATTTGTTCGTTGATTCGTCAAAAAAGCAGTGTACCCATCATCATTATATCGGCTAAAGATACTGAAGCGGATAAAATAGCCGGGCTTAACCTGGGAAGTGATGACTATCTAACCAAACCCATCAGCCCCATGGAACTGATGGCCCGGGTAAAGAGTATTTTTAGAAGGATTGAATTGGATAAAAATCACCTTGGCAGCCATCCGGGAATCAGGATTTCGGATGTTACCATCAACCCCGATACCAAACAGGCGGAATTAGAGGGTAAAAGCCTTGGACTTACAGGAATGGAATTTTCATTGCTTTATTATCTAGCTGTCCATCGAAACAGGGTGGTTAGCCGCGCCGAGCTTTTAGACAAGGTTTGGGGGTTTGAGAATGTAGTGGAGACCCGGGCAACGGATGATATGATAAAAAGAATTCGCAAAAAACTATTTGAGGCAGGCTCCCTTTTAAAGATCGATACGGTGTGGGGAGTGGGTTTCAGAATACAAGATAAGGAATGATGTCGTGCAGAGAAATACCATTAAATGGAAAATTTTTAAATATAATCTTCTGTTAATGATTCTATTAGTTGCATTGACCACCATCATCTTTAACATTGCTGTTCGTAAGTACATGGAAAAAGAGGTTCTTGGACAATTGAGTAAAATTGCCTCCCGCACGGAAGATACCGCACTGCGGCAGGGACCGGATTTTTTCCCGGAGCCCGGCGAGATGCCGCCCCCACCTCCTCCACTAGCACAAACCGATCAAAAGGATAAAGATCTTTTTCGATTCTATTTTATGTTGGACCGTTCCTTAAGAGAGCCCTTGAGTGTTTTAAACGCAGATTATATTTTATTAGATAGCGACAAAAACCGCATAACCCCCTTTCCGGAAGACTTCTTCACACCATCCGATGAAGTCTTGCAGCAAATTACCGACGAGCTGAAAGCAAAAAGTTTAAAGGATGAATCTTACCTGAATTTTCATTTAGCTAATACGGAATACATCGCCATTGTTAAGCCCGTATCTCAAAAAAATTCCTTTGGATTAGGCTGGATTATTATTTATTCCAGTCTGCAAAAGGTGAATCAATTGCAGTTGACCATCAATATGATTCTTTTTACCATTCTTATTTTTTCAGCGTTTATCATTTTGCTGTTTTCCTCCCTGGTGTCAAAGAAAATCTACGGGGTTATTTTATCTCTTAGCCAGCCCATTCGAGCCATGGCCGAAAGAAATTTCGGCCAAAAAATTCCCATGCCTGTAGAAGATGAGCTGCAAGATCTTGTGAGCAATATTAATATCATGTCTGAAAAACTTGCAATATACGATAACGCCCAGAGGACTTTTTTGGAAAACGCATCTCATGAATTCAGAACACCGCTGATGGCCATTCAAAGTTATGCCGAGGGTGTAAAATATGATGTTGTGGATAGCGGCACTGCGGTGGATATTATTATTGATGAGGCCAAACGGATGACTTATCTGGTAGAAGATCTGCTATATTTATCACGCCTGGATACCATAGAGGAAGAAGATTACTTTAAGAATTTAAATTTAAATGAATTAATGGAGGGTTGTATTGAACGCATGAATGGGATCGCCGGCAAAAATAACAAACAAATTATAATCCATCCCTTTCATGAAAGCATTGAAATCCTTGGGGATGAAGAAAAACTTTCCCGGGCCATTACAAATGTTATCAGCAACTGTATACGCCATGCGAACCGGACGGTTAGGGTGGTCCTGGAGAGGATGGAAAATAATAAAGTAAAGATCACCATTTTCGATGACGGTCCGGGCTTTGAACCGGATGAGCTTCCTTATATATTTGAGAGATTTTATAAAGGCAAAAAGGGGAATTACGGACTGGGTCTGGCCATCAGCCGGAATATTATTGAAAAACACCACGGAAAAATTACCGCTGAAAATTCTGAGACCGGCGCCAGTTTTATCATGGAGTTACCCGTTACCCAGGTTTATTAAAATTTAATTTACTTTTGTTTATAAAAACAGCATTCATAGGAATTTTATCTATGTATGCTGTTTTCTTTTCTTCAGGTTTTTGCCTTAAAGAATTTAAAAGATATTAAGGAAACACTCAGGAGCAGTTCAGGATCTTTTCAACTTTTTTATTTAAGATAAAAAACAGAGGTTAAATTTACCAATTGAAAGGTGTTGGAAATATTTTGGCTAAGGATGCAAAAGGAGTGGTTGCTGTGAAGCGGGTTGCCAAGAAGATTTTATTATTGATTGGTATTGGAGTTATCATTACCACTTTCATTGCCGGATGCGGCAACTCAAATTCCACCGGTGACACTTCAAAGGAGCAGAATCAGCAGCAAAATGTCGGCGATACTAATCAGGCTGACCCCAAACAGCCCGATGATACTGAGAAGCCGGGAGAGCCGCCAAAGGGTGGTCCGGATCATGACCTGACCCAGGATACAACTTTTCTTACCAATGCTGCCAGCGCTCTTGGAATAACCGCTGACGAACTGAAATCAGCATTCGAATCAGGCAAAAAATTAGATCAAATTATAACGGATCAGGGCATGACCATGGAGCAATTCCGCCAAAAGATGCCTGAGCCCCAACAGAAGCCGCCCATGAAGGATAATGGCGACAAGCCGGAGGCCGCTCCCGGCAGTACGGCAACCAATTAAGTTAAAGCATCTTCGGAGCAGGTACAGCCCGTACTCTGCTCCGAAAGGATTTACAGACAATCTTATGCAGGGAAGCCATGGCTGCTTTGGTATCTGCCGCATCCCTTTAAGAACGGTCCTTTGCTTTGAAATATAAATAATGGAAGGATATTTAATAAACTTTCAGTATTTTTTCAGTTTACTTTCAGCTATGGGCTGGATAATAGAAGAGAATGATACCATGAAGGGATCGGTTGTGGATGCAGCAATTAAAGGGAATTAAGATATTATTGGTGGATGACGAACCCAATATCCTGCAATTTTTAGAGCTCGGTCTGCAAAATGAAGGATTTGAAGTACAGACGGCTCAAGACGGCATGACGGCCATTACTCTGATGAGACAATTCCAGCCTCATGTGGTTATATTGGATGTTATGATGCCGGGAATGAATGGTTTTGAAGTGTGCCGAATGTTAAAGAAAATAGAGAATGTGGCTATTATCATGTTGACGGCCAAGGATGAAGTGGATGACCGGGTGAAAGGCCTTACCCTGGGAGCCGATGATTATGTAATAAAGCCCTTTAGTTTTGAGGAACTCCTGGCCAGGATCTATGCCCGGGTCCGTAATCAATTTCCTAACTTATTTGGAGAAGTGGTGATCGGGCCCTTTCAAATTGATGATCGCCGCAAAGAAATCCGCATGGAAAACCGGGTTTTGGAACTGTCCCCCACAGAGTATGAGTTGTTAAAATTTTTAGTTCTTAATCACGGACTGGTTTTAAGTAAAACCATGATCCTGGATAAAGTATGGGGCTATGATTTTGCCGGAGAAGAAAATATTGTTGAAGTATACATTCGTTCCCTGCGGGATAAATTGAACGACAAAGATCACCAGTTAATACGAACCTTGCGCGGTTCGGGATACCGGGTTGACGTGTCATGAAGCGGGAGGTCGGGACCGGGCTAAAGTCTCTTTTGGCTCCCAACTCACTCCGTATTCAACTGTTATTCCAGTCACTGCTAATCCTTGCGGTTCTGCTGGTGCTCATTGGCCTGTTTCAATATGTATTTATGAAGGATGTGATTTATAGAAATAAGGCTGAAAGCCTTAAGAGTCAGATTATGTCCGTTTCTCCTGCGTCTTGGCGGCAATTCGGCATGGGTCAGGAAAATGGCCGAGGGCTCCCGCCGAATCTTTTTTTCCCGGAGTTAAGTTTAGCTCTGATCGACGTGCAGGGGAACTATCACTTATTGTCAAACTGGCACTACCTTGTGGAACCGCCACGGTTGGAGGACCAAGAATATCAGGACTCATTAAATAAGAGAACGGGCCTAAACTATAAAATCATAGAGGCATCCGGAGGAGAGGAACAATTGGTGGTGCTGCATCCGGTCTTTGACCGCGGGCAGCCTCTTGGCATCGTTCAAATTACCACCATGACCAGTCCCCTTAAGGAACTGTTGATTCGTCAGATGCTCACTTTTTTCGTGCTGGCCCTTATCGCCATGCTGGTTGGTTTGTTTTGCTTTTTACCAACCCTAAAAAAAACCCTGGTTCCCTTATTTAACATGGTGGATACTGCCGAACAAATTGACGCCGGCAATTTAGCCAGGCGTTTTCCAACCCAACAAGGACAAACGGAGATGGATCGTTTGGCGGAATCCTTTAATGGAATGCTGGAGCGGCTGGAAGCTTCTTTTAAAGCGGAACGGGAAACCAAGGAACAAATGCGCCGTTTTATCGCGGATGCTTCTCACGAGCTCCGCACCCCCTTAACCTCCATTCACGGTTTTTTGGAGGTGTTGCTTCGGGGTGCGGTTAATCAGCCGGATCAGCTCAATAAAGCTTTAAAAAGCATGCACAGTGAGTCGGAGCGCCTCAACAAACTGGTGCGGGATCTTCTTTTCCAGGCCAAACTGGACCGCGCACCTTATATTCATCTTACAGAAGGATTGCTGGACGCGGTTATCCGGGAAATGGAACCGCAGCTTCGTATTCTAGCCGGCAACCGTAAGCTTGATTTACAAATCGAACCAAACATGAAATGTAAGTATGATACGGACAAAATGAAACAAGTGATCTTAAATTTGTTTCATAATGCCGTGCAGTACACCGATCCGGAAACGGGCTGTATTGTAATTTCGCTGTTGCCAAAGAACAACGGCGTACAGTTATCCATTCAGGATAACGGGCCGGGAATTAGTAAAAACCATCTCTCCCGGATTTTTGACCGTTTTTACCGTATCGATTCCTCCCGGACCCGCAGATATGGTGGAGCCGGTTTAGGATTATCCATCACCAAATCCATCGTGGATGCTCACGGAGGAACCATTGGCGTTGAAAGCCGGGAAGGGGAAGGCAGTTCCTTTCATATCTGGCTTCCTAAATGACCCGGGAGTTTCTCCATAGGGTCCCTTTCGTGGGGCATTTATGCAGGGTTTATCCTTGTATAAATGCCCTTTTCTATTGCCCGGAATCTTTCAGCATACCTTCAGCCATTATTCAATTAACATTCAGTTAGCCTTAAGGGACCCTTCAGCCAAAGGAGTTATGATGATGAAAAATCAGGAAATCGATGGGGTGAAAGGATGAAGCGTAATAAACTTTTATGGATGTTACTCCTTGTTTTCATTGCAGCCATTACGGCGGGTTGTCAGAGCAGTGATGCGGAGGAAGGGCAAAAGGCGTCACCGGGTATGGCAGAAAGTGAAAAAGTGACTCTGCCGCAGGGAGAACCGGCTTTAATCGGCAAGGTTAAAGAGATTATTGGCAATGAGGTGACGGTATATATTGCTCAAGCTGCCCAGAATGGAGAAACAGACAAACCGGCCGATCAAACAGAAACACAGAATCAGGAGCATAAGGGTGAAAGAACCGGGACCCTGGGTGGTGAAGTCACTTTTAGCGAGGAGACCGAGACTTTTCTTATCCCGGTAGGAGTTCCTATGGTGGCCATGCAAAGCGGCAGGAATGAAGCCGGTGAGATTGAACTCACCAAGATTACAGCGGATGCTATTTTAAGAATATGGAAAACAGACGGTGCCATTTCCTTTGTTCAAGTAACCAATAGCAATAAGGCCAAAAGTACCGGGCAAAATCAAGAAAAAACAGGACAAGGAACAGGGAACCCTCCGGATATGGGCGGGCCTCCTCCGGGGATGTAACATGGAAAATAACTTAAATTGTATTATTGACGGCTGTAATTTGGTTAAAGTTTATCAGAACGGCATTGAGGAACTCAAAGTCCTGGACAATATCAATATCCGGGTGAATAATAGCGATTTCATAGCCATTTTAGGACCTTCGGGCTCCGGCAAATCCACTTTAATGAACATTTTAGGCTGCTTGGATGTCCCTACCTCCGGGCAGTATTACATAGACGGTTTAGACGTGCTCAAGGCCTCGGATAATGAATTGGCAGAGATTCGCAATAAAAAAATAGGTTTTATCTTTCAAAAATTTAATTTGTTACCCAGATTAACGGCAGTGCAAAATGTAATGCTTCCTTTGCTCTACCGAGGGGTGGAAGAGGAGGAAGCAAGGGAATTGGCCAGGGAAAAATTAACGATTTTAGGTCTAGGGGAGAGGCTTCAGCACCGGCCCAATGAACTATCCGGAGGACAGCAGCAAAGGGTAGCCATAGCCAGGGCCATTGTTGGCAATCCCCAATTGCTGCTGGCAGATGAGCCCACTGGAAATCTGGACAGCAAGTCAAGCGAAGATGCGATGGAAATTTTCAAGGAGCTTAACCGGCAGGGAAATACCATTGTTCTCATTACCCACGATATTGAAGTGGCCGAGCAGGTAAAAAAAGTCGTAACCATACGGGACGGGAGGATCCATGAAAGTCATTAGAGACTGGGGGCGCAAGCGCTTAACCCGGCTAAACAGTAAAAAAGGTCTTGGGCTGGCGTTGCTATCCGTGCTGATATTGGCCGGTGGATCGGCTTGGTGGCTCCAAAAGCAGGGAAATGATAAAAGCTCGGAAGTTCAGTACGAAGAGGTTAAGGTTCAAAAGGACGATATTATTGTGGGGTTAGATTCCGATGGAACGATTAATTTTTCTAAAGTGAATTTAAGATTTGATGTAAAAGGGACCATTGCTGAAATCCTTGTGGCGCAAGGCGATGAAGTGGAAAAAGGCCAGATTATTGCCAAGTTAGACGACCGGGATTATCAGGATCAATATCAGTTGGCTTTGGTAAAGCTGCAGGAAGCGGAAGAAGAGGAGGTAACCAGCCTTCTGGACAGTGAACTGGGGCTTAAGCAGACGGAGGCCGAGCTGGAAGAGCTAAGAGACCAGTATCAGGAGATGGAAGCCATTACCGATGCCTTTTCAGCCAATGAGTTAAAAATGAAGAAAAAGGAACTGGACAGTAAAGAAACGGAATACCAAAACCTGCTGCAAAAGTACGAACTGCTAAAGTCTCAGGGTTTAAGCCAGAATGAATTGGAAGCGAAAATGGCCAAAGAAGATTTGGAGGATACCATTTTATATGCACCGGTTTCGGGCATTGTCTTAGACCTGGCCAATAAAGCAGGGGAAAGTCTTACGGATGAGGATGACTTTGCCACCATTCATGAAGAAAATAAGATCAACGCCCTGACTCAAGTTATTGAGTATGATATTGGTCAAATTAAAGTGGGACAAAAAGTCTATATTACGGCAGAAGCCCTGCCGGACCGGAAATTTAGCGGGGAAGTAAGCAAGATTAATGCTCTGCCCAGCGAAGATTCCAGCGGCCTGGTTAATTATGAAGTAGAAATCCGTATTAAGGATGCCCAATCCGAATTAAAGGATGGCATGACTTGTGCCGTTTCCTTTGTTCTCAAAGAAGTGAAGAATGCTTTCATCCTGCCTTATCAAGCCGTTAAAATGGTAAACGGCAAACAAGTGGTTACCGTGCTTGAGGACCAGGGGGAAAGGGCTGAAAGGCAGATAAAGACCGGGTTTACCGATGGTGTCAATGTAGAAATTATAGAGGGTCTTCAGTTAAATGATCGGGTTGTTTACGAAAAAAGCAGGTGAAAATCTTGAAGCTGAAACAATTACTAAAGCTCATTTTAATTAATATTACCCAGAATAAGGTTCGTACCTTTCTGACTACCCTGGGAGTGATTGTGGGTACCGCCACCATTTTTTTGGTCATTGCCATCGGGAAGGGTGGAGAAGCTCAGGTTAACGAACAGTACTCTAAGCTAAATGTAGGTACCATCATGGTTATGCCGGCCATGCGGGGAAAAGTGGCGGACCCGTTAACCAAAAAAGACGCTCAATTGTTTTTAGAAAGTGAAAATATTGCCCAGGCCTTTCCGGTTTTAAGCGGCAGCGGAGATATTAACTATAATAACTTTTCAACCAACGCCAGTTATACGGCCATTCAACCGGAGTTCCAGGGAAATAATAATTTAATTGTGCAGCAGGGCAGAGCCCTGGATGAAGAAGATGAAAACCAAGAAAATAAGTGTGCGGTTATCGGTGCGGGACTGGCGGATACGCTTACAGACGGCAATCCTTCTGAAATCCTGGGTCAAAGCCTTCGTATCAATCAGAGGAAGTTTGAAGTTGTGGGCATCTACAATCGCATCGGAGATTCCGGCTCGGGCATGAGCTATGATGATACGGCCTTTGTGCCCTATTCCGTGGGAGAAAAATATTTATTGGGCACCAGAGCCAACCCTACTATTACGGTGCTGGCCACCGATTTGGATACAGTTCAGTTGGCCATCGAGGATATTACCGCCACCTTGAATGAAAACCACCGGGCCGGAGGAGCCGATCAATTTCGCATTATGGATGCAGGAAGCAGATTGGCTTCGGCACAGGAATCGGCCAAAACCATGTCGCTGCTTTTGCTGGCTGTGGCCGTGGTGGTGTTGATTGTAAGCGGAATTGGCATTATGAATGTTATGTTTGTAACCGTAAAGGAAAGAACCAAGGAAATTGGGACCCTGAAAGCCATTGGAGCGAAAAAACAGGAAGTATTAAATCAGTTCCTCATTGAGGCGGTGATGATTAGTCTGGCAGGCGGAGTGATCGGTGTAATGGCTGGGTTCCTGACCCTGCCTGTATTGGCTCACTTTGAACTGGCGGCCCTTTCGTCCCTAAGCGGAGTTTTGTTAGGACTAACCTTTTCCGTAGTCACCGGTGTGTTTTTTGGATTCTATCCTGCCTGGAAAGCGGCTGATTTAAGTCCTCTGGAAGCCTTAAGATATGAATAAAAGATGAAACCTGTACGGTTTTTACTGGCGTAGGGACAGCCCTTTTATAATTTTATCCGCCACTTTTTTATCATCCCGTATAGTCAGGATAGATAAAACTGTGTATACGCTTAGGATGCGTATTAGAAGCCCGGTCGCTGTGGAGGATCACTCCAGCAGCGACTTTCTTTTTTTGGTTCAGGCATCTTAATTGCATTAATTTTAAAATAAGACATTTAAAATTACATGCTAGCTTATATTTAATCCGTTTGTGGAGGAATGTGCGGTGTGACTGGTGAAACTTTGGTACAATGCAAGGGATAAATTTTATCATCCAATAAAACATTTGGCGGATCGGAGGGACCGGGGTGAAAAAAATTGCCGTTGGTTTCAAACCGGCGGATTGCATAATTCAAATTGAAGCCGGCAAAACCATACTGGATGTTGCCCGGGAATTCGGATTAAGTGCTGTCAACCTAGCATCTCCTTGCGGAGGGCAGGGCCTTTGCGGCTGTTGCCGGGTGAAAGTAACAGGGGATCATTTCTCTCAGCGAACAAAAGCAGAAATAAAGTCACTTTTACCGGAGGAACTGGCCCAGGGCTATCGTTTGGCCTGCCAGGCTAGGGTTTGGGGACCCGGGGAGGTTGAAATATCCCCTCAAGCAGCCGGCGAAGTACAGTTCTTGGAAATCCAGGGGCTGATCCTTGCAGTGCAACCCAATCCACCCGTGGCAAGCTACACAATTGAACTGGAAAAGGGTTCTTGGCCATGTTCGCAGCTTGCCTGGCAAGAAATAAAGAATTGTTTAGCAACGCAGTATGATTTGGGGCGGCTAAAAATTGATCCGGAATTGTATAGAGAAAAATGCCCTGTAAAATTAACAAAAGAAGCCGTGGTTACCGTTCGGGAGCGTGAAATTATAAACTGCTTTTTTGGCAGTTCGCCATCTCCGCCGGTTGGGTTGGCAGTGGACCTGGGAACCACAAAAATTGCAGGCTATCTGATCAATTTAGAATCAGGAGTTGTTCTGGCCGGCGGGACTATCGTCAATCCCCAAAGGGTCTACGGATATGATCTAATGTCTCGCCTCTCCTACGCACTGGAGAGTGAGGCCAAATACCGCCGACTCAACCGGGACGTGATTGATAGCATCAATCACCTGGCAGCGAATCTAGCAGGCCAGGCGGGATTAGGGGTAAAAGATATTGTCGAGGCCGTGGTTGCCGGCAACACAGCGATGCACCACCTGTTCCTGAGACTGCCGGTTGATCAGCTTTCCCGGGCCCCTTACCTGCCTGTGGTGACGACCTCTGTGGAGATAAAGGCGAGGGAAATCGGACTTGTTATTAGTCCCGGAGCTTACGTGTATGTCCTTCCGCCGGTTGCGGGTTTTGTCGGAGGAGACCATGTGGCAATGATTTTAGGGAGTCAGCTTGATCGGACCGATAAGGTGTCGCTGGGGTTGGATATAGGTACCAATACAGAAATTGTTCTATGTTACGGCGGGCGAATGCGATCTTGCTCCTGCGCTTCCGGCCCGGCCTTTGAAGGAACTCATATCCGGCATGGGGTACAGGCCGTCCGGGGAGCGATTCGATCTGTACGCCTGGGCCGGGATGGCCTTGAAGCCCAGTTGGAAACAGTGGGGGATACGGCCCCGCTGGGTATTTGCGGTTCCGGAATATTGGATGCGGTAGCCGAATTATACCGTACAGGCGTAATCACCCGGCAGGGTCGGTTGAACCGCAGTCATCCCCGGGTGCGGCTGTCCGAAATGGGGCTGCAATATACATTGGTACCGGCATCAAAAAGCGGCACAGGAAAAGAATTAGTGATCACTCAGCAGGATATCGAAGAGATCATGCTGGCCAAGGCTGCTATTGCCACAGGAATCCGGCTCATGTTGCAAGCGGTTGATCTTACTTGCAAAGATATACAAGAGGTGGTGGTGGCAGGGGCCTTTGGTACTCAGCTCAAAGTGACCAGTGCCATGGTTGTTGGCATGTTCCCCAATTTATCCCAGGAACTCTTTCGTCAGGTGGGCAATGCAGCCGGTGCCGGGTCACAGGCCGTTTTAGTTTCTCTGGCCGAGCGGCGGCGGGCGGAGAAAATTGCTGCCGTCATAGAACATCTGGAACTAAGCACCATGTCTTCTTTCCAGGAGGTCTATTTTTCCTCTCTCACCTTGCCGCCGCTGAGGAATGCAGAATGACAAAAGCGGAAAGGGTTTATCATGCCATTGGCCGCAGGGGGGTAGACAAGGTACCCAAAGGGGAATGGCACCTATCCAAGGGACTGATTGCCGGTATTCTAGGCAAAAAAGGTGCCCTGGGATGGGAGGAGGAAGCCGCCGTAAGGGAGTTTTTAGGGATGGATCTGGTGGCTTTGGGGACAGACGCCGACGTGAATGGCTCCGGGCCGGATGATCACCGTTTCCGCTGCTGGCGGACAGAAACGGATTTTTTTATATTTGCGGTCATTGACGGTCCATTCCAGGGGGCGGCACGGCAGGTGGGCATTGTCGATTTCCTCCTGAGGCTGGATCGCCGGGATGGAAGGATGAAAGAACTGGCTGCTAAACAGGCTGAGAGGAACCTGGAAACCGCCCGGCGCTGCCTAAGAAGCGGCGCTCACGGAATACTGCTGGCCGATGACGTTGCCTATACCGACGGTCTTTTCGTTCAATATCCGCTATTGCGGGACATTTTTGTTCCTTTATGGAAATACCAGGTCAGCGCATTAAAAAGTGAGAAAGTACCTGTCTTTTTTCATTCGGACGGCAACATTAACAGTCTGCTGCCGGATTTGATTACAGCCGGATTTACCGGCCTTCATGCTTTAGAGTCCACTGCCGGTATGGATATAGCACGGGTTAAAAAAGTCTACGGGTCGGACCTCTGCCTTATGGGCAATATGGATCTGGGCTTTTTAGTAAAGGCCACTGAACAGGAAATTACAACGGAAGTAAAAAAGCTGATGAAGGTGGCGGCACCGGGGGGCGGGTTCATTTTTTCTACCAGTTGCGGCTGCCTGGGGGATGATGTCCCCCCGGCCAAGGTGATTGCTCTGTATCGGTGTGCCGAAAGGTATGGCGTTTATGCAAAGTCTTAATGTCTCTAAAATCAGGGGATTTTCGAAGGAGGAAGAAGGATAAATATCAAGAATTTAGTTTCAAATTCCAAGTAGCTAATTTCCTTATCCTATAGAAAAAATTAAATCCACTTCCGGGCAAAACTTGCAGAAGGGGGGGCCCAGGAGACTTGACGGAAAAGATTCCCAACACAAGGGAGTTAGTAGTCGCAATCACAGAGGGCAATAACTTGGAGGCTGTGGCCTTAGCCCGGCGGCTTCTGGACCATGGGCTTGATCTGGAAACCGTAGTGGAGGAGGGACTGACCAAGGCCCTTGAATCACTTAGCGATAAATGCGGCAACGACCAATTTAGTTTATTGGAAATATTGCTGGCTGGACGGGCTATGATGGATGTAATGGAGCAGGTTGTCAGTAAGCATGTTTGTTTTTCAACTCTGGCCATGGGCAAAGAGCAGCCTGTTTTTGTTATAGGTACCATTAAGGGAGATATGCATGATTTGGGAAAAAATATTGTCAGCATGATGTTAAAAGTAGCGGGCTACCGAGTCATTGATTTGGGTAAAGATGTGGAACCGGCAAAATTTATAGAAACAGCAGCCGCAGAACAGGCGCGATACATTGGTATCAGCAGTCTGATAACCACCACCATACCCTATGTAAAAGAAGTAAAGCATCTAGCTGTGCAGGAGGGCATGTCGGATGTAAAGGTGCTGGCCGGCGGTGCTGCTTTGCGTCAGGCGGAACCCGAACAGTTGAATGTGGATTTTGTGGCCCAGAATGTTTTTCATCTGTTAGGGTACTTAAAAGAAGAGGATGAAGCAAAAAGATGAAAATGAATTCTCTGGAAAGGTTCACCGAAACTCTCCGGTGGCAGCCAACAGACCGCTGTTGCTGCCTGCCTTTGGTTTTTGGCTATGCAGCCAATATCGCAGAGATTGAAATAAAAGATGCGATTTCGGACACAGAGGCTTTGGTATCTTCCCAGCTTTTGGCTCAGCGGCTTTTTGGATACGATGCAGTCTATGTTTATGGCGGCAACGCGGTAGAAATAGAGAGCCTGGGAATACCCCTTGTGTTTCCGGACGGGGATTACCCTTATCCGGACCCCCGGTACGATTTGAAAAACCCGGATGAACTGCTGGCGAAGCCCCTCCCCGATCCTGTCAGCCACGGCAGGATACCCAAGCTGCTCAGTGCAGCAGGGAAGTTGCGGCAGGAGGTTGACGGCAGCGTGCCGGTGGTGGGTGTCATTGCCGGACCGTTCACCATCGCGGCTCAGGTTCTGGGCCTGGAGAAACTGCTGCTTTTACTGGTGGATGATCCTGATAAAATTCAAAAACTTTTACATAATGTGTCCATATTGTCCCAAAACTTTGCCCTGGCCCTGTTAACGGCAGGAGCGCAGGTTATCATGATCATGGACCCTGTATCCTCTCAAAGTATTATCACACCGGGTATCTTCCGGAACTTCTCATTTCCTTTGCTCAGGGGGATTTTTAAAGGCTGCCGGAGGGCCGGGGCTCTGGCCTGTTGGTTGGCTATTACCGGGAGAACCGATGGTTTTTTCAAGTTATATCCTGATACCGGCGCAGATCTGGTTACCCTGGACTATGAAGTATCTATGGAGAGAGCCTTTTCTTTGCTGCCCCGCTTGGTGATACAAGGAAACATCAGACCTTTTGACTTTGTGGAACGCGGTCCCGGGGAAATAAGAAGAGAATGTCTGGATTTGCTCCAACTGGCCCAGGCACGGCCCGGATATATTTTGGGCACCGGCTGTGAACTGCCGCTCAACAGTAAGCAGGAGAATTTAGAGGCCATGATGGACGTTCTTTCGTTGCCGTTCCAAGGGAAGGGGTGAGAGCGTTGCCCCAAACTAAAAAAGCTCAAATGGCAGCCCTAATTAAAATTAATAATATAACCGGCTACCTGCCCTTGAATTTACAGGAGGTGCTGCGGACCGTCGGGAAGGAAATGGAGGGGCTTTTTCAACCGTACAAAGCTTATTTCCACCTGGACTGTGCGGAACTCAGTCTGAATCAGACAGGGAACGGTTTTGAAGATAATATAAGCTATCATCATTCAGACATAAGAGAAAACTGCAGGGCCATTAAGGAACAGTTGCCGGTGATTGTTTATGATTCCCAAAGGGAAAACTGCGGGGTTTGCAAGCATACGGACCAGCATCAGTCACATATTTGTGTTCCATTGGTTTCCGGTTTTCAGGTATTTGGCACCCTTTCACTTAAAAGCTGCACAAGGATCGAGCTGGAAAGGGAGCAGTTGGAATTATTACTGGCGATTACCAATCAAACTACGGCCACCATTCAGCGGGCCAGATTATTCAACCGGTTGGAACAGGAAAAAGAGATGCTGGAAAAGGCGAACAGGGACAATGAAATTTTAAATCAGAACTTGAAAAATACCATCCGTCAATTAAAAGCAGCACAGCACCAATTGATTCTTTCCGAGCGTTTAGCCGCGGCCGGACATCTGGCGGCCAATTTTGCCCATGAAATCAACAACCCTACGGGAAATATTCTTTCACGCCTGGAATGCCTGGAATTAGAGGCGGAGGAAAACCCACTGCCGGAGACACTGCGCAGGGATCTGGCGATTATAAAAAAACACGTCAACCGCATTGCCAAAATTACCCATGGACTGTTGGTTTTCTCCAGGCAGTCACTGCAGCAGGTGGTCCCTGTTCGAATCAATGAATTAATTTTAGAAACGGTGGATTGGCTGGAGCAGCAGTTCTCCCGTAAAAATATATGTTTTACCGTGCAGTTGGGGGATTTGCCTCCCATCAAAGGCAATCAGGAACAACTGCATCAGGTTTTGGTCAATCTATTGACTAACGCTCGGGATGCCATGCCGAAGGGCGGCGTTATTAAAATTATCACTACCGTCAATACCGAAAAAAAAGAATTGGTAATTGATATATGTGACAGGGGAAGCGGTATTTCAGCCCGGCACATGGATAAAATATTTGATCCTTTTTTTACCACCAAAGAGGCGGGTAAAGGGACCGGGCTGGGGTTATCCATTAGTTACAGCATTGTACAGGAACACGGCGGGCGTATTGAAGCAGAAAGTGTAGAAGGAGTTGGGACAACTTTTTCAATCAAGCTACCGCTGAGTGATGAAGGGGATCTAAACGATGTCAGGAAAAAGACGGATTTTAATCATTGATGATGAAGACGATATGCTGGAAACCTCCAGCAGACTGCTGCGGCGGCTGGGTTATGAATGTGCCACCTTAAACGACAGTACCCGGGTGGCGGAATCCCTGGCCGAGGTGCAGCCTGAAATCATTCTTTGCGACTTGGTAATGCCCAAACTGGATGGCCTTGAGGTGCTCAAAACCACCCGGAAAATGCTGCCGGACTCCCTGGTTATTATTATAACCGGCTTTGCAACCGTTGAGTCCGCTGTTAATGCCATTAAAGAAGGGGCTTTCGATTATCTGCCCAAGCCCTTTACCTTCGATCAACTGGAGGTAACCGTCCGGCGGGCGGAAGAAAAATTAAACTTGAAGGCAGAGAACCAAATTTTACGTTCCCAGTTGGAGGAGAAGTACAATTTTGATAACATTATCGGGGCCGGCGGCGGGATGCAGCCGGTTGTTGAAACCATCCGTAAAATATCCGCCAGCAATACCAACATTCTTATCCTGGGGGAAAGCGGCACCGGAAAAGAATTAATCGCCCGCAGCATCCATGCCAACAGCAGGAGGAAACACGGCCCCTTTGTGGCCGTAAACTGTGCTTCATTGCCCAATAATCTTCTGGAGAGTGAACTTTTCGGGCATGAAAGGGGTGCCTTTACCGGCGCCCATACCAGCAAAGCCGGTTTAATGGAGGTGGCGGACCGGGGAACCCTGTTTCTGGATG
The DNA here is from genome assembly GCF_000215085.1 of Desulforamulus ruminis DSM 2154. NCBI lineage: Bacteria > Bacillati > Bacillota > Clostridia > Eubacteriales > Peptococcaceae > Desulforamulus > Desulforamulus ruminis. The sequence continues at coordinate 1,549,175 of NC_015589.1, forward strand.
AGGTGGGGGAGATGAGCAGGGAACTGCAGGCAAAACTGTTGAGGGCTTTGGAACTGCACTCCTTCCGGCGGGTGGGAGGGACGAAGGAAGTTCAGGTTGATATAAGGATTCTGGCGGCTACCAACCGGGACCTTGAAGAGGCCATTGTAAAGGGTGAATTCCGGGAGGATCTTTACTATCGCCTGAACGTCCTCACCATTTATCTGCCGGCTTTACGGGAACGGGCACAGGATATTCCTTTGTTGTCCCTCCATTTCCTACAGTATTTTTCCGAACGGGCAGGCAAACCCATTGGCTCCATTGCACCGGCTGCTATAGAACTTCTTCAGCGGTACAACTGGCCGGGAAATGTCCGAGAACTGAAAAACATTATCGAACGAGCAGTGGCTTTGTGTGAAACAAAGGAAATTATGGACGGAGATTTACCTGAACGGTTGAATGGAAAAAGGGGTAGCCTCTTCCAGTCCGCCCCGAATCTGGAGATGCCTTTTCACCAGGCCAAGTCCGAATGGATTGAAACCTTTGAAGTGAAATACCTTCAGGGGCTGCTGGAGAAGCACGGAGGAAACATCTCGGAGGCTGCCCGGGAATGCGGCGTGGACCGGAAAACCATTCATCGATTACTGGCAAAGCACAAACTGAAATATCATGATTCATAAAATCATGCTACCCGTTTTTTAAGTAGAGACTGCTAACCGGCAGTCTCCACTTTTTTTAGGTCAAGGTCAATCTTTAACCCGTTTCCAAGGGGTTGATTGGCCTGATCTACAGCAGCGGGAAATTTTATAGTTAGATGGTTGAATTCTTCGGGAGTTTTTTCTCCCAAGGGGAAAATGATAAAGCCCCGCATCACTCTCTGTGGAGGATAAGTACCACTCATTTCCTCAGAAATCGTTACATCAGGCAGCAGGATTTTTCCGGAAGAATTACTGATGGTTATTTGTTCCGGAAAATAACGGACCTCCTGGTCACCGGTATTGGCAATTTCCAGCCCCAGCGCGATTTGGCCCTTTTCTTTTGCTCTGGATTCATCAAACCTTACCACGCCGACATTGACAATTCTTATTTTTACGGGGTCCAACTCAAGGATGCGCTGAATGTCGTAAACCATGCTATGTCTTTGGCTTGCTTGACTGGACGCCGGGTTGTTGTCCCGGGCGGGTGGGGAAGGTTCCTGACTGCAGCCAGTTAGAGCAAGAACGCCTACCACCATGAACAAAAGAACAAAAGGGTTAAACTTTTTAAGCCGCATCAAAATTCCTCCTAAGCAGGTATGTTTTTTATCCATTGGTAACCCCCGGTCTTTATACTGCAAGAGCAATGCCAAGGCTTCTTTTAATGAATGATGCGGATTGTTGAGGATATGCGGCGGGGTGGAGATGGGACACATATACCCCACAACCGGGACGGAAATGTCCCGGTTGTGGGGTATGATCATGCCGAAAGGGACCTGTTCAAGCCCCTTTTGAGATGGCACAGGTTTTGCGATAGTAAATCCAATAGGCTTATAAAAGTAAAAATAAAGTTAAATGGGGGGTGAACAATGGTTTTAAAGAAAACACTTGCCGGAACCATGATGCTTGTAGGAATGATCATGGGACTTATGTTTGTTTCCCCTTATGCCGTTCCCATTCCGCAAGCCCAGGAGGCCAGTGCGGATACCCCCGGGGCACAGGCCTTTGCCTCCGTCTGCAACACCTGCCACTCAACCGACAGGATCAGAGATTACCAGGGGGATAAGAGTTGGGGCGAAATTATTACCTTGATGAAAAGCTTTGGGGCCCTCCTGAGCGAGGATCAGGCCAAAGAGATCGAACAACATCTGCAAACGACCTATCCCAGGGATAAGAAATAAGGGGTGATGGCGAAAAAGATGAATTTCCTAGGGTTTATAAGGTCTAAAGACGAAAAAACCGGCAGTTTACAGGAGGCCTGGGCCATGGACACTGCTGTCGAAGACAAAGGATTTTTTGCTGGAATAACGGTTTTGGGTCTGACTTCCTGGGCCTCCCTAAGTTTGTTGTTTATGCTCGGAAGGAGCTGGGCTGCAGCGAATTGGGACTGGGTGGCCATTTTGAGCGGTTTGCTGTGTTTCAGCGCTTCGCTGGCCATCTGTGCCTGGAGGTCGGTGGCTCTGGATTTTGGAGAAAGAGGTGATGAGGATGGAGCCCACTAAAAAATATCTTTCCCGGCGGAAGTTTTTAAGTTACCTGTTTACTTTTCCGCTGGCAGTAGGGGTTGTCACCCCTCTGGCCCTTAGCGCCGGTGTACTTTCTCCGCCACTTTCTTTAAAACCGCTCCCCCCCCGTATGGGAGTGGCCAATGTTAAGGATATTCAAGAAAAACCCATAGAATTTATCTATGATGGATATCCGGCTATTTTATTTAAATCAGGCCGGGAATATAAGGCCTTTTCCAGGGTATGCACCCATTTGGGTTGTATCGTTTCCTGGGATGAACAGAAAAAACAGTTCCATTGCCCCTGTCACGGCGGGATATATGATGCCGGGGGGAACGTTGTTAGCGGTCCGCCGCCGGCACCCTTAAACCGCCTGAAGGCCTGGGTGGATAAAGATGTGGTTATGGTTCAGCGGGAGGTGGTATAAGCGGTGAGTACACCAAGCCGGGATGTCGATGTTAAAACAATGCTGCAGGAAGTGGCAGCCCACCCTGTACCTGAATATGCCAGAAAATTTTACTATTGCTTTGGAGGACTCACCTTTTTGACCTTTGTGATACAGGTCCTTACAGGGATCCTGCTGGCCGTCTATTACAAACCCACTCCGGAAGCGGCCTATGAGAGCGTAAAATTCATTACGGATGAGGTGGCACTGGGAGCGGTTGTCCGTTCGGTCCACCGTATTTGTTCTAATTTAATGGTTGTTTTAGTCATTCTGCATATGCTGCGGGTTATTTATACCGGATCCTATAAACGGCCAAGACAGTTTAATTGGGTCGTCGGTGTCACGCTGCTGCTGCTTACTTTAGGTTTCTGCTTTACCGGTTATCTGCTGATATGGGATCAGGTGGGCTACTGGGCTGCCGTCATCGGTACGCAGATTATGGGTTCTGTTCCTGTGGTGGGAGACACGCTTCTCAACCTGGCCCAGGCGGGCAGTAAAGTGAGCGGCTACACACTGACAAGATTTTATGCTTTACATATTGCAGTCTTGCCGGTAGTAACCATTGTTTTCCTGGTAATTCATTTTATTATGGTCCGGAAACAGGGAATTTCCGGTGGATTATAAGGGGGTGAAGGGATGGAACAGCAGAAAAAAGGGGTTATACCCTTCTTTCCTCATCACTTTTTATCGGAAATGGCGCTGGCCTTTGCTTATCTAGGGTTGGTCCTGGTTTTGGCCGGTGTGCATAAGCCTGAGTTAGGACCACCGGCAAACCCGGTGCTGACACCCTCTCACATTTTACCGGAGTGGTATTTTCTATGGTTGTTCGGCCTTTTGAGGCTGGTTCCGCGGTTGGTGGGATTGCTCATTCCCGGACTGGTATTTGCTGCCATCTTCCTGCTGCCCTGGTTAGACAGGAGTCCGGATTACCATCCGGCCAAACGGCCTAAAGTGATGGTCGCGACCCTGCTGATGCTGGGCGGCATGGTTGGCTTAACCATTGTGGCGCGAATGCCCTGGTAGAAGGGCTGTACCAGGACTTGTAAGGAGGGATAAGGGATGAAGGCAAAAGTCAAAGGAGGGGTACTGCTATTTCTTACCTTTGTAGGGTTGGGTTATCTCACCGGATTGACGGGTATTGTGGCTGCCGCACCAAAATATGCGCCGGAAGTGGACCGGCAGCCGGCGCTGGTTTATAACGCCGGGCTAAAAACGGCGGACCAAGCCTCAGCCGGTTCCGAGGTTCAGCAGACAGCGGCCAAAGAGCCGTCTGCAACGGATGCTTCCAAGATGGACACCGAAATCTTTTCAACCCGGGGCTGTATTCAGTGTCATACCATTTCGGCGCTAAAGGTAGTCGGTGGAGCCACCGGGCCGGACCTCTCCGGTGCTTTTAAGAATGTACCGAACAAGTATGGCAAACCCTTGTCGGAATTTTTACAGCAGCCGGAAGGAGTCATGGCTGAGGTACTGCCTACTAAGAATGTTACGGACAAGGAAAAAGAACAGATTGTTGAGTTATTGACAAAAGCAGCTGACCAGCAGGAGGATCCGGGTTCCACCCTGTAACGCAGGGAATGGACAAAGGTTAAAGGATACAACAGCTGCTTGGCAAGTGGGAGGATCGCGGATATATGGAAAAAGACAATTATAAAAAAATTGCTCTGGCCATCACCGGTTTGGTGGTGGGTATAGTGATGGCGGTATTTTTGTCGGCACGTTTTGGCTCTGCCACAGGTGACGGAGGCGCCACTACCACTTTGGGGGCGACCGCTGCCAAAGACGGTGTTTCGGAAGAAGTGGTGGAAGCCGCTTTAAAGACCTACGTGCCACCGGGTAAACTGGATGAGTATTATCTCTTTGCTTCCGGCGGGCACTCCGGCAACGTGTTTGTTTACGGTGTGCCTTCCATGCGGCGGCTTCGGACGATTCCCGTCTTTTCCAAAGAGTCTGCCGTAGGTTACGGCTGGACCGAAGAAAGTAAAAAAATGCTGGGTGAGTACACCTGGGGCGACGCTCATCACCCGGCCCTTAGTGAAACCGCAGGGGATTATGACGGTCGCTGGCTGTTTATTAATGACAATGCCAACAGCCGCCTGGCCAGAATTGACCTGAAAACCTTTACCACCGAACAAATCCTGGGGCCTATTCCCAATATTTACGGCCCCCACGGTTCGGCTTTTATTACTCCCAACAGTGAGTACTTTATGATGGCTTCCCGTTTTGCCGGTCCCATTCCCTATGGCAAGTATGCTCCGTTGGACAAATTTAAGGAAGAATATATGGGTCTGCTGGCAGCGGTGGCCATTGATCCCAAGAACGGGCATATGAGCGTGGGATGGGAATTGCTGCTGCCGCCCTGGTCCTATGACCTGTCTGACGCCGGTAAAAAAGTAAGTGACGGGTGGGCCTTTTTAACTACCTATAACACCGAAGAAGCATCTACCTTACTGGAAGTCAACGCCTCCCAGCGGGAGCGGGACTACATCGTAGCCCTCAACTGGAAGCTGCTGGAGCAGGCGGCCAAAGAAGGCAAGTATAAAGAAATCGGCGGGGCCAAGGTGATTGATCCCCGTGAGGTGCCCGGCTCCATCTACCTGGTGCCCTGTGCCAAGAGTCCCCATGGCGTGGATGTTTCTCCCGATGGAAAATATTTTATTGGCAATGGCAAACTTTCTCCCACCGTTACCGTATTTAGTTTTGAAAAATTTATGGAAGCCGTTAAGAATAAGGACTTAAAAGGTGAGGAGCGGGGTTTACCCATTGTGAATTATGAGCATGTACGGGTGGCGGAAATAGAAGTGGGTCTGGGACCCCTGCATACGCAGTTTGACAATGAAGGAAACGCCTACACCACATTATTTGTAGAAAGTGCTGTAGCCAAATGGTCCCTGAAGGATTTTAAAGTGAAGGACAAAGTGACCGTTCACTACTCTCCCGGTCACCTGTCCGCTGCCGAAGGGGATACCGTTTCTCCGGATGGTAAATACCTGGTCTCTTTGAACAAACTGGCCAAGGACAAATTCCTGTCTGTGGGTCCTTCCCATCCGGAATCCATGCAGTTGGTGGACCTGACATCCCAAAAGATGAAGATTCTCTACGATAACCCGGTTGACCCGGAACCCCATTACGCCCAAATGATCAAGGCGGATAAGATTAAAACCATTGAAGTTTATCCCAAGGATGAGAAACGGGAAGGGGTTGTTTATAAGAAAGAGGATGCCCGGGTGGTTCGCAGCGGCAACAAAGTAACCGTATATATGATGGGTTACCGCAGTCGGTATTACCCCGACCAGATTGAAGTGAACGAGGGTGATCACGTTACCATTTACTACACCAACACCGACCTGGATGAGGATATCACCCACGGTTTGGGTATCATGTTCTACGACCTCAACCTGGAATCTCAGCCCGGGGAAACCGGAAAGATCGAGTTTATTGCCAAAAAACCGGGGGTATTCCCTTATTACTGCACCAACTTCTGTTCGGCTCTTCACCAGGAAATGCAGGGCTTCCTGCTGGTAAAGCCCAAACAATGATGATCTTGGGACGGGAACCTGCGGTATTTTCCGCAGATCCCTCCCGGCTATTTTTACCCGCCCTGCAAGGGAGAGGAGAATGATGGTGATAAAATTTTTATATGGCAGGCTTAACAATACGGGTAGAATCTTGTATTTGTTGGCTGCTGTTTTACTTGGAGTATCTTTGTTCTTCCCTTGGTGGTCCATGGATTTGGTGGCACCCCAGTATCCGGAAGGACTGAATATGAGTGTTTATGCCCACAAGATTGGCGGCAGAATCGACATTTTAAATAATCTTAACCATTATATCGGGATGAAGGAAATTAATGAGGCAAATTTTCCCGAACTGAAAATAATTCCCTGGGTGGTTGGCAGCGTAGCTTTTCTAGCAGCACTCACCGCATGGTTACGGCACAACGGACTGGCTATTTTTACCACCGTTGCGGCTTCCTTTGGCGGTGCCCTGGGACTTTATCGTATGTTCCACTGGCTGCACAAGTTTGGCACCGACCTGGACCCTAATGCGCCCATTAAAATCCCTCCCTTTGTACCGCCGGTTATTGGAACCAATAAGCTGGCTAATTTTATGACCTATACAGGGTTTGGCCTGGGCGGCTATTTACTGGGAATCGCAATATTGCTTATGTTTATCAGTCTTTGGAGGTTCAGACAGTGGGACGAAAAATCCTCCTCTGCTTCTTCACAATCCTCCTGCTAACTTTGGGGAGAGCCGGCCCGGTGGCCGCCGTTACCGTCGAGGTCAAACCCGGGGAACCGGTGGGCACCCTCCAGCAGGTTCTGGAGGAAGCCAAAGACGGGGATACCATTCAAGTCCATCCCGGCCATTACCGGGGAGGGCTTGTAATAAAAAAGGCGGTCTCTTTGATTGGCGTGGATCATCCGGTCCTTAACGGGAATGGAAACGGAGATGTGCTGACCGTTCTGGCCAACGGTGTTACGATTAAAGGCTTTACCATCACCGGCAGCGGCAAGCAATTGGAGCAGGCGGACGCGGGTATCAAGTTAAAATCGGTTCAGAGAGTAACCATTGAAGGCTGCCGTCTGGTAAATAATCTTTTTGGACTCTATTTAGACCGGGCAACGGACAACATTATCACCCATAACGAGATTAAGGGAAGGCAGAAGAAAGCAGCCGCCCAGGAGGATGAAACGGAGGAGCCGTTGGCCGGCCTACATGCGGGTTTCGCCGGTGAGACGGGGGATGGCATCCATCTGTTTGCGGCTTCCGGAAATAAAATTAATCACAATGTCATTACCCAAACCCGGGATGGTATTTATTTTAACTATGCCCAGGGCAATCGTTTAATCGGCAACAAAATTTCCTTTGTCCGGTATGGCATTCACTACATGTACTCCGACGAGAATTACTTTGAGCAAAACTTGCTGACCGATAATGTGGCCGGAGCGGCGCTGATGTTTTCCAAAGGCATTGTTTTAAAAAATAACGTTTTTGCTCACAGCAGGGGTCACAGGGCCTACGGCATTTTATTTGCCACTTGCGACCACAGTGTGGCCCAGGGCAACTTAATGGTGGACAATACCAGGGGGCTGTTCTTTGACACATCCCTGCATAACGTCTTCCGGGGCAACCTGCTGGATCGCAACGATGTGGCACTGGATTTAATCTCCAGTTCTTCCGACAATTTATTTGTGGAGAACAATTTCATGGATAATCTCCAGCAGGTGGCCATGATAACCGGACGGGTAGGGGACGGCAACCGGTTCTATGCCCAGGGTAAGGGCAACTACTGGCATGATTACCGGGGATTTGACCTGGACCGGGACGGTATCGGGGATATTCCGCACAAAACCGGCGATCCCTTTACTTATCTCATGGCAAAATCCCCGGCAGTTCGCTTGTTCCTTAACAGTCCTGCCGCTACGGCCCTGGAGTTTTCCGAGAGGATGTTTCCGGTCATTGATATACCAAAGGTAGAGGATCGCTATCCTTTGTCGAAACCAGCCCGGATGGAGCCATTGGATTTTGCCTACCAGAAAAAACCCATAGGCAATCATTGGTTGGGATGGTGCTCTCTCTTAATGTTTTTGATCGCTCTGGCCATTTTCAGCTGGGCCTTTGGTTTACATCGCAGGTACTGGTATTGGATTTCAAGGAGTGAATAAGCATGTTGAAAAAAATGATATTGTTCTTTGGACTATGTCTGGTTTTAGCCGGCTGTTCGGAAAAGGAAGTGGATGTTGCCGCCCATCCCATCGATCCCTCTCTGGATATTTGTCATGCTTGTAAAATGAGCATTGTGGACCTGCATTTTGCGGGTCAATTCATTGACAGCCAAGGGCAGGTGTTTAATTTTGACGACATAGGCTGTATGATTTCTTACTTGAAAAAAAACAGCGATACAGAGAAAAACCTTAAGGCCGTCTATGTCACGGATTATCAGACGCAGGAATGGCTAAAGGTCGATAAAGCCTATTTTGTCAAAGGACGATTGGACACCCCCATGTCCTCGGGAATCGCAGCTCTGTCTAAAAAAGCAGAGGCGCAGCAATTGGCAGATCGCATTGACGGAAAACTGCTCTCCTGGGAGGAAGTCAAGGCAGCCCATCAGCCGAAGCCTAAAACCCATCAACCGGATACTGACCGGCAGACAGAGGGAGAAGAACGGTGAGTCAGCTGGAAAAAGGGATCCAAACCACCCGCTTTAGTCTGGGCAATGTGTTGGCGGTGGCTAAAAAAGAAATGCTGGAATCCATTCGCAGCCGCTGGTTAACGATCTTTGCAGCCGTATTCGGCAGCCTGGCTCTACTGATTTCTTTTTTCGGCATGTCGGGGTTGGGATTAGGCGGTTATCAGGGTTTTAACCGGGTGACTGCCAGTTTATTGAACCTGGTGCTTTATCTGCTGCCGTTGATCTCGTTGGTAATGGGCGCATCCACTGTGGCCGGAGAGAAGGAAAGTGGGTCCCTGCACGTGCTGCTGACCCAGCCCATTCATAAAAGTGAGGTTATTACCGGAAAATTTCTCGGCCTTTCCTTATCCCTTATGACAGCTATTTTTGCGGGTTTTGGCGGGGCTGGTCTGCTGATGACCTGGAAAACAGGGCTTTTAAATGTGGGGGACTACTTGGTATTTGTTTTGCTTTCTGTGGTATTGGCACTAGTATTTTTAGGTTTGGCAGTTCTTATCTCTGTTCTTTCCCCTAGGAGATCCCAGGCTTTGGGACTGGCCATTTTGGTCTGGTTTATGATGATCCTGGTTTATGATTTTCTGGCTATTGGCGTGGCTTCCCTGCAGGAAGTGACTGTGGTGGTACCGCTGCTGCTGACGCTGTTATTATTAAACCCCGCCGATATGGTACGGGTTTTGGTCATCCTGCAGTTGGGCGGGGAGGCCACCTTTGGGCCGACCTTGGCAGCATTAACCCGTACCTTGTCCAAAGGAACCGGTGAAATTTTACTAATCATTGCTCTCCTGTTGTGGATTTTTGTACCTGTGCTGTTGTCGATAGTAGTGTTCAATAGAAAACAGGATTATTAGGTGAGGAAATATGAGTACTGAAAATAATATTTTGGAAGTTCGCTCCATCAATAAAAGCTATGGGAATTTTTCAGCGGTCAATGGAATTTCTTTTCAGATCCCCAGGGGAGAAATCTTTACTTTATTAGGTCATAATGGCGCCGGCAAGTCCACCCTGATTAAAATGATTTTGGGTTTGGTCAGTCCCGATGCCGGTGAATTGGTGATCGACGGCTGTACCTATGAGCAGAATTTATTAAAGATTAAAAGAAAGGTTGGTTATCTGCCGGAACGCATGAATTTTTACGATAATTTAACGGCCTGGGAAACCCTGCAGTTTTATGCCCAAATAAAGGGTTTAGGCAAAGAACGGTGCGAAGAAGTGCTGGAAGAGGTTGGCCTGAAAGAAGCCATGCATAAAAGGGTAGGAACCTACTCAAAAGGCATGCAGCAGCGTTTAGGTCTGGCCCAGGCCATTATTCACCGCCCTCAATTATTAATTTTGGACGAACCTACTACCGGGCTGGATCCCTCGGGTGTCTGGTGGCTGAAAAAGATGATCCGTGATTGGAACCGGTCGGGAACCACCGTTCTCTTTTCCTCTCATAACCTGGATGACGTTGAGGAATTGGCTCACCGGGTGGCAATTCTATGTCGGGGTCAAATGGTTGCTGCCGGTACCATCCGGCAATTGCAGGATCAATACCATTTAAAAGTTACCCTGCAGGTGGAATTAGCAGAGCAGCTTGCCGCTCACGGTTTAAGGCTGCTTTTAGACAGCGGACTGCATTGTGTGAAAGGAGAGCAAAACCGGTTGATTGTTACCTGTAATTTACATGAGAAGGGAAAAGTACTGGAGGGCTTGCTGGCAAAGGGTATTCGCTTTACAGATTTTAAAGTGGAAGAGCCCGGTTTGGATGTGATTTATCAAGAGGTGATCAGGCAGAAGGACCTGCCGGCCTAAATGAATCATCCATAGAGACATAGATGATTCGAAAAACAGATTAAAGCATTTGGATGAATACCAAGGAATCCATTACGGAGTGAGCCTATGTTTAAAAGCGGTAATGACAGCAACCCCGGGGAAAATGAATTTTTTAGGTTTCTTTTCTCGATGAAGACGGGACTTTTTCTTTTACTCTTGCTAGCTGCCCTAGCCTCCATTGGCAGTTTCATATCACAGGGGCAGGAACCGGCTTACTACGTGAAACATCAGGGTAAATTTCTGGGATCAATCATCTTGATGTTGTCCTTGAATAAGGTTTACAGTTCGTGGTGGTTCATCGGTCTAGGGCTCTTTTTATGTATCAATGTGCTATTTTGCTCAGTACAGAGAATGAAAAAGATGACCGATTACAAGCAATTCGGCTCAGTCATTTTACACCTAAGTATTTTAGTGATTTTTACCGGGTCGCTCATTTCCGGTTTAACGGGTAACAAAAGTTACATTGAACTGGGCGTAGGCGACTCGGTTCAACTTGCGGATAGAAACTTCCCTAATATAAAGCTGAAGGTAACAGATTTCAAAATTGACTTTTACGAAAACCATGAACCAAAGCAATACCAGAGTAAATTCTCCCTAACCACCGAAGCAGGCAAAAAAGTACAGGGACAAATCAGTGTTAACCATCCTTTTACAAGGGATGGAATAAAGATCTATCAGCAAAGTTATGGTTATTTAATTCATGGCCAGGTAGAGGTAGCCGGTAAAGCGGTATCCTTTGAGTTGGCTAACGGCAAGGAAATTCTTCTGGATGCAAAACAAAAGCTTCATTTAAAAATCCTGTTTATTCCTGACTTTGACGAGCAGGGTAAAACGCTGCAGAGCAAAACGCCCATGCTTCGTAATCCCAAACTGGTCTGCGCCTTGGTTAAAGGCAAAGAGATCCTGGCTGCCCGGGACTTGGCTCCAGGAGAGACCAAAGAACTCCGGGGCTATCCGGTTACTTTTTATAGTTACCGGTATTTCACGGGACTAGAGGTGAAACGGGATAAGGGTACAGCCGTGGTTTTTAGTGGTTTTGCCCTGTTGTTAGGGGGCCTTGCTGTACGCTACCTGGTACCGTACAAAAACAAGCGGCGGGGGGAGAAGCCATAATGGAGACAAATCTTACCGGTACAGCCTATATCTTGCTGCTAATAGCCTTTTTTTTAAGTCTAACCTCTGTCTACAGGCCGAATAAAAGCAATAGATTAATGCCGGGGTGGCTTATAACGGCAGCCTTTATTTTTTTAACCTTGTCCTTGATCGCCAGGAGCCTGGTGGCGGGAAGGCCGCCCTTTGCCAATATGTACGAATTTACTTTGCTTTTTGCCTGGGGGATCCTGCTGTTTTTCATGGTGATACGAGGGACTGTATCATCAAGGTTATTGACTTTGCTGGTTTTATTACTGGAATTGATGATTCTATCTTACAGTGCGCTGTTGCCTTCGGAGGCGATGCCTCTGATTCCGGCCTTACAAAGCGCCTGGCTGGCGTTCCATGTTTTAGCGGCCATAATTGCTTATGGCGCCTTTGGAGTTTCCTGCTGTCTGGGAATCATCTACTTACTAAAAGAGAGATATCCCCAAAAGAAACTTTATATTTCACTCCCTTCCCTTGACAGGCTGGATGATATTCTGCATAGGTCGGTAGCAGTGGGATTTCCTTTCATGACCCTGGTTTTAATAACCGGGGCGGTATGGGCTGAGGAAGTCTGGGGCAGTTGGTGGAGTTGGGATCCCAAAGAAACCTGGGCACTCATCACCTGGCTTATTTACGCAAGCTATCTGCATGCCCGGAAAACCCGCGGCTGGCGAGGAAGAAAATCGGCGATTGTGGCGGTTGTGGGCTTTCTGGTAGTGCTTTTTACTTTATACGGAGTGTCTTACTTGCTGCCCGGCAACCACAGTTATATTTAAATCTATAATGGTCAATAAGGTTAGAGTTCAAGAAAAAATGGGGTGAGGTAATGAGTTTAGATGCCTGTGATAAACAATTGCTGAATCTGATACAGAATCAGTTTCCCCTTATAATAGAACCTTATAAGGAGATTGGACGGCAACTCCATATTTCCGAAGCAGAAGTCCTTGAGAGATTACAGAGAATGCTGGATGTCGGTATTATCCGCCGGTTTGGAGGCGTCTTTGATTCTAGGAAATTGGGTTATAAGGGAACATTGTGTGCCCTTAAAGTACCCGCCCACCGTATTGAAGAAGTAGCCCAGGTGGTCAACCGCTACCCCGGTATTACTCACAATTACCTGCGTGACCATGGGTATAACATGTGGTTTACCGTACTGGCAGAGACACCGGATAAAGTAGAAAAAATAGTAGGGGAAATCAGTGCTGAGAGTGGTATCAGCGATGTGTTGAATTTGCCTGCAGAAAGGTTTTTTAAATTGATGGTTCATTTTAAAATAAGTGAGGTGGATCAGGATGACCGATTTGGAGAAAAAGCTAATCCGGCACCTGCAGTCCGGCTTACCCCTGGTACCCCGCCCTTTCGCAGAACTGGCAAGCCAATTTGACCTAAACGAAGCCGAAGTGTTGGCCAAAGTGAATGATTTTAAAAAGAAGGGTTACCTAAAACGTATTAGTCCGGTCCTAAGCCATCAAAGGGTAGGCTATCTGGTCAATGCCTTGGTTGTTTGGCGGGTGCCGCCGGAAAGCATTGAAGAAGTGGGCCAAAAACTGGCCCGGCAACCGGCTGTTTCCCACTGTTACCAGCGAAAAGTACAGGCCCACTGGCCCTATAACCTATACACCATGATTCATGCACAAACCGGCAGAGGGCTTTACAGTGTAATTAAAACCATGTCAGACAGTGTGCAAGTAAATGATTATCTGATTTTAGTTAGTACCAGAGAATTAAAGAAGAGCAGCATGCAATATTTCTTTAATGATTAATACAAAAATTCTTTGGGAACATAACAATTCCCAATCCTTTTAGACGATTTATAAATATTTTATATTTTTTTATAAAAATTTTAAAATGGTTTTAATAGCTGTTTATAACCTTTTCTTATAATGACTTCATCAATAACAAGGAGGTCGTTATCATGAACAAGGTTAAATTTTTATACGATGTGGTTAGCACATTAAAAGAAAAGGAGTCTTTCCGAGGCGTTCTGGCAGTGGAGGGAAGTAGGAACCAGGATAAGATACTGGTGTTTAACAATGAATTTGAAAAGAGCCAGTTGAATGGCCGAACCAAGGCAAAAGTGCAACTGGAATTGGATTGTCAAGGAAAGAAAATAAAGCACGAAAGCAGCACCGAGTTTGATCTGCAGGATTGCCACGGGCACCGGCATCATGGCTTTTGGCATCCTATGCGTCACGGCCATAGCCATGGAAGTCACCATGGACCCTTTTGTGATGGCGACGGTGCAGTCGGCGGCGGGCGGTTTAAAGGAAAACTCTCCAGGTTGGCTTTTTTCCTGAACGTATTAAACAGCATGGAACTGGAAGAGCAGGACGATAAAAAGATTGTTTTATCCTTGAATTTCGATCAGATCCCTGGAGATATGAAAAATTTGATCCAGAGGAAAATGCAGCATCATAAAATGCACCACAGCCGTGATTTCCAGCAAGCGTCCAAAGAATTCTCCGGCTTCGAGCCCTCCGCGGTGAAGTTGACCATATTGGTTAATCAAAATAAAGATATGGAAAAGGTTGTGTTGATTGCTGAGGGGAAACAGCAAGAAGAGGCCGCAGTGAACGATGTAAAATTGAACGCAGAGCTTCGTTTGGATTGGTAAGACTCAATGGAGGCGAATTGGGATCGGAGTGGGTACAAAATATGAGAGGACGCTTGCGTGGAGCAAGAGTGAAGGCAACGGAATATATTATAATCAACACCCGGCTTTGCCGGGCCTGTTGGAAATGCATCAGGGCTTGCCCCAGGGGAGTCATCGGAAAAGTTGATTTCTTGTTTCATAAGCACATTCGCTTGATTGAACCGGATCTGTGTGTTGGCTGCGGTGCCTGTGAAAAAGCCTGCCCGGAAGGAGCTATTGCAGCCTTGAAGCGCTCCAAGAGACAGGGAGACGATCAATTTTGTTGAGGCGGGGCATCGATTTCCGGGGTGATGAAGTGTGGAAAATGTTATTTCCCTTGTGGAGGATCGTTTAAAAAACGGTCAATGGAAACTGACCAACCGCAGGAAACATATTTTAACGGTACTGCTGGAAAACAGGGGCAAACATCTGAGTGTTGAGGAAGTGCACGGCCTGGCAAACCAAAAAGCGCCTTATGTGGGACTGGCCACGGTATACCGGACTCTGGAGCTTTTTCTGCTGAATGATGTGGTACAAAGTATGGATTTTGGTGACGGAAGAAAACGGTATGAGCTTTGCGATCCCGGTTCCGGCGGTCAGCAGCATCATCACTTAATCTGTATCCGCTGTGGCAACGTGGTTGAATTCAGCAGAGACTTATTGAAGGGCCTGGAACCCGAGTTGAACATGAGATACAAATTTAAGGTGGAGACCCTTCAGCTGAATGTCTTTGGATTTTGCCGGAAGTGCAGACCGGAAAAGGGAAGCCATCAAGGGACCGTGTAAACAACGGTTCCTTTTTATTTTATGTTTTAAATAGATTCTTTGGAAATATGACATTCTGTTGTCATATTTTAATTGTATAATGACTAAGAGTTTAGGAATTTTAGGGTTACTGTGATTAGGTTATAATAGCCGTAATACTAGCAATATGCTTACGGTGCCTTACAAAAGAGAGCGCGGAGGAGATATGCAGGAAACCATTGAACTGATTACTCTGAACCAGGAAAATATTGCAAGAGAACATATTTGCTGTGCTTTGGCCGATAAAAAAAGTGAAAAAGGGATCAGCCTGAAAAAGGAATGGTTAAAAAGCCGCTTTGCTGAAGGATTAAAGTTTATAAAAGCCAATGTGCGGGGGAAGGTATTTATTGAGTATATTCCTGCGGAATTCGCCTGGAGCCCTATTACTGCCCCAGATTACATGTTTATCAACTGTCTTTGGGTAGCGGGCCGGTTTAAGGGCATGGGGTTGGGGAGTCGGCTGCTGGAGGAATGTATAAAGGATGCTAAAGATAAAAATGGCATCGTTATTTTATCCAGCAAAAATAAAAAGCCCTATCTAGCGGATAAAAAGTTTTTATTAAAAAAAGGATTTGTAGTATGTGATACCGCCCCGCCCTTTTTTGAATTAATGGTAAAAAGATTTAAGGATGCGCCGCTGCCCCGATTTAAGGAAAATGCCCAAAAGTTAAGGATTGAAGGGAAGGAGGATTTGTCCATTCTTTATACCAATCAGTGTCCCTTTACAGAGTCCTATGTGCAGGAAGTGGAGGAGGCGGCAAAAGAGTACAATTTAACTGTAGGAAAGAAAAGAATCATTTCCCGGGAAGAAGCGCAAAATTGCCCTTCACCCTATACTACCTACAGCATTTATTATAAAGGGTTTTTTATAACCCATGAAATTCTTAGCAAGGATAAATTTATGAAAATAATGGATAACCTATTAGTAGTTAAATAAAAATATTTAAAGAGGAGTTGCCATGATGGAATGGGTCTTATTTGATTATCCCGGGTGAAGCACGGTGAAAAAGGCCAAGGATTGGCTTAAACAAAGGAATATTCCCTTTAAGACCAGGCATATTGTCCATGAGGCGCCGAGCAGGGATGAAGTTAGAGAACTGCATCAAAAAAGCGGCTTGCCTTTAAAAAGGTTTTTTAATAGCAGCGGGATCAAATATAAAGAACTGGGTTTAAAAGATAAAATTCCTCTTTTAACCGACGAAGAACTTTATGAATTACTAGCTTCCAACGGGATGTTGATTAAACGGCCCATTATAACCGACGGTCAGAGAGTATTGGTGGGATTTAAGGAAAAGGAATGGCAGGAGGTCTTCGGCGGCCAGAGCTAGAATTTGGCCTGAACATCAAAAACCGACTCCAGGCCGGTTTTTGACGAACAGAAATCGTTCTTATTCCTGTTGGGTTAGAACTCTTCTTGGAATCTCAGGGTATTATGTTCCACCAGATCAATGGCGCCCAGCAAAACATGAGCTAAGCCAAATCCAGCGATACCCCAGCCCAAAACGGGGTTTGCAGCACGGATAGCCAAACCGGCGGTTGTAACGGCGGCACCTAGTATGGTGGGAACCATTCCTTCGCGTACTGTCATATCAACACCCCTTTTGTAAGAGTTTATTTTATTATGATCCTTAAGAAACTTTTCATACCGGGCAAGCTATGACAAAAAGATGAACTTAGGCTTAAAATAAAATAAAATGAAAGGAATAAAGCCTAAGGCAGCGAATTGAAAAATATCTCTGAAGTTTTATTAGAGAATCTATATAACTAAAAGGAGGATTTGAAAAATGGAATTAAAAGGAAGCAAAACTGAAGCAAATTTAAAGGCAGCTTTTTCCGGCGAAAGTGAGGCCCGGAACAAATATACCTATTGGGCCAGTGCAGCTAAAAAAGAAGGCTATGAGCAAATTGCCGCCATCTTTTTGGAAACCGCCGATAACGAAAAGGAACACGCCAAAAGATTATTTAAATTCCTGAAGGGGATTACCGATACCAAGACTCATCTTCGGGAGGCCGCTGCCGGCGAGAATTATGAGTATACCAGCATGTATAAGGATTTTGAAAAGATTGCCCGGGAAGAAGGTTTTAATGAAATTGCCGATGTGTTCCGGGAAATCGGCGAAGTGGAAGAGGAGCATGAAAAACGTTATCTGGCTCTGTTGAAAAACCTGGAGGAAGGGAAAGTCTTTAAGCGGGATCAAGAAGTAAAATGGAAATGCCGTAACTGCGGGTATGTGCATACGGGCAAGGAAGCTCCGGAACTTTGTCCCGCCTGTGCTCATCCCCAGGCCCACTACGAATTGCTTTGCGAGAATTATTAATCCAGCAAGGCCGGGAAATCCTTCCCGGCCTTTTATTATGGCACAGTGGAAAACCGGAGGCCTATGTGGTAAAATCCTTTTGTGGTGTTATGAAATTTACAGGAGTGATACGTTTAAATGTCAACGAACCTGACCAGCGGAATCATTGGATTACCCATGGTGGGGAAAACCACCCTCTTTAATTTGCTTACCAACTCCAATCAGGAGACCTCTAATTTCTTAAGCGGAAAAACCGAGACTATTACCGCCTCCGCCCGGGTGCCGGATAAACGCATTGATTATTTGGTTGAAATGTACAAGCCCCGAAAAACCACCTATGCTCAAATTCAATTCAGCGAAGTACCCGGACTGGTCCGGGGGGCCAGCGAGGGCAAAGGCGTTGGAAATCAGTTTTTAAATGCCATTCGCAATGCAGATTTGCTTGTGCACGTGGTCCGGGCTTTTAACAACGGGGACGTACCCCATGTGGAAGAAGAAATTAACCCCTTGCGGGATATTGAAACCATTGCCGTGGAAATCCTCCTGGCCGATATGGACCTGGTGGAGAAGCGCATTGCCCGCATTCAGTCCGGTAAAAAAATTACCAAAGAAAATGCCTTTGAGTTGGAAGTATTGAAAAAATGTCTGGCTGCCCTGGAAGAAGAATCTCCCATCAGCCAGTTGAACCTCAGTGAGGAAGAAAAATTGACCCTGAGAAATTATGCCTTCCTTACGGAAAAACCCATGATGCTGGTGATTAATATTGATGAGGATCAATTCCGTGCCGGAAGCTACCCGGGCCAGGCGGAAGTTGAAAAATACGCGGCTCAGAAAGGGATTGCCGTTCTGCCCGTCTGCGGCCGGATGGAAATGGAGATTAACCAACTGCCGGAGGAAGACAAGCAATTGTTTATGGAAGACCTGGGCATCAGTGAGCCTGGTATTGATCGTTTGGCCCGGGCTGTTTACGATTATTTGGGGCTCATTTCCTTTCTGACTGCCGGGGAAGACGAGGTACGGGCCTGGACCATTAAACGTCAAACCGATGCTAAAAAAGCCGCCGGGAAAATCCACTCGGATATCGAGAGAGGATTTATCCGGGCTGAAGTGGTTGCCTTTGACGATTTGACCTCGGCCGGTTCCATGGCCAAGGCCCGGGAAAAGGGCATGTTCCGGTTGGAAGGGAAGGATTATCTCGTCCAGGACGGAGATATCATTAATTTCAGATTTAACGTCTAAATACAGGCCCGGCCCGCGTCCGGGCCGTTTTTATACCATTGGTCCTAGAATGGGTTATATGGAAGGATCGATGGTGTTAAGCTATATTCAACAATCATTGATTAAAGAAATCGGGAGACGGTGTATTTGCGTAAGGATTATGATGTTGTGGTGGTAGGCGGAGGTCCGGCGGGCATGATGGCTGCCGCCAGGGCGGCGGAATGCGGGGCGGCAGTCCTGCTGCTGGAGAAAAACCGGCAGTTGGGCAAAAAAATGTTAATTACCGGTGGCGGACGCTGCAATCTGACCAATGCCGCCGATATACCGGAAATGGTAGATAATATTCCCGGTAACGGGAGATTCGTTTACAGCAGCCTGCACCGGTTTTCCGGCCAGCAGGTAAGGGCTTTCTTCGGCAAGCTTGGGATTAAAACCAAAGTGGAGGATCATGGCCGGATTTTTCCTGTAAACAACCGTTCCGGGGATGTGGTGGGTGCGCTGGAAAGATACCTTCGCCAGCTTGGTGTGCGGGTTCGTTTGGAAACCGGCGCCAAGGGTCTGGTGGTTGAAAATCATCGCTGCCAAGGAGTGGCCGCCGGTGAGGAAGTGTTTACAGCCGGTGGGGTCATTGTGGCCACCGGGGGTCTCTCCTATGCTCATACCGGCAGCACCGGAGAAGGACATCGGCTGGCTGAAGAGGCGGGACACCGCATAACCGCTCTTTTTCCCGCCGCGGTAGCCATAACCTGTTCTGATGGGTGGATTAAAGGGAGAGCGGTACAGGGGCTCTCGTTGGAGAATGTGAATCTAACCCTTTATAATGGTAAAGGGAAGCGACTGGCCGCGGAATCCGGAGATGTCATCTTTACCCACTGGGGCCTTTCCGGACCCGGCGCCCTGCGGGTTGGCCGGGTTGTTGCTCTGGAAAAACAGAGGGACCCGGCGGCTGTTTTACAGGGCAAACTGGACTTATTTTCAGAGCGAACCGCCCGGAATCTGGAGGAGGATCTACAGCAATGTATTTCGGCGGCTGCTAAAAAATCCGTGAAAAATCTGATAAGCTCCTTATTGCCCGAACGTTTGGTTAAAGTTTTATTAGACCTGGCAGAAGTGGCTCCGGAAACACCGGCCGGCGAAGTGATAAAGGCCCGCTGGAATACTTTGATTTCCCTAATGAAAGGGCTGCCCCTGCAGGTTACCGGCACGAGGCCCCTGGAAGAAGCCACCGTGACCGGCGGCGGCGTCAGCATTAAAGAGATCAATCCCCGCACCATGGAATCCACAAAGATAAAAAAACTTTATTTTGCCGGGGAAATTTTAGACGTGGATGCGCATACCGGCGGGTTTAACATGCAGGTGGCTTTCAGTACCGGATATGTGGCCGGTGAAGCAGCGGCCACAGCTTTAAGAGAAACTCTTGACGAAGTAGACTCGGTTGGTGTAAATTACGATTAATATAAATAGTGAATCTTATCAAGAGTGGTGGAGGGACTGGCCCTATGAAGCCCGGCAACCGGCCAATCATTCTGGCGGCGGTGCCAACTCCTGCAGGACTGCGCGGTCCTGAGAGATGAGTCTCGGCCTGAAGGACGTAATTATTACGCCCCGGACTCATCCGTCCGGGGTGTTATTTTTACAATAAAATGCTTATGATAACAAGAAGCCCCATTTTTTTATGTATGGAGGCGGATGATGCTGCTTTCGCAAATACCGGTAAGAGTTAAATATCAGCAGGTGCTCCGGATGATGGGTCAGCCTGCCGCCGAGGAACTGTCTGCTCAGAACCTGGAAAAAATTAAACCGCTGCTAAACCTGGGGCAGTCTCTGCTCCATGCCGCAGCCTTTTTTTCCATGCATCATTTTTGGCTGGAGGAAAATATTCTCCGGGTGAATGAACGGGTGTTCCACCTTGCCGCCCCAAGCAATGAACTGGTTCATTGCCGACAGATCAGCGTTATTGCCGTTACGGCCGGGGAGGAGATCAGCAGGCAGGGAGAGC
This sequence comes from Desulforamulus ruminis DSM 2154, assembly GCF_000215085.1. Classification (NCBI taxonomy): domain Bacteria; kingdom Bacillati; phylum Bacillota; class Clostridia; order Eubacteriales; family Peptococcaceae; genus Desulforamulus; species Desulforamulus ruminis. The sequence continues at coordinate 1,569,894 of NC_015589.1, forward strand.
GGTTTATGCATGCCGGCGAAATGACCGCGGCTTTCATCCTGGATGCGGTGGGGACGGTGGCGGTGGAAGAGGCGGCCAACTATACGGTAAACCTGATTGCCCGTCAACAAAGATTGCAAGGCTTACATCCCACGCCCAGATTTTTGCCCGGCTGCCGTGGTTTTTCCTTACAGGATCTGCCCGCCCTATTGAGTCTGGCCAAGGGGGAACGGCTGGGCATCACCTGCAATGATCACTTTCAGATGACTCCCGTTAAATCGCTGGTTTTTCTGGTGGGTTGGAGTGCCATAGAATACAAGCTTGCCTCAAAATGTGCGGCTTGCCCAAAGAGGAATTGTCAATATCGTCAAAGCAGCATGGAAGGAGAGAATCAGATTGTCCTTTAAAGATAGAGTGCAACGGGAAATATTGATTGTGGACGGCGCCATGGGCACCCTGCTGCAGGAAAGGGGGCTTCCTGCAGGCTGGTGTCCGGAGGAATGGAACGTCAGCCACCCGGAGGTGATAAAAGAGGTTCACGGTCTTTATCTCCGGGCCGGGGCCGATATTATAACCACCAATACCTTCGGGGCCATTCCTTTAAAGCTTGAGGAATATGATATGCCGGACCGGGTCCGGGAATTTAACCTGGCCGCTGGCCGGCTGGCCAGGGAGGCCGCCAAACCCTTCGGAGCCATGGTGGCCGGTTCGGTGGGGCCTCTGGGAAAATTTTTGCAGCCCCTGGGCACCTTGAGCTTTGATGAGGCTTATCAGCAGTTTTTGGTTCAGTGCCGGGCTTTAGTGGAAGCCGAAGTGGATTTAATTCTTTTTGAAACCTTTGGGGATATAGGGGAAATGCGGGCGGCCCTGATTGCTGCCGCCGATGCGGGCTCTGTCCCGGTGGTGGCCAGTTTTACCTTTGATGAGAGCGGCCGTACCTTTACCGGCACAGACCCGGAAACCGCTGCGGTGGTGGCGGAAAGGCTGGGTGTGGCGGCGGTGGGGGTGAATTGCTCCGTAGGTCCAAGGCAGTTGGAGGGAGTGGTCCGGCAGTTAACCCGGAGCACCAATTTACCGGTCTTGATTTCTCCCAATGCCGGTATGCCCGAAATTGTGGAAGGGCGCACGGTATTTCGGGAGACGCCGGAAGTGCTGGCCGATTATGCGGCTCGTTTTGTGGATTACGGGGCCTCTCTGCTGGGGGGCTGCTGCGGAACCACGCCGGAGCATATCAAGGCTATTAGCCAGGCGGTAAAGGATTTAGAGATTAAAACAAGGAATAAATCCTTTGGGCTGCGGGTTGCCAGCAGGGTTAAAACCGTTGCCATTCACCCGGCCGGAATGCCGGTGGCCATTGGTGAACGCCTGAATCCCACCGGCAAAAAGGCCCTGCAGGCTGAAATTAAGGAAGGTAAAACAGAAATCACCCGCCGTGATGCCTTGGCCCAGGTGGAGGCCGGGGCGGAAATACTGGATGTTAACGTGGGTGTCGGAGGGGTAGACCCCATTGCGGCCATGGAAAGGGCCATTCATGCGGTGCAGGTTTTGGTGGATGCGCCTCTGTGTATTGACAGCACCGACCCGGCGGTCATTGAACATGCCCTAAAACTATACCATGGCAAAGCGATTATTAATTCCGTTAACGGTGAAGACCAGAGTATGGAAACCATCCTTCCCTTGGCCAAACGATACGGAGCGGCATTAATCGGCCTCACCCTGGACGAAAGAGGCATTCCTCCCACCGCCGAGGAAAGACTGGCGGTGGCCGGGAAAATTGTGGCCAGGGCGGAAGAAATGGGGATTCCCAGAGAGGATATCATGATCGACTGCCTGGTGCTGACGGTCAGTGCCCAACCGGAAGGGGTTCCGGAAACCCTAAAGGCCATCTCCCTGGTAAAACAGGAACTGGGGCTTGCCACCAGCCTGGGGGTCAGCAATGTGTCCTTTGGGCTGCCGAATCGCAAATTAATCAACTCCGCTTTCTTTGCCATGGCCCTGTCTGCCGGTTTGGACGCCGCCATTTTAAACCCCCAGGAGGAGCGGATGATGGAAACCCTGCGGGCATCCGCCGTTCTAACGGGCAGGGACCTTCGGGCTGAAAAATATATTGTCCGGGAGCAGGTCCGGGCTGAAGCTCCGGTAAAGCAAAAGGAAGACGAAAAAAAAGCCTCTACTCCCCGGGAGATATTATACCGGGCGGTGTTGTCGGGGGATAAGGACAATATTATCCGCTATATAGAAGAAGCCCTGGGGCAGGGCATGGGGCCTCTGGAAATGCTGGACAAAGCACTGATTCCCGCCATTGAAGAAGTGGGCCGCAGGTATGCCCAAGGCGTTTACTTCTTGCCCCAGTTGATTATGGCCGGAGAAACCATGACCAAAAGCTTTGAATGCCTTCGTCCGGCATTGGCCAAGGGTCTGACCAAAAAAGTTGCTACCGTTGTATTGGCTACCGTTAAAGGAGACATTCATGATATCGGTAAAAATATTGTCTCGGTGATGCTGGCCAACCATGGTTTTGAGGTCATTGACCTGGGTAAAAATGTAGATAACCAGCGTATTATCGAGGCGGTCCGGGAACATCGGGCCGGTTTGATCGGTTTAAGTGCGTTGATGACAACCACCATGATTCACATGCCGGAACTCATTAAAGATGTAAAGGAAGCCGGACTGGCTTGTAAAGTGATGGTGGGGGGAGCGGCGGTTACGGCGCAATACGCCAAAGAGATTGGCGCCGATGGCTACGCCGAGGACGCTGTGGAAGCGGTTCGCATTGCTAAGGAATTGATAAGTTAAGATTTTACGGGGATGATGGATTGTCTGCCAGCAAAGTAAGGGTTACCTTTAAACCTCATAATGTGGAGATTGCCGTTCCTGCGGGCACAACCATTCTTGAAGCCGCCCGACAGGCGGGTGTTCCCCTGACCGCACCCTGTGGCGGCAATGGCCGGTGTGGCGGGTGCCGGATTCAGACTGCTTCCGGGGAAGAATTCCTGGCCTGCCGTACCAAGATTGATCAACCGCTGACCATTCAAATGGGCGGGGATCAGATGGTTGTCCTGGAAGAAGGAGAACCCCGGGCTTTTATCCTGGAACCCGCCGTGCTGGCAGGTCCCGCAGGGGCTTTGCGGCATCAAGCCGGGATTCCCCTGCGGGATTTGGCGGATGGGGCGGAAAAACCCCTGGGCATGGCCGTGGATTTGGGCACCACCACCATTGTGGGGTATCTTTACGATCTTTATAGCGGTCGGCGTCTCGGAGTGATGCCGGTGGTCAACGGACAGAGAATCTATGGCGCGGATGTCATTTCCCGGCTGGCCCATGCCATCAAAGGACCGGATGCCTACAGAGAACTGCGGGGAGCGGTGCTACAGGACCTGAATCAATTGTTCCTGGGATGTTGTGAACAGGGGGGCGTTAGCCCCCGGTTCCTTAGGGAAATTGTGCTGGTTGGCAACCCGGCCATGATGCATCTGGTTTTGAATTTACCGGTGGAGAGTTTGGCTGCGGTGCCTTTTTGCCCCTATGAGCCAGGGCCTTTTTACCGGACGGCGGAGGAACTGGGCCTAGAATCGGTTTCCCGGGCAATCTGTTATTTTCCGCCCTTTATCGGAGGATTTGTTGGCTCGGATGCTCTGGCAGCAGCCCAGGTGCATGGTTTTGGGGAGAGGCAAGAGACCCTGTTGCTGGTGGATATTGGCACCAATGGAGAAATCCTGCTGCAGTTTGGCGAGCAGTTGCTGGCTGCATCCGCCCCCGCAGGCCCTGCCCTGGAAGGTGGCAACATTGCCTGCGGTAAAACCGCCGTCACCGGCGCCATCCATAAAGTAACCATGGATTATGACGTCCATCTGGAGGTCATCGGCAGTGCAAAGCCCACCGGAATTTGCGGCTCCGGTTTGGTTGATGCGGTGGCGGAAATGCTGCGGCTGGGAATTATAAAGAGTGACGGTGAGCTGGTCAAGGCTTCCGGGCTGCCGCCCATTACTTCCTATAAAATAAAGCAACGGCTGGTAACCGGTGCCGACGGACTGAACCAATTGATGTTGACCGATAAGCTTTATCTTCATCAAAAGGATATCCGGGAAATCCAGTTGGCCAAAGGCGCTGTGGCAGCCGGGATTCAAGTGCTCATGGATGAGGCGGGAATAGGCGAAAAAGAGCTAAACAGCCTGCTGTTGGCCGGGGGCTTCGGCAATTACCTAAACCCTGCCAATGCTCTAAGAATGGGTTTGCTTGGTTTGGCGCCCTTGCATAAAATCAGGCAGGTGGGCAATGCCGCCGGTTCAGGAGCCTGTATGATTTTATTATCCTATCCCGAAAGACAGCGAGCGGAAAAATTAAGTCTGCGCTTTAAACATCTGGAATTAGCCGAAGATTGCCGCTACCGGCAACAATTTATCAGCCAACTGAACTTTCCGGAAAAAGAGTGTGGGGTGTAATATGGATCAAAAAAAGCTATTTATCCATACCCTGGGAGTTTTCATTACCATTACGGCCATTCAGGCCTTTACGGTTAAGACGGGATTTAGTGGTGGCTGGTTAGAGCTGGCCAAAGGGGTTTTATATCAGGATTTGTTGATTAAATTGCTGATTTCTTTGCTGACCGGTTTTATCATTGTTAAGATCCAGAGAAAAAAGAGCCAGGCAATGCCTAAGAAAAAATTGGTACGGGGTAAAAATGGAAAAAAATAACATGTTTGATAATAACACCTACGGATAAAAATAGTACGGGAGGTGTTACATTGATGGCTAAGGAAAAGCGCGCCAACAAGGCCCAGGAAGAACTGGAATCCAGCGCCAACGATTGTGCGGATAACTGCAGTTCATCCTCCGATGGCTGCGGCAGCATGTCCTCTGACTGCGAATAGTAACGCTCTTGGTTGAAGAACGGGGCAACCCGTTCTTCTAAATTTTTATACAGTAACCGACCATTTTGGCGTCTTCCCGCAAAAAATCCCGGACAACTGTTTATAAAGGATGAATCTTGCTATAATAAAGCAGGGAGTGCAGTCACTCCGTAACGGGTAGTTAATTGGTTAATTTGGAGGGTTACCATGACTGTTAAACTGTTTTTAAAAACGGAAACAACCAAAGGAACCGGCAAAGAGATTGTCAAATTTACCTGGGGTGCTGTAAATAATGCGGGCAGAGTCTTTTATGCCAATAGTGAACTGATGAGTGTTGAGGATTTTTTAAAACTAAAAGAGTTATTTGCCGGCATTGGGCTGGATGAAGAAAAGAGGGTGGATACCGGAAGAAATCATTATTAAAGGATAAAAGCAGGCTTTTACTTGACAATATAATTGGGATGTCATTCGGTTAAAATAAAAAATAACTTATTGCATGAGGAGTCGAAGCATGAATAAAAGAAAAATTGTAAAAATTGACCAGGATCTCTGTAATGGTTGCGGCAAGTGTGTTTCTCCCTGTGCTGAGGGAGCCATTGAACTGGTAGACGGTAAGGCTACCGTCCGGCGGGAGGAACTATGCGATGGAGCCGGTTTTTGCTTAGGGACCTGCCCCACCGGGGCCCTGTCCATTGAGGAGCGTGAAGCACCGGACTTTGACCACCAGGCGGTGGAAGAACATTTGAAAAACCGGGAGAAAAAAGGCACGGGGCTGCCTCCGGGAGTGGAAATAAAATGTCACCGGTGTGGTGCTGAGGATCACCAACAAGCCCTCATCCCCATGCGTTTAAATGGAGAAAGCACCTGGACCTGTACGCGCTGTCTGCCTGCTTTAATTCATGGTTAAAAATCTCCAGAAACGGGTATAATTTCCGGTGTTGGCAGCAACAATAAGGTTGCTAAATTGAATGGAGGTGTTACCATGAAAGCAGTGGTAGACCAGGACCTTTGCATTAGCTGCGGGGCCTGTATTGATGTTTGTCCCGAGGTTTTTGACTGGAATGACGACGATAAGGCGCATACCATTACCGATGAGATTTCCGATGGGCAGGAAGAGCAGGCCAAAGAAGCGGCAGAAGGGTGCCCAACCGAAGCAATTAAATTAAATTAACAGCATGACCACCAGCGATGGTGGTCTTTTGCATGAAAGCCCTATTTTTTGTTCTTTTCCGGGGAAGGTAATAAACAAAGGACGGCGAATACACAAAAGAATGTATAAAATGGATAGCCTTGGGTACTTGTGGAAAAGATAACCATATCTTCGGCAGGGGTGACACCATTGTCTAAAATAAAAGTATTACATGTGGTAAGGCCCGCCGCCGGCGGGATGAAAAACCATCTGCTGGATCTGGTGAGGCTTACAGATCATACCCGGTTTGATGTTACGGTGGCTTGCCCTCAAGACAGTCTATTGTGGGCGGAACTTGCTGCCCTGGGGATCAAAACCACTCCCATTCCATTGGTTGGGGAACTCTCACCGCTTAAAGACTACGCCGCGGTTAAAAGCCTGGTTAAGTACCTGCATTCTTCCGGAACGGTTATTTTGCATGCCCATAGTTCCAAGGGAGCCTTGGTGGGCCGTTTGGCGGCAGCCATTGTTAAAACGCCGGTGGTGGTCTTTACCGCCCATAACAGCATTTTTTACGAACAGTGGCCCCGCTGGAAAAAGAATTTATTTGCCATGGTGGAGCGCTTTTTAGCCCGTCTTACGGACCGCATCATCACCGTGTCGGATGCGCTAAAACAGGAACTTATGGAACAGGAGAGTTTGCCGGCCAGGCAATTGACAACCATTTATAATGGCATTGAGACGGATAAATTTAATCTGAAACTGGATACGCTCACGGTCCGGCAGAGTTTGTCCATTCCGGAACTGGGACCGGTTATTGGCACCATCGCCCGTTTGGCCCCCCAAAAGGGTGTCAGTTATTTTCTTAAAGCAGCTTCCCTGTTAAAGGATTATCAGGTGAATTTTCTGGTGGTGGGGGATGGTCCCCTGAGAGAGGAACTGGAGCAGGAGGCAGCGGAACTGGGACTGAAAAACAGGGTGACCTTTGCTGGCCGGCGTGAAAATATACCGGAAATATTGGCTACCCTGGATATTTTTGTCTTGCCTTCGGTTACGGAAGGACTGCCTCTTACCATTCTGGAAGCCATGGCTGCCGGTAAACCGGTGGTGGCCACCCGGGTAGGCGGTATTCCCGAGGCCATTGTGGAAGGAAAAACCGGTTTGGTGGTACCGCCAAGGGATCCCGAGGCCTTGGCCATTGCTCTGGCAGGCCTTTTAGGAGAGCGGGAACGAATGCTCAGAATGGGCAACTGCGGTCGTAAGCATGTAACGGAAAAATTTACGGTTCAGGCCATGGTAAATAAGACCATGGAACTTTATCAGCAGTTAATGGGAGAAAAGAAACTCGGTATTCCGTCCAATCCCATTTCAACCGAAGGCAAGCAACACAGAACAGATGTGGAGGGATGAGATTGGGGCATTCTTACTGGCATAAAATTCTTGCCGGTTTAATTTTATGTATGGTTATTTTTTTTGCCCCTCAGAGGGTCATCGGGGCTGAATCCACTGCCGGGGCGGAACGGGTGATCCTGGTAATCATCGATAAAGTGAGTATCGATGATTACCAAGAGCAGCCGCTGGTCTACTTGAAGGGTCTGACGGAACGGGGTTCCGTGGGTTTGCTGAACAACAACACCGGTTCAGGCATTTATTCCGAGCATACCTACCCTTCCATCGGCGGCGGAGCTCATCTGGTTGGCAGTGGGGAGGCTTACAGCGGCTTTGGCAGGGAGGAAGAATTTTTAAATTCCACTGCCGCCGAGGAATATTTAAGACGTACAGGAATAGAATCCCCGCCGGCAAGCATTGTACAATTGTCTATTGGAAAATTGCAGCGTCTTAATCAAGCTTTGCGTTATCCCGCCCAGCCGGGCGCCCTGGGAGAGAACCTGCACCAGGCCCATTTAAAAACAGCCGTTATTGGTAATGCCGATACCCCGGGCGTGCAAAGGCGCCTGGCCACTACCATCAGCATGGACAGCCGGGGTTTGACCGATTGGGGCGTGGTGGATGAACAAGTGGTGAGGCACCAGCCCGAGGTCATGGGCGCGTGGCGTACGGATTTTGATGAGGTAATGAAAAGAATTCTTGAATATCGGGAAAAGGGGGCTTCCCTGATTGTGGTTGAAACAGGGGACGCTACCCGTATTCATGAAGAAAGGGACAAAGGAACCGATCCGACCTATGCCCGCCAGCGGGCCCAGGTTTTATCCGATATCGACGGCTTTGTGGGGAATTTACTGGAAAATGTGGATTTAACCAAAGAAATATTGCTGGTGGTGACACCCACTCCTACCAGCAACGCCTTAAAGCAAAGCCAGAATTTAACTCCGGTTTTTGCCCTGGGGCCGGGATTTGCTCCGGGAACCCTGTTAACCTCGGGGACCACCAAGCGGGACGGTATTGTGATGAATACGGATATTGCTCCCACGGTGCTCAAGGCACTGGATCTCCCTTCCTCAGTGGATATGTCCGGAAGGTCCTTTTTGTCATCCGATATGCAGTTTAAAGGAAATCCTTTTGATTACCTGATTGATTTAAACCAAAGCCTGGTTACCACCTATCAGGCCCGTTCGCCCCTGCAATCGGCCTATGTGCTGGTGCAGATCATTGTTTTGCTGGTGGCCCTTTACGGCATCTTTTTTAAACGGCATATGGCCGAAATCATTAAACCTTTTTTACTTTTGGTCATGGCTGTACCCCTGGCCGAACTGCTGATGCCGCTGCTGCCCAATCCGTCCGTGGCGGTTATGGCTTTGGAATTAATCGTCATGACCTCGGTTATAGCAGGTCTGTCGATCCTGGCCAACCGGAGGCTGGGATTGGCTCCCTTTATTTTTATTTGTATTGCCAGCGCCGGTATTATTTTAGGAGATATCCTCAATGGATCTTACCTGCAGAAACAAGCTTTACTGAGTTATGACCCCATTGTGGGAGCGCGCTTTTATGGCATCGGCAATGAATATATGGGTGTTTTAATTGGCTCTCTGATTATTGGGGTTACGGCCTCCATCCAATACTGGGAAAAATGGAAGAAGCCTTTCATTGCCCTTACCGGTTTTATCTTTCTGTTTGCCATCTATACCATGGCTGCTCCCCATTTGGGAACCAATGTGGGTGGCGCCATTGCCATGACTTCGGCCTTTTTAGTAACTTTTTTCTTATTGGTGGGAGTGCGTCTCCGGCTCCATGTCCTGTTGCTGATTGGCTTGCTGGTTCTGGGAGCTGTAGCCGGTTTTATCGCCTTTGATTTAACCCGGCCGCCGGACCTGCGTTCCCATATGGGCAATACCGCTGCCTTGATTCTTGCCTCCGGACCGGAACAGGCCTTGGAAATTATTCAGCGCAAGTGGCAGATGAACATGAAACTGCTGCGCTATACCGTTTGGAGCAGAGTGCTAATCTTGAGTCTAGCTGTTCTGGCCTTGTTTTTCTACCGGCCCCGGGGCATTATGGAACACATCCGTAAGAAGTACGCTTATCTGTTCAAAGGATTTATTGGAGTGGTAACCGGTGCCTTGGTGGCTTTCGCCTTTAACGATTCAGGCGTTGTAGCTGCAGCCACCACCATGATTTTCGGAGTTCCTCCCCTGGCTTATTTGATCCTAACGGAACAAAAGACCCGAGGGAAGGAAGCAACGTAAAATCTTTTGAAAATCCGAGTTATTTGCCAACTACCCCGGCCACGGACATGGCCGGGGTAGTTGCATTTTAGAGAAAAACCCGCCGAAAAGTAAGGGAAACAGACCTATTTCGTGAAATATGGTGTTATTAAGGTAATAAGCCAAATAAAGGTATATTTTTAGCATAATTTTATTGACAATCGAGAAGTTTATGCTAAAATTGATTTTGGTTGGAATTGGCCGGCCTCAAAAGAACCGGAGGCTTGTTGGTTCCAATCATTTTATGAGCGAAATGGAGGAGGATAACAAAAATGAAACCTTTGGGCCGCCATGTCTTGGCTGAAATCTATGGCTGTGAATTTAATATCCTTAACGATGTGAAAAGAGTTGAGGAAATTATGGTGAACGCAGCACTGGAATCGGGGGCTGAGGTCCGCGAGTTTGTTTTTCACAAATTTAGTCCGCAGGGAGTTAGCGGGGTTGTCGTAATTAGTGAGAGTCATTTAGCCATCCATACCTGGCCGGAACTGGGTTATGCCGCGGTAGACGTCTTTACCTGTGGCGATACAGTAAATCCCTGGGATGCCTGTAACTTTTTAACCAGAGAATTTGGCGCTAAGGACATGGCTGCTCAAGAAACAAAAAGGGGAATCCTGCCTGGGATGGAGCCTCGTTTGGTGGCTGTAAACTCATAGGAGGGATTTTTATTAGTACCAAGCGTAGTAAAGACTAGCGGGCCTTGCCTATTAAAGAGATAGAGCGAGGCCCGCTGGTTTTTTTGTGTCCCCTTAAGGGAGGAAATTACCCCTTGTTTAACGAAATAAGAATAAGCGAAGCACCAGTTAGGGGGGCATATCATTGTCAGGCACTTTATTTGCAACGGTTAAAGAAGAACTTCAGTCCGTTCACCAGATGATTAAAGAACAATTAACCATCAAAGCCGGACATTTGGGAAATTACGCTCATTTGGAATTTGCCCCGCCGGACCCGGTGATTCGTCCGGCTTTGGTAATTCTGGTGGCCCGTTTTTATCGTTGTTTTTCACCCAGGGTGCTTTCCCTGGGAGCCATCATACAGTTTATTTTTATGGCCTCGCAAATTCATTCCCGCATCCCCGAAGGCCCGGAACCCGGCATAGAGCCGCAGGACCCCCGGGATGGCACGCAGTTTCCGGTTTTGGTGGGGGACTATTTATATGGAAAATTCTTCACCAGCCTCTGTGACGCCAATCTGGTAACTTATTTGAGACCTTTGACAGAAATTATCGCCCTGATTCATGAAGGCGGTATACTGCATAAAAGGAACCTCCTGGCAATTACGGAAAATCCTGAACTGTTTAACGAAATTGTTCGTTTAGAAAATGCTGAATTAATGGCCGGGGCGGCCAAACTGGCAGCAGATTTAGCCGGGGCGTCCCAATGGGAGCAGGCCTGTCTCCAGGATTTTGGTCTGGCTCTGGGCATGGTTTACGGCCTTACCCGCAGGGGCATTTATGACCAGAGGGTGATCAAATACTCCGAAACAGCCCTGAAGGCGTTGGAGAAATTACCTGAACGCCCGGAAAAAGCGCTGCTGGAGAAGCTGCTCAGGGTTTCGGGTTCCGCGGATCAATCTTCTATAAGAATGGTTGTCTGATTATTTTTGAAGGGAGAACCCGTTTTGCAGCAATATAGCGGAAAAAATAAAGAAGAATTTGTTCACGGCGTTTTTTCTACCATTGCCCATCGTTATGATTTGTTAAATACCACCTTATCCTTTAACCGGGACAAGTACTGGAGACGGTTTGCGGTGGCCCAAGGGGGACTGCAGCCCGGAGGATCCGCCCTGGATGTCTGTTGCGGCACCGGTATGTTAAGTATTGAACTGGCTAAAAAGCTGGGCGACAACGGCAGGGTAGTGGGCCTGGATTTTTGTGAAAATATGCTGGCCAAAGCCGTTGAGAACGTAGCGAAAACCCCGTATAAAAACCGCATTGAGTTTGTTCAGGGAAATGCCATGGAACTGCCCTTTGCGGATAATACCTTCGATTGTGCCACCATCGGCTTGGCCTTAAGGAATGTGCCCGATATAGAAGGGTGCATTGCCGAGATGAGGCGGGTGGTAAAGCCGGGCGGGAAAGTCATTTCTCTGGAATTGGCCAAGCCCAGTGCACCGGTGTTTAAGCAATTGTATTACCTCTACTTTGAACGGCTGGTGCCTCTCCTGGGCAAAATGGGTGTGGGCCAGGACGGACCTTACCAATGGCTGCCCGATTCTTTAAAACAGTTTCCTCACCAGTCGGTGATTCGCGATATCTTCAGCCGAACGGGGTTAAAAAATGCTTTTTACCATGAACTGACCGGTGGCATTGTGGCCGTTCATGTGGGGACCAAATGAGAAATATAAAGACAAACCGTTAAATGATGAGCGTACCGGTTGGATTGATTTATTTGTTATAGAGGGGTGGGGCGTTGTTATGGCCTATCAAGACTTAAGAGATTATCTGAAGGTATTGGAGAGTAAGGGATTATTAAAAAGAATTAAAACCGAGGTCAGTGCGGACCTGGAGATAACGGAAATAAGCGACCGGGTGGTCAAAAGCGGGGGGCCCGCCCTGCTCTTTGAGAATGTCCAGGGCTATAAAATGCCGGTGGTGACCAACCTGATGGGTTCGCTGGAACATATGAAACTGGCCCTGCAGGTAAAGGATCTGGATGATATCGGCAAAGAAATGCTGGAATTTCTGCAACCCCCCGAATTACCCAGCAGTTTTATGGATAAGCTGAAAGCTTTGCCCAAATTAGCCCAGATTTCTTCCTTTTTGCCCAAAACGGTTCGATCCGGTCCCTGCAAGGAAGTGATCCTTAATGGCAATCATTCCCTGGCCCATCTTCCGGTACTTAAATGCTGGCCTCTGGACGGAGGACCTTTTATCACACTGCCTCTGGTGTTTACCAAAGACCCGGAGACCGGTCGCAGGAATGTAGGAATGTACCGGATGCAGGTCTATGACGAGGTTACCACCGGCATGCACTGGCATATGCATAAGGATGGCGCGGAAAACCACCGTAAACAGCAGCGCAGCGGACAACGCCTGGAGGTGGCCGTGGCCTTGGGGGCAGATCCTGCCTGCATCTTCTCCGCCATTGCTCCGCTGCCGCCGGGCATTGATGAAATGCTTTTGGCCGGCTTTTTACGAAAAGAACCGGTTGAAATGGTAAAATGCGAAACGGTGGATTTAGAAGTTCCCGCCCGGTCGGAAATTGTTTTGGAAGGTTATGTGGACCCCGGGGAACTGCGGTGGGAAGGCCCCTTTGGCGATCATACCGGTTATTACTCCCTGGCGGATCACTACCCGGTGTTTCACTTAACTTGCGTTACCCAGCGGAAAGATCCCATCTATCCGGCTACCATTGTGGGCAAACCGCCCATTGAAGACAACTTTATGGGAAAGGCCATTGAAAGAACCTTCCTGCCTCTGATGCGCCTGCAGCTATCGGAAATTGTAGATATCAACATGCCGGCGGAGGGGTGCTTCCATAATTGCGTCATTGTATCCATTAAGAAAAAGTATCCGGGCCACGCTAAAAAAGTGATGAATGCCCTCTGGGGTATGGGTCAAATGATGTTTGCCAAACTGATTATTGTGGTGGACGAACAGGTCAATGTCCAGAATCCCTCGGAAGTCGCCTGGCGGGTTTTTAATAACATCGATGCCCGCAGGGACGTCCTGGTGGTGGACGGGCCTCTGGATGCCCTAGATCATTCTTCCCCCATGCCCTTTTATGGCGGCAAGATGGGTATTGACGCCACCCGGAAGTGGCCTGCGGAAGGGCATGCCCGGGAATGGCCCGGCGATATTGAAATGAGCGACGACATTAAGTCACTGGTCAACAGGAAGTGGCAGAGTTATGGTATTTAAAAAGCTTCACGTATTCCTGGAAATGATTAAGTTTGAACATACCCTTTTTGCGCTGCCCTTTGCTTATATCGGCGCACTTTTAACGGAACTGCGCGTACCGTCGGGGTATCATATTTTATGGATCACCCTGGCCATGGTGGGAGCCAGAACGGCGGCCATGTCTTTTAACCGACTGGTTGACCGTCATATTGACGCCAAGAATCCCCGTACCGCCCAGAGAGCCCTGCCCCAAGGAATGCTTGGCCTGGGTGAAGTGTGGTTTTACGTCATTTTTTCCTTTGCCCTGCTGGGAGTCTCGGCTTACAACCTCAGTTCCCTTGCTTTTCAATTGTTTCCTGTGGCGGTCCTGGCCCTCAGTTTTTATTCCTATACCAAAAGGTTCACCTGGACCTGTCATTTCTGGTGCGGGGTTGCTTTGGGACTGGCTCCCCTGGGAGCCTGGGTGGCCATTACCGGCAGTTTTCATCCGGCTCCGGTCTTACTGGGAGTGGGCGTTTTACTGTGGGTAGCCGGTTTTGACATTCTTTATGCCTGTGACGATTATGATTTTGACCGGCAGGAAAAGATTTTTTCCATTCCGGCCCGGTTTGGCATTCCCACAGCCCTGCGCATTTCCACGGTGCTGCACGTGTTGGCCCCAGGATTTTTCCTGGCCGTAGGTTTTATTTTAAATTTGGGACTGATGTATCTGACTGGAGTTCTCATCGCTACCGGGTTGCTGTTTTATCAGCATATCCTGGTTAAGCCCGAGGACCTTTCCAAGACAGGGCTGGCTTTTTTTAATCTGAATGGCACCCTCAGTGTAATGATGTTTGTTTGTACCCTGGCAGATATTTTATTTCCTTTCCAAATACTCTAGTCAAACATTCGATGGAGGCCACTGGTAAACGGCCCATAAGAGGGGAGAGGCCCATGAATTATCTCTTTCAAAACAGTGAGTTACTGGATATTAAGGCCCGAGTGGAAGCCGGTGAAAGATTAAGCCCCGAAGACGGGCTGCGCCTTTTCCGCTCTAACGAATTATTAGCCATCGGTTACCTGGCGGATACAGTAAGAAAGCGTAAAAACGGTGATCGAACTTACTTCATTGTCAACCGGCATATTAACCATACCAATATTTGCGAAAACCTGTGTCCCTTATGCGCCTTCGGCCGCAAGGAGGACGACCCGGGAGCTTACACTTTGTCCCTAGATGAAGTTGAGGCCAAGGCAAAGGAGTGTCATGGATTAAAGGTTTCTGAAATACACATTGTAGGAGGCCTTAATCCGGAACTTAAATTGGATTATTACATGGAAATGCTCCGCCGGGTTCGCGGCGTTGCTCCCCAGGCCCTGATCCAATCCTTTACTGCCGTTGAAATTGACTATTTGGCCAGGGTACATCATTTGCCTCTGGAAGAAGTGCTGCGTTGTTTAATGGAGGCCGGCCTGGATTCTTTACCCGGTGGCGGGGCGGAAATCTTTGCACCCCGGGTCCGGGAGATTATCTGCGATAAAAAGATCAGCGGAGCGCGGTGGCTGGAAGTACACCGGGCCGCCCACCGGGTGGGTATGCGAACCAATGCCACCATGCTTTACGGTCATGTGGAGACCCTGGAAGAGAGGGTGGAGCATTTGATCCGGTTAAGGGAGTTACAGGATGAAACCGGGGGTTTTTTGGCCTTCATTCCTTTAGCTTTTCATCCGCAGCATACGGCTCTGGAATCCCGGCAACTATCATTAACCACCGGGTATGACGATTTAAAGACGCTGGCCATTGCCCGGTTGATGCTGGATAACTTTGATCATATCAAGGCCTTTTGGATTTTGTATGGTCCCAAGCTGGCCCAGGTGTCCCTATCCTTTGGTGTGGATGATTTGGATGGTACGGTTATCGAGGAAAAGATTGCCCACGATGCCGGAGCGGAAACAGCACAATTTATGGCTAAAAATAAGTTGATTCACATGATTCAAGCTGCCGGTAAGTGGCCGGTGGAGCGGGATACCCTGTACAATGTTCTTGGGGAGGGTTTTTAGTGGCCAATATTCGGTTGGGACAGGTGAACTACCTGAATACTCTACCGGTTTACCATGCCTTGGAAGACGGCATTGTGCCCTTTACCGGTCAGTTGGTGAAAGGGCCGCCCACTATGTTGAACAGGATGTTTTTAGAGGGAGATTTAGATGTAACCTGCATTTCTTCCGTTGAGTATGCCCGAAATGTTGAACAATGCCTGATTCTGCCAAATCTGTCCGTCAGTGCCGACGGCCCGGTACAAAGCATTTTTCTGTTCAGCCATGTCCCGGTTACGGAACTGGAAGGAAAAAAGGTCAATTTGACCTCGTCCTCGTCTACTTCGGTGGCCCTGTTAAAGGTGCTTTTCGACCATTATTATCACGTTACGGCCAATTATCAAACGGTGCCGCCGGACCTGGAAGAGATGATGGCTTCAGCCGACGGCGCGCTGCTTATCGGGGATGACGCCATGCGGGCTCATTTAAAGGTTTGCCGGGAGAAACTGCCCTACCATATTACCGATCTTGGAGAAGCTTGGAAACAATTTACCGGAGAAAAAATGGTTTTTGCCCTTTGGGTGATCAATAAACCCTTTGCTTTGGCCCATCCCGAACAGGTGAATGTCCTGTGCGACGCCCTTTGGCAGGCCAAAGCCTACACGGCGGAGCATCCTTCCGGTTTATTTGAAAAGGCCCGGCGCAGGAGCGGATTGCCTTTTGAGATACTGGAGCAATATTTTAAAACCATCAGCAATGACTTTAACCAGGACCATCGCCGGGCTCTGCTGACTTTCTATGATTATTGCTACAAAAGCGCCTTGATTGAGGAGCGGGTGCGTCTGACGATCTGGGGTGAAGAGGGTGTCTAGGGTTTCAGAAATATTGGCTAAGGCTGTGGCCGGGGAGCGTTTAAATCTTGAAGAGGGCGTTGCTCTTTTCGCTGCTTCGGACCTCATTGCCCTGGGGGCGGCGGCGGATGCCGTGCGCAGACGGCTGCACCCGGAAAATCGAGTGACCTTTATCATTGACCGCAACATCAATTATACCAATATATGCCATTGCAAGTGCCGGTTCTGCGCCTTTTGGAGGGAGCCCGACGCTCCGGATGCCTATATTTTGGAGGAAAAGGCCCTATTTAAAAAGATCGAAGAAACCATCGCGGCCGGCGGCACGGAATTACTGATCCAGGGAGGATTGCACCCGGACCTGGGCTTAGATTATTATCTTGTTTTACTAAAATCCATCAAGGAAAGATTTCCCATACATATCCATTCCTTTTCTCCTCCGGAGGTCTGGCATATGGCCGGCAAATCCGGCCTTTCTTTAAAGGAGGTGCTGGTCCGTCTGAGGGAGGCGGGCCTGGATTCCCTTCCCGGGGGCGGGGCGGAAATTCTGGATAACCGGGTGCGTTATGCTGTCAGCCCGGAAAAGGGTTCCTGGGAGCAGTGGATGGAAGTGATGACCACCGCCCACCGCCTGGGTATGAAAACCACCGCCACCATGATGTTCGGCCATATTGAAACCTTCCGGGAGCGAGTCCTGCATATGATCCGGGTCAGAGAGGCCCAGGACCAAACCGGGGGATTCACCGCTTTCATACCCTGGAGTTTCCAGCCCAAGAATACCCAGTTGGGGGGCGAGACGGCTTCCGGGGTGGATTATCTTAAGACCCTGGCCATCGCCCGTTTGATGTTGGATAACGTAAGAAATATTCAGGCTTCCTGGGTGACCCAGGGAGCAAAAATCGCTCAAGTGGCCCTGAGTTTTGGGGCCAACGACTTTGGCAGCACCATGCTGGAAGAAAACGTGGTGCGGGCGGCCGGGGTGACCTACCGGGTAGCCCTGAAGGAAATTCTGCAATGCATCCGCCAGGCCGGTTTTAAGCCTGCCCAGCGGACCACCGATTATCACATTCTTAAAGAGATGTAAGGATAAACCCACCTTCCGCGGTGGGTTTTAATGTTAGCCAAGATTTTTAAAAGCACTGCTGTTTGCTCCGCAGATGGGACACCTTTCCGGAGCGTTCTTTTCATGGATATAACCGCAGACAGGGCAGAGGTAGTAATCCATATCTTCTTTCTTTTCAAGGGCGGCCAGGGCTTTTTGATAAAGCTCGGCATGAACCTTTTCGGCCTCGTTGGCGAAATGGAAGACGCGCTTGGCCTGGTTGTTGCCTTCCGCTTCCGCTTCTTTAATAAACTCGGGATACATCTGGGTAAACTCATACGTTTCCCCGTCAATGGCAGCCTGTAAGTTTTCAGCGGTAGATTTTACCTGCCCCAGAGTCTTTAATTCGCTAAGAGCATGAAGGGCTTCCGCTTCTGCAGCAGCACGGAATAACTTCGCTGCGGCAGGGTAACCCTCTTGTTCAGCTTTAATGGCAAAAGCCAGGTATTTCCGATTGGCCTGAGATTCTCCGGCAAAGGCGCTCTTTAAATTATTTTCAGTACTCATAATCAATCCTCCTCAAATAGTTCATTTACTTTTATTATTACCGTTTTATAGTATAATATCACCGCCAGCGCTAAACAAGGCTTTTAGGAAAGAGTTTATTTTGTTGTAAGGAAAATGTAAAAATTTTTAGTGTTTCCCACAGCCGCTTTAGAGAGTTATAATGATACAATGGAAGTAATAAATACTTGACAGGAGAATGATGTCCATGAAATTAAGCACATTATACCGGCAGAAAAAACCGGTCATCTCTTTTGAAATATTTCCTCCTAAAAGTACGCTGCCGGTGGAGAGCATTTTTAGTACTTTAGAAGGATTAATTCAGCTAAACCCTGACTTTATTAGTGTTACATACGGGGCAGGGGGCAGCAGCAGAGAACGTACCAAGGAAATTGCCTCAAAAATAAAGAATCAATATAAGATTGAGACATTGCACCATTTAACCTGCGTAGGGCACTCGGCTTCTGAACTGAGACAGATTATCAAAGATCTGCAAGCGGAAAACATTGAGAATATTTTAGCCCTGCGGGGGGACCCGCCCGCAGGAGTGGAGGACTATGATTTTTCCCAGTGCCAGTTTGAACATGCCGTGGATTTGGTGAAATATATTAAAGCTAACAGCGATTTCTCGGTTGCGGCGGCGGCCTATCCCGAAGGGCATGCTCACTGCACCAGATTGAGCGACGATCTTAACTGGTTAAAATATAAGGTCGATCAAGGCGTTGATTTTTTAATCACGCAGTTGTATTTTGATAATCGTGTTTTTTATAATTTCCTGGAGAATGCACGGAGAATCGGCATTAAATGTCCGGTGGCAGCCGGTGTCATGCCGGTTATCAACGGAAAGCAAATTAAACGGATTATTTCGTTATGCGGTGCGTCCATGCCGGCTAAACTCCTGATGCTGGTGGATCAATACGGAGATAATCAGGAGGATATGGAAAAGGCCGGTATTGAATACGCCTCCCGGCAGGTTGAGGATTTGTTGCGAAATGGGGCGGAAGGGATTCACCTTTACACCATGAACAAACCCCAACAAATTACGGAAATTGTAAAAAATGTGGGCCTGGCCTAAAAAGAAATGCCGCGCAAAACGGGCGCGGTATTTTATTTTAATCATTCAAATAAAGGTTGTTGCCTGCTAAGTTCGGAAAGTATAATTTTACATGAAGTTCCATAAGGTTAGTATAACCGGAGATGAGAAAAGACCTGACAGCGGAAGGCAGAGGTGGTGGGATTTTGCAGGATACCAGAATTGCTTTGGTGCAAATGCAGGCCGGGGTCGGCCAAATTGAAAAAAACCTGTTGAAGATAGAGAATTTCGTAAAGGAGGCTGCCGGGAAAAAGGCCAATATGATTTGTTTTCCCGAGATGTCTATTTCCGGGTACAGCCGTAAAGCGGGTTCGGAATTAGCTCAAAAACTGGAGGAGCGTTCCGTTGCCTCCTTTCTTCTGCAGTTAGCCCGGGATCATAAAATGGTCATTATTGCCGGACTGGCAGAAAAAAATGCAAAGGCAAAACCCTATATTACCCAGGTTATCGCGGAACCCGAGGGAATTCTGCAGAAATACCGAAAGACGCACCTGGGGATCAGTGAACAGCCTTATTTTACCCAGGGAGAGGAAATACAGGCCTTTTCCACCCCCGGAGCAAAGATCGGCATACAAATTTGTTGGGAGACTCATTTTCCCGAAATGACCACCATTCTTTCACTGCAGGGAGCTGAAATTATCTTTTCGCCCCACGCCTCTCCCACCATGGTGGGAGATCGCAGGGCCATCTGGTTAAAATATTTACCGGCCAGGGCCTATGATAATGCTGTTTTTATGGCAGCCTGCAATTTGGTGGGAGAAGGCGGCCGGGGGCGCCATTTTTGCGGCGGTGCGCTGGTCATTGATCCCAAGGGAAATGTGCTGGCTGAAGATTTTGCCGGTAAGGAATCCCTGCTGGTGGTGGATTTAAAGGCGGACCAAATAAACCGGATTCGCAAGCAGAAGAGGTCCACCATGGCCAACAGTTTTTACTTGCAATGCCGCAGACCGGAACTTTATAAAGAATTGATAACCAAGTCATAAGATGGCAACTTTAACAGCGTAAACCGATAAAATTTTTACTTCTTTTTGATGAATAAGATAACAGCCAACTTTTTTACAAATATTATGAACCCGGTTCATACAAAAAGAAGTTGATTTTTAACCTTATTTCTAATATACTGAAAACTGTAATTATTATAGTGTTTTAATCTGATTATTTAGTGGTACGACCACCGTGCCATTTGACAAATCTACCATAATACCATTGTCGAAATATTTTTAATTAACAACTAACTATATGATTTAAAAATGCCAAATAGGGCATTTTTTAAAATGGCTGATGGTAGTACCATAATGCCATAAGACTTATAGCTGGGAGGTGGGAAAAAGTCGGATAGACTATCCAAAGATTTTTAATTTTTTAAACGATTAATTTATGTAGAAATGAGGGATAGCATCATGTGGGTACAGGAAATAAACCCTTTGGGCAGTATTGGTCTGTCTGCTCTGGTTGCCGCAATTCCCATCTTGATTCTTTTCTATGCCCTGGCCATTCGTAGAATGAAGGGCCATATCGCCGGAATCATCACTTTATTATCGGCCATCGGGGTAGCCATTATTGCTTACGGGATGCCTGTAAAATTGGCCTTACTTTCCACCCTTTATGGTATACTGACCGGTTTATTTCCCATTGGCTGGATTGTTCTTTGTGCCGTATTCCTATACAATCTTACGGTTAAGACCGGTTACTTCGGAATTATTAAAGACTCTATTGCTTCCATTACGGAGGACCGTCGCCTGCAGGCCTTATTGATCGGCTATTGCTTTGGTGCCTTTTTAGAAGGTGCTGCGGGTTTTGGCGCACCGGTAGCCATTACCGCCGGTATGCTGGTGGGTCTGGGCTTCCAGCCCCTCTATGCGGCAGGCCTTTGTCTGATTGCCAATACGGCGCCGGTGGCCTTCGGCGGTATTGGTATTCCCATCATCACTGCCGGTAAAGTATCCGGTCTTGATCCCATGGTGGTAAGCCAGATGATTGCCAACCAACTGCCTTTGTTATCCTTTGTTGTTCCCTTCTGGCTGGTGTTTATCATGTCCGGCTGGAAAGGCACCAAAGAAGTGTTTGCTCCGGTTTTTGTTACTGCCGCTTCCTTTAGTGTCACCATGTGGTTTGTAGCGAAATATATCGGACCGGAACTGCCCAATATTTTATCCGCCCTGGTATCCATCGTGGTGCTGGTGTCCTTCTTGAAGGTTTGGAAGCCCAAAAACATCTGGCGTTTTCCCAACGAGCCGGCCGCCAGTATGGAAGTTAAGAAGCATCCCATGGGCAGAATTGTACAAGCCTGGACGCCCTTTATTGTTCTGACGGTTTTAATCGGTGACTGGGGGATTAGCGGGATTAAATACCTGTTAGATCAGTTCACTTTGGCTATTCCTATGATTGGTTTGGACAAAGCCATTCTTGTTGGCAGCCAGCCCCTGGAAGTGGTTTATAAATTCAACTGGCTGGGGGCAGCCGGAACCGCCATCTTAATTGCTACCATTATCTCAGCATTAATTTTGCGCATTCGTCCCGGCACCTATGTATCGGTATTTGGTGAAACCTTAAACAACCTGAAATATTCCCTGACCACCATTGCCTGTGTTTTAGGCTTTGCTTACATTGCCAACTTTGCGGGGATTACTCCCACACTGGGTCAAGCCCTGACGGTTACCGGATCTTTCTTCCCCTTTGTTTCACCCTTCCTGGGCTGGCTGGGTGTGTTCGTAACCGGCAGTGACACTTCGGCCAACGCCCTGTTCTGCAATATGCAAAGAATTACTGCCGAGCAAATTGACGTAAATCCGGTACTGACCGTTACGGCCAATACCAGCGGCGGTGTGGCCGGCAAGATGATTTCTCCCCAGAGTATTGCCGTAGCCTGTGCTTCCGTTAATCTGGTGGGCAAGGAAAGCGATCTGTTCCGGTTTACGGTTAAACACAGTCTCCTCTTTACGGCCATTATGGGGATTGTGGTATACGTGCAAGCATATTATTTGAGAGGAATGGTGCCAGACGTGATTAATACATCCGCCGTTACTCAAGCAGCAGCAGCCCCCGATCAGGGATTCAGCATCATAGCCCTGGCTGTCTCTATCACCATTATGGTGGTCTTAGGTCTTGTTGCGGCCAGACAGAGCAAGAGCTATCGCGAAGACATTTAACCATTATAGAAGCTGCAACAGCAAAAGAAAAAAATAACCAAAAAGCTACCGGTACAAAAAGTACCGGTAGCTTTTTTATTAATTAATTTAACAGAATATTTAAATATTTAATTATTAAATTTATGACAATTATCTAAATTTTTTAAAAAATATAAAAACTTAAAAGGATTTTTTAAAAAAGCATAGAAAATATACAAAAAAAGAAAGGTCAGACCATCTGATTGGCTGATTATGTTACCTTAGAACAAAAGTTGTTGTTGAAGGAAGTTGGAGTGGAATTATCGCAATTATTTAAAGATACCAAACATCGTTTAAATTATCTGGCCTAAATAAAAGGTCATACCATCATGTGAACGGGTCGTTTAACCTGTTGCTGAATAGGATTGCGTTAAAGGAGGTGGCAATATAGAGAGATAGGTAAAGATATTTTATATTATCGCAATTATCTGGTAAATCTGTGTGTTGTTTGTTTATTGAGTTGTTTGTTTATTGAATTGTATGAAATTAAACTAACTTGTAAAGGGGACAAAAGCTATGACATGGACTCAGGCCATCAACCCGCTTGACAATTTGTTTTTATCGGCCCTTGTTGCTGCTATCCCTATTTTATTTATGTTTTATGCCCTGGCCATTGCTAAAATGAAAGGTTATGTTGCCGGTTTATTAACGCTGGCTATTGCCATTGGCGTAGCAGTTTTCGTCTACGGCATGCCTGCGGGCTTAGCCATTTGGTCTTCGGTCTACGGAGCCATATACGGATTATTTCCCATTGGTTGGATCGTATTGACTGCGGTGTTTCTCTATCAATTAACAGTTAAAAGCGGACAGTTTGAAATAATTAAAGATTCCATTGCGGCGATTACGGATGACCGTCGCCTTCAGGCCCTGTTAATTGCCTTCGGTTTTGGTGCTTTCCTGGAGGGCGCCGCGGGTTTTGGTACTCCCGTGGCCATTACAGCAGGTATGCTGGTGGGATTAGGATTTAACCCTCTTTATGCCGCCGGTCTTTGCTTAATTGCCAACACCGCTCCGGTGGCCTTCGGCGGCATTGGTATTCCCATCATTACGGCCGGCGCGGTATCCGGTATTGATACCATGGCCATTTCCCAAATGGTTGGACGTCAGTTGCCTTTTCTGTCGGTGTTTGTTCCCTTTTGGCTGGTCTTTATTATGGCAGGCTGGAAGGGTGCCAAGGAAGTTATGCCGGCCATCATTGTTAGCGGTGTATCCTTTGCTGTAGCCCAGTGGTTTTCCGCCAACTACCTGAGCCCCATGCTGCCGGATATTATTTCCGCCCTGGTATCCATCGTATGCCTGGTTGTTTTCCTCAGGATATGGAAACCCCAAAACATCTGGCGGTTTAAAGATGAACCACCGGCCACCCTGGAAGTTAAAAAGCATTCCTTTGGCGCCATTGCTAAGGCTTGGTCTCCCTTTATTGTACTTACCATCCTGATTGGGGACTGGGGCTTGAAGTCGGTTAAAGCATTGCTGGACACGGTTACCATTGCCATTCCCTTTAACGCCATCAATAATTTGATCATTGCCGACGGGAGTCCTGTGGCGGTTGTTTATAAATTTAACTATCTTTCTGCAGCCGGTACAGCCATTTTAATTTCCGCCGTCATTACCGCCTTTATTTTAAAAATCCGTGTCGGTGACTTTTTTAAGACCTTTGCTGAAACGGTAAAAAGTCTGACCCTGCCGTTAATCACCATTGCTTCTGTATTAGCTTTCGCCTATGTTGCCAACTGGTCCGGCATGACGCCAACTCTAGGTAAAGCCTTTACCGTAACCGGCGCCATATTCCCGCTGCTTGCTCCTATCCTGGGCTGGTTAGGTGTGTTTATAACCGGATCGGATACTTCGGCCAACGCCCTCTTTGGCAAAATGCAGGCAGTGGCTGCTGCAGACATTGGCGTTGACCCTGTTCTCACGGTGGCAGCCAACGCGTCCGGCGGGGTGGCGGCTAAAATGATTTCACCCCAGTCCATTGCGGTGGCCACAGCGGCGTGTAATCTGGTGGGGAAAGAAAGTGACATGTTCCGCTTCACCGTTTTGCATAGCCTGTTTTTCATGTCCATTGTTTGTGTGATAACCTACCTGCAGGCCTATGTGTTTACTTGGATGATCCCGGTGTATGAAACGGCTAAAAAGGCTGCCGCACAGATTTCGCCTGAAGCAGCCAAGGCTGCCGAGGCTGCCTTAAAAAGCAATGGGACCATGATTATGCTGGCAACCGGCGTGGTTATTCTGGTTATCGCCATTTATGCTTACAAACAGGCCGGTGGTGGCAAACTGGATAAAAACAGCGCCAAAATTAGTGTTCATTAAAAAGTGAAGCAAGAAAGTTATGGGTGGAAGGCCCATAACTTCCTTGTACTGCCAATAAATTAGCTTGGAGTGTTGCTGATGGATTTTAAGCCGATTAAAGCAAAAAAAATTTACGAGGAAATAATTGAACAGATTAAGGTCATGATTACCCGCGGCGAGCTGAATCCAGGTGACAAAATCTTGCCGGAAAGAGAATTGGCAGAAAAGCTCCAAGTGGGTAGGGCGGCTGTCCGGGAGGCCTATCGGGCCCTGGAGGCCATCGGTATTATTGAAATCAGGCCCGGTGAAGGAACCTTTGTCCGGGAAATGGGCAGCAAACCCATGACGGATATCATGTCCCTGGCGGTGATCACCGGCAAGGACACGCTTTTCGAGCTTTTGGAACTGAGAAAGATTGTGGAAGTGGAAGCGGCGGGTCTGGCCGCCCTGCGCCGGACCGAGGATCATTTAGGGGAAATGAAGAGATGGCTGAATTTAATGAAGGAGGAAATTGATCAAGGCAGTTTGGGAGATGTGCCTGACACCAAATTTCATTATGCCATTACGAACGCCGCCTGCAATTCTTTGTTAACAAGAACCATGAACTCCATCTCGGAAACCATAAAACAGGAAATGAAAACCATTTTAACCAATATGTATCGCACTCCGGGTACACCCCAGCAATTGTATGAGCAGCATAAAAGAATTTTTGAGGAAATTGCCAGCGGCAATGAAATGAAAGCTAGGACGGCCATGTTTTATCATCTGGATCGTGCGGAAAAGATATTAAAGAAGGAAATGACTACCTTTGAATGTAAGCTTCCATGAAATAACCCGGCTTAGCCGGGTTATTTCTACAAAAAATTTGCAATTGCTGATTAGTTACATTATTATTAATATAGTTAACATTTATTATTCAATCTAATGCTTGGAGTTGACCTGCTCCCCGAAAACTGGTCCAAAGGAAATGTTAGTCCTGATGTAGTATAACTAAGTCAGGAGGGGACAGTTATGAGAAAACGTTTCACCGAAGAGCAGATCATTGGAATACTTAACTCCCATGAGAATGGGATGCCGGTAGCTGACATTCTTCGGCAACATGGCATTAGCGAACAAACCTTTTATCGCTGGAAATCTAAATACGGCGGAATGGAAGCAAGTGATGCGAAGAAACTTAAGCAGTTGGAAGAGGAAAACCGCAGACTTAAGCTACTCGTAGGTGAACTAACCCTCGACAACCAGGCTCTAAAGTGGGTTATTGAAAAAAACAAGTAAAGCCTGCTCGCAAGCGAAAGCTTGTTAAAGAACTCCAAGATACTTTTGGTATGAGTGAACGCAGAGCGTGCAGGCTTGTTGGTATCGGACGCTCCAGTCATAGATATGTTCCTTCTACTTCAGAAGAGAACGAGGCATTGAAAACGAGAATATCTGAACTTGCCTTTAAGTGGCGTCGCTTTGGATATAGACGAATCCATGCCTTACTTCAGCGTGAAGGACAGAAAGTTAACCACAAGAAAGTATATAGGCTATACCGGCTTGCTGGACTCGCTGTCCGTCGCCGCAAAAGAAAACGTGTTCTCTCTGGAAGGGGCCGCCCCCCCACAGTTACGCCTCAACCGAATGTAAGGTGGTCTATGGATTTTGTTAGTGACTCAACAGCAACTGGGCAGCGATTTAGAGTTTTTGTAGTGATTGATGAAGCAACTCGAGAGTGTCTGGCCAGCGAAGTGGATACTTCAATAACAGGACGGCGTGTGACAAGAGTACTAGATAGAATTGCTATTTACAGAGGTTATCCCAAAGAAATCCTCTCTGATAACGGACCTGAATTTGCAGGACTGACCTTGAATCAATGGGCTTATGAACATAGGGTTATCCAACTGTTTATAGACCCCGGTAAACCAATGCAAAATAGCCATGTAGAAAGCTTTAATGGAAAACTCCGAGATGAATGCCTTAATGAACACTGGTTCAGAGGCGTAAGTGAGGCTCGTCGAATTATTGAAGAGTGGCGTCATGAATACAATACAGTTCGTCCACATAGCGGACTGAGCAACAAAACACCAGTAGAATATGCTACAGATCTGGCTAAAAAAACCTGTGAACAAATTTCGTGACTAACATCCCCTGTGGTACAAAACCTGGGGGCAGGTCAGAGTGCTTATCGTGGAATTTAAACCGATTAAAGCAAAAAAAATTTATGAAGAAATTGTAGAACAAATTAAGGATATGATTGCCGGAGGAGAGCTTAATCCCGGGGACAAGCTGATTCCTGAACGGGAATTGGCTGAAAGGCTTCAGGTAGGGCGTTCAGCCGTCCGGGAGGCCTATCGCTCTTTGGAGGCCATCGGGATTATTGAGATTAAACCCGGAGAAGGGACTTTTGTCCGTGAGATGGGCACCAAGTCCATGGCCGATATTATGTCCATGGCCATTTTAACCGGCAAGGATACGCTTTTTGAGCTCCTGGAACTGAGAAAGATTCTGGAGACCGAGGCCGCTTCTCTGGCTGCCTCGCGCAGAACGGAAAACAATTTAAAAAATATTAAAATGTGGCTGGATCAAATGAAAAAAGATTTGGATTCCGGGAATTTGGGCGACGTATCGGACATGAAATTTCATTATGCCCTGGCTGATGCTGCCCATAATTCTTTATTAATGAGGTTAATGAATTCCATTTCGGAAACCATGAAAAAAGAAATGATAAACGTTCGGAGAAAATTGTACATTACAAAGGGTACGCCGCAACGTTTATATGAGCAGCACCAAATTATTTATGAAGCCATTTTAAAGGGCAGTGTTTACGAAGCCAGGAACGCCATGTTTACCCACCTGGACTTTACAGAGAAAGAATTAATTCAAAATTTGAAAGCGGAAGGTATTTCTATAGAAGAGGTAAAACTTTCCACTGCAAAAATTTAATAAAATGAATAATAAGGCAAGAAACCTGGCTTTAGCCAGGTTTCTTGCCTTTTTCCCGCCGGGTATCCTATAATAGATGAGAAATACTGGTACGGGAGACTTTAAAATGAATATGGATTTAGATCAATCGTTCCTCCGGGAACTGCCCAAAGTGGATCAATTGTTAAAACACAAGGAAATTGACAACTTAACTGCTACCATACCTAGAAGGATTGTGGTGGAGGCTGTACGGACGGCTATCGATGAAATGCGCCAAATGATTTTAATGGGATCATATGCCGGGGATCCCGAACAAATCTTGCCCTGGGTGATCCGCCGTACCGTTGAAATAGCCCAATCTTCTACCCGATCCAACCTGCGTCGGGTGATTAACGCCACCGGAGTTGTTTTACACACCAATCTGGGACGCGCCCGGCTGGCTCAATCGGCTAAAAAGGCGGTAGAAACGGTGGCGGATGCCTGCTGTAATTTAGAAATGAATCTCAACACCGGAAAACGGGGGTCCAGGTATGAGCCTGTGGAAAACTTATTAACCCGTTTAACCGGAGCGGAAGCGGCCCTGGTGGTGAATAACAATGCGGCGGCGGTATTACTGGCCCTGGGAACCATGGCCAAAGGAAAGGAAGTCATTGTATCCAGAGGACAGTTGGTTGAGATTGGCGGTTCCTTTCGGATTCCCGAGGTGATGGAGCAAAGCGGGGCGGTTCTGGTGGAAGTAGGGGCGACCAATAAAACCCATCCCCGGGACTATCAGTCAAAAATTTCCGATAATACGGCTTTACTGCTGCATGTACATACCAGTAATTACCGCATTGTGGGTTTTACCAAAGAAACCACGGTGGCAGAATTGGTTCAAATGGGCAGGGAGGCAGGCTTACCGGTCATGTCGGATCTGGGAAGCGGATTTTTAGTGGACCTGGCCCGGTATGGTTTGCCCAAAGAGCCCAGTGTCCAGGAAACCGTTGCCGCCGGGGCCGATATTGTGACCTTTTCGGGGGATAAGCTTTTAGGAGGGCCCCAGGCCGGAATTATCGTGGGTAAACGGGATTATATTAATCAAATGAAAAAAAATCCTTTGACCCGGGCCGTGCGCATTGACAAATTTACCGTGGCTGCCCTGGAAGCCACTTTAAGGGAATATATGGACGAAGAAAAGGTTTTACACCGTATTCCAACTCTGAGCATGCTGACCCAGCCGGTGAAGGATATTTTAAACAGAGCACAAGAATTAAAACAAGAATTAACACCTCTGTTGGATTCTCTGACAACCGTTGAAATTATTCCGGGTTTTTCCCAGGTAGGCGGTGGTTCCATGCCCACGGCGGAACTGCCCACCTATTTGCTGGCGCTGACGCACCGGCAATTGCCCGCCCAGGAATTGGCCACCCGGTTAAGAATGGGGGAGTTGGCCGTAGTAGCCCGGGTGCAGGAGGAAAAGCTTCAGTTGGATCTCCGTACGGTTCAAGCCAATGAAATAGGCCTGTTGGCTCAAATGATCATCCGGGCTGTGAGGGAGGAGTGCGGTTCATGAAACATATTATTATTGGTACCGCCGGGCACGTGGATCATGGTAAAACCCTGCTCATTCACTCGCTGACCGGTGTTGATACAGACCGCTTAAAGGAGGAAAAGGAGCGGGGCATTTCCATTGAACTGGGTTTTGCCCAGTTGAGCCTGCCCAGTGGTAAAAAGGCCGGCATTGTTGATGTACCGGGGCATGAGCGTTTTATCAAAAATATGCTGGCCGGTGTGGGTGGTATTGATCTGGTTCTGCTGGTTATTGCAGCCGATGAGGGCGTTATGCCCCAGACCAGGGAGCATGTGGATATCCTACAATTGCTGCAGGTTAAAAAAGGGATCGTGGTATTAACCAAATCAGATTTAGTTGATGAAGAATGGCGAGGCTTGGTTACCGAGGAAGTGAAAGAGTTTCTCCAGCCCACGGTGCTTAAGGACGCTCCCGTTGTTTCCGTTTCAGCGATTACTAGGGAGGGAATCCCCCAATTACTGCAGTTAATCGACCGAGTTGTAGAGGATACGGAAGAAAGAATCAGCACAGGCAAGCTTCGGTTACCCATTGACCGGGTATTTTCCGTTACGGGTTTTGGCACCGTGGTTACCGGGACACTGCTATCCGGAAGAATCTGTCTGGGAGATACGGTTGAAGTGATGCCCCAGAGGCTGTTAACCCGGGTGCGATCTCTACAGGTCCACGGTAAAAAGGTAGAACAGGCCCGGGCGGGGCAGCGTACGGCGGTCAATTTAACCGGCCTGGAAGTGGACGAAGTAAAACGGGGCAGTGTCTTGGCCGCGCCCAATACCTTAACGCCGTCTTATCGTATGGATCTACGGCTGTTGCTGTTAAAAAGCGCCCAAAAGCCCTTAAAAGACAGAGCCAGAATCCGGTTGTACCTGGGTACCGATGAAATACTGGGCAGGGTAAAACTTTTGGATAGAAAAGAGCTTGAACCCGGCGCGGAGACCTATGTTCAACTGGAACTGGAGGAGCAGGTGGTCGCCGGCAAGGGAGACCGGTTTGTTATCCGATCCTATTCGCCCATGAGAACCATCGGCGGAGGTACGGTGGTGGATGCCAATGCGCCGAAACATAAAGGTTTTAAACCGGAAATCATAGAACAATTGGCCACCCTGGAAATGGGAACTCCCGAAGAATTAATAGACCAGTTTCTTACAGAAAAACAGGGGTTGTATTCTGTTGAGGAAGTGGCGGCGGGTAGCGGATTGACCCCGAGGGAAGTAGAACCGGAACTGGTTAAGCTGGCTAAAGAGGACCGGGTAAAAATCATTGCTACGGAAAAGCATCCCTTGCTGGTTTCCTTCCCGGTTTACCGGAGATGGAGTCTGGACATAAAAAATATGGCTGAGGCCTATCATAAAAAATTTCCCTTAAGGGAAGGGTATCCTAAGGAAGAATTGAGATCAAGAAAGTTTTCATTTATCAACAATAAATACTTCCAATTTCTTTTACAAGGCTTGGAAATGGACGGATGGATCCGCCTGTATGAGAAAAGCGTGGCCAGTTCAGACTTTACCGGACAGGCATCGCCGGAGGATCAAAAAAAGCTGACAGCCATCGTGGATGATCTTAAAAAAGGCGGGTTTCAACCGGCTTCCTGGGCCCTGGTGGCCAAAACCCATGGCTTACAGGAGGGGGATGCCCAGGAGTACCTGCATTATTTGGTCCGGCAGAGACAAGTGATAAAAATCGCCGAAGATGTCTATTTCCCGGCGGCAATCTATGAAAAGGCCAGGGAGTTGATTATTGATTTCCTTAGAAGAAATAAAGAAATCTCTGTGGGCCAGACCCGGGATTTACTGCAGACCTCCCGGAAATATGCGCTGCCCCTGCTGGATTCCTTTGACCGGGAAAGGGTGACCCGGCGGGTGGGCGATAACCGGGTCTTAATTCAGGGGTAACGATCAATTTTTACCCTATTCTGGAGTAGGAAGGGATGATCCCTTTGATTAAAAATCAAGTTTTCTATTGCGGTGAAGGCCGTCACCGGGTTTGCCTGACGGTTCACTTTACGGGAAATGGTCTGGTGTGTCAATTGTACGGGGGAGACAACCCTCACGTGGGGGCGGTGGTTTTAACCGTTCCTCGCCCCAGTTTGCAAGATCCGGAGAGGGTAAGCTGTAATTCCAGTGTATTGCCCCTGTTGGGCCATAAGGAAGATGAACTGGCTAAGCCCCTGGCAGAGGGCGTTGCTGTTCATTTCCATCAACCGGTGGTGTTGGTGGCCGGAATCCATGTGGATTATGCTTCGGAAGAAGATATTTACCAACTTGTGGCAAATTGCCAGGAGGTTTTCGGACAACTGCTTCGGCGCTGTCCTGAAGAAATTTAAATAATGAATCACCTTGATTCGGGGAAAATTATCTTTGGGACGAGGTGATTCTTTTGGAGAAATTATGTATCCTGTGCAACCGTTTATATAAATTGGAGATTAATTGTCCTGCCTGTGGCCGGAGTTTGCAAGACCTGGGAGTGGTTCAGGATTTTTATGATCCTTACAGCCCTTATGAAGACCAGAGGATTTATCAGGATGGTTATAGAGGCTATACGGAGGATTGCTGCGTCCATATGCTTTATTGCAGCGACTGTGGCTGGCAGGAATTTCGTCCCATAAAAAGATTATTAGAAAGCTTACTGTTAGCTCCTGATCACCTCCAGCCATGAACAAAGTTAACAAATATTACTTTCATAGAGATGGACGCTCACCGTCATAATAAAAATGGAGGTGAGCAGGATGCGGCACAATATGAATTCCACCGAACGCTGGCTCAGTGTGGTTGGCGGCTTAGCCTTTACGGGACTGGGCCGTTCGGGAAGATTAAAAAACTCGCTCATGGGTAAAGGCATGGCCCTGCTGGGCTTGAAAACGGCCGTTACGGGTGTGCTTGGTTACGACCCGATCATGGATTGGATGGATCAAGATGAAGAAGAGGACTTTTTTTAAATGAAACCCGGCTCTGCCGGGTATTATTTTCATCCGGCTAAAATTTATATTTAGAAAATAAGGACATGGTTCCTTGGGGAAAATCCTTTATGACGGCCCGAGGAGGGAGTTTGTTGGAGTTCGACCGGAGAAATGAAAAAGGCCCTTTTGATATTATCGGAGATATCCATGGATGTTTAGAAGAGTTTAAAGAATTGCTTGGTAAACTGGGTTATGTTCAGGATAAAGGGACCTTCCGTCACCCGCTGGGACGCAAAGTCATTTTTTTGGGCGATCTGGGAGACCGGGGGCCCCATTGTCTGAAATCTATCGAACTGGCCATGCAGATGGTTCGCCAGGGAAGGGCCCTTTATGTGCCGGGCAATCACTGCAATAAATTAAACAAATACTTACAAGGAAGGAATGTGCAGATTACCCATGGTCTGGAAAAGACTGTGGGGGAATGGAAGGATCTGCCCCTGGCCCAAAGGAATCGTTTTGCCAAGGAATTTCAAACCTTCTTTAACGCCGCTTCCCCTTATTTAATTCTGGATGAAGGCAGGCTGGTGGTGACCCATGCGGGCATTCAGTCGGAAATGATCGGCTCTCTGAATAAAAGAATCCGGGATTTTTGTTTTTATGGGGACCCAACCGGCGAGGTAACACCGGAGGGCTTGCCGGTCCGGCGGGATTGGGCCAAAAAGTATTGCGGCAAAGCGCTGGTGGTTTATGGGCATACACCGGTGGAAAAACCGGAGTTCCGGAATCATACCATTGATATTGATACCGGATGTGTAACCGGAGGACAATTAACGGCTTTGCGTTATCCCGAAAGAAAACTGGTGCAGGTGCAGGCGAAAGAAGTCTATTACATCCGGCCGGAGATGAAAGAGAAAACCCCTTCTCTGTCCCTTTAATTCATTTGTTCGGATAAATCGGCATCACACAAGGGACAGAATTTTAATATTCCGGTAGTGGCAAATTCCTGTCCGCAGCGCTGGCACTTAAAAAAGTAAATCATGGTGATCCCGCAGTTGGGGCAGGTATCCAGATCATCGTCCATTTCCACTTGACAATAAGGGCATACCGGCATGATAAGACCTCCATAACAGTTTGTTACTCTATACTATTCAGAAACAAGAAAAATCCGGGACAGATCCCGGATTTTATTTTTACTTTTTATATTTTTGTTACATTAGCCGCTTGCGGGCCCCGGCTCCCCTCTACAATCTCAAATTCCACCGGTTGCCCTTCCTCTAAAGTGCGGTAACCGTCCGTTTGAATGGCAGAGTAGTGAACAAAGACATCCGAGCCGGACTCGGACTCAATGAAGCCATACCCCTTATTGGCATTAAACCATTTAACTTTACCTTGCAAATTCGTTTCCTCCCTGAAATTGATAAAACTTTCATCTTAGATTATTGGCAATTTGTACCTAAAGTATTCCTATTTTTCAATATTTTTTTCTAAGGGATTTATTTTTGTGTTGAGGACCGGAACAACCAGTGAAATGATCTGGAGAATGGGAAAGGAAGACGGCCCGAAAGATGTCAGAAAACTAGGCATTTCATATTGTTAAGAGGTTTTAATTTTTTGTCGGATAAGGCAGGATTTTCTTACAAAATATTGAATACCAGCATAGTTAAGCATTGGTAATTTTATTGAGGGAGGGGTGGCGGTCGGGAGGTCGGATTCCATGGTATGGTTTAGATCGGCAAGGGATTTATGAGGAGGGTAAAAAGTGAAACCGAGTTTGAGAGGAATTTTATCCATTCTACTTGTACTAGCCTTAGCGGTGGCGCTGGTAGGCTGCGGCGGCGAAAAGCCGGCGGAAGATGCCAATAAAGAAACACCCGCTGATAAATTGAAAGTGGCCTTTATTTATGTTGGACCGGTTGGTGACGGCGGCTATAGTTATGCCCATGATCTGGGCCGCCAGTACCTGCAAAAGGAAATTCCCGATGTGGAAACAACTTTTATTGAATCCGTTCCCGAGGGTGCGGATGCTGAGCGTGTATTATCCGAACTGGCTGAAAAAGGCAATAAAGTAATTTTTGCAACCAGTTTTGGTTACATGGATCCGGTGATTAAGGTGGCCCAAAAGTATCCCGACGTTACTTTCTTACACTGTTCCGGATACAAGACCGCTGACAATGTGGGCACTTATTTTGGCCGTATGTATCAGGCGCGCTACCTTTCCGGTGTTGTAGCCGGTAAAGCAACCCAAAGCAACACCATCGGTTATGTAGCCGCATTCCCCATTCCTGAAGTGATCCGCGGCATTAACGCCTTTACTCTGGGCGTTCAGTCCGTAAACCCCAATGCCAAGGTGAAAGTTGTATGGACCAATACCTGGTACGATCCCGCTGCTGAAAAGGAAGCCGGCAAGAGCTTGCTCCAGGCCGGGGCTGACGTAATTGCCCAGCACCAGGATACCGCAGGTCCTCAGCAGGCTGCTGAAGAGGCAGGAAAGTTTGGCATTGGCTACAACAGCGACATGTCCAAAATGGCCCCCAAGGCGGTTATGACTTCTGCCGTATGGAATTGGGGTCCCTATTATGTAAATACCATTAAAGCCATTCAGGCAGGAACCTGGAAGAGCGAACAATACTGGGGCCCCATGTCCGACAATGTTGTGGACCTGGCACCCTTTGGGCCCATGGTTTCCGAAGAAAGCAAGCAATTGGTAGAGGCGAAGAAGCAGGAAATCATATCCGGCAAATGGGATGTCTTTACCGGACCCATTAAGGATCAGAGTGGTCAGGTGAAGGTTGCTGAAGGGCAAAAGATGTCCGACGCAGAGATGCTTTCTTTTGACTGGTTTGTTCAAGGGGTAGACGGAACCATTCCTAAATAAAAAAATTCAACGCTGCTGGCAGGATGAACTGCCAGCAGCAAAAATTTAAGGAGAGAATAACTTGACTACCGATGTTTTGGTAGAAATGAAGCAGATTATAAAGCGGTTTCCGGGGGTGCTGGCCAACGACCGGGTCAATTTACAGGTAAAACATGGCGAGATCCATGCTTTACTGGGGGAAAATGGCTCTGGTAAAAGCACCCTTATGTCCATTTTATCCGGTTTATACAGGCCGGACGCCGGTGAAATCCATATCGGGGGTCAGAGGGTAACCTTCCGTTCCCCCCGGGAGGCCATTGATGCCGGAATTGGCATGGTGCACCAGCATTTTAAACAAGTAGAGACCTTTTCGGTGGCTGAAAATGTAATTCTGGGCAGCAAAGATACCGAGTTTTTGGTGAAGACCCGTCAGGTGGAAAAGGAAATCGAGGCTATCTCCAAGGGCTATGGGCTACAGGTTGACCCCACCGCAAAGATCTGGCAGTTATCGGTGGCCGAGAGGCAGCGGGTGGAAATTGTCAAGATGCTGTACCGGGGTTCCAAGGTATTGATTCTGGACGAACCGACGGCCGTGTTGACCCCGCAGGAGGCCAGAGAATTGTTTCAGGTGCTGCGCCAAATGACCGCCAGAGGGCAGTCCATTATTCTCATTACCCATAAACTCAATGAGGTAATGGAAGTGGCTCACCGGGTTACCATTCTCCGAAGTGGCAAGTCCGTGGCCACCCGGTCCAGGGAACAAGTGAACGAACGGGAATTAGCCAGGCTTATGATGGGACAGGACATGATTATCCCCTCTAAAAAGAAGCCCGGTAACTTTGGCCGGGAGATGCTGGCCTTAAATCATGTGTCTGCGGATAGTGACGGCCACCGTCCGGGATTGAACCAGGTTTCTCTAACCGTTAAAGAAGGAGAAGTGCTGGGAATCGCCGGGATTGCCGGAAATGGCCGTCGGGAACTGGCCGAGGTGATTGTAGGGCTGCGGCCTGTTTCCGATGGCGGGATTTTCATTGGCGGAAAGGATGTCACTAATCTTTCTCCCCGGCAAATTATTGAAGAAAATGTAAGTTATATCC
Organism: Desulforamulus ruminis DSM 2154; assembly: GCF_000215085.1. Lineage (NCBI taxonomy): Bacteria > Bacillati > Bacillota > Clostridia > Eubacteriales > Peptococcaceae > Desulforamulus > Desulforamulus ruminis. The sequence goes on from NC_015589.1 coordinate 1,605,692, forward strand.
CTGAAGACCGTTTGGGTTCCGGGCTGGTGCCCAACCTGGGAGCGGTGGATAATTTAATATTGAAGGAATACCGGCGTCCCGGGTTGGGCAGTGGCCCATTTATAAACCGTCGGAAGACTGCCGATTTTGCTGAAAAATTGATTCAGGAAGTGGATGTAAAAATTACCGGTTTGGATGCACCGGTTAAAATGTTGTCCGGAGGAAATTTGCAAAGGCTGCTGCTGGCCCGGGAACTGGCCTCCTCCCCCCGGGTGATTGTGGCTGTTTATCCGGTGCGCGGCTTAGATATTGCAGCCGCCGAAGCGGTGCATAAAATGCTTCTGGACCAGAGAGACCGGGGTGCCGCCATTGTGTTAATATCGGAGGATCTGGAAGAGCTGTTAAAGCTATCCGATCGTATCGGGGTATTGTTTAAGGGAACTTTAATGGGAATTCTACCCGTTGAGCAAGCGGAGCCGGAACAGATCGGCCTGATGATGCTGGGTTCCCGGTTCGGGGAGGAAGTGGCTTCATGATTGGCATCGAAAGAAGGCTAACGCCTTCCCCCTTTAATATTGTTTTGATTCCGGTTATTGCTGTTCTGCTGGCCCTTTGTACCGGAGCGGTATTTTTATATCTTAACGGCTTGGCCAGTCCCGAGGGCATCACCTGGAGTAAAGTCATGTCCGTTTACGGGGGCATGCTGGGCGGAGCCTTTGGCTCGAAATACGGCCTTTCCGAGACGGTTGTTAAGGCAATCCCGCTGATGCTGTGCGGCTTGGGCGTCTCCATTGCCTTTAGAATGCAGCTTTGGAATATTGGGGCGGAGGGTCAGTTTTATATGGGCGCCTTTGGGGCTTCCTGGGTGGCTTTAAGCTTCCCCCAATGGCCGGTTTATATCATGCTGCCCGCAATGATTGGCATGGGTCTGCTGCTGGGTGGGCTTTGGGGCCTGCTGCCGGCCATACCCAGGGCTTATTTGGGCGTGAATGAAACCATTACCACGCTGATGCTGAACTATGTGGCCATCCTTTGGGTGAGCTATCTGGTTTTTGGCCCCTGGAAGGATCCCAATGGGATGAATTTTCCCCTCAGTGCGACCTTTGAGCCGGCGGCTGTTTTACCTACCCTGGGCAACAGCCGTGTCCATGCAGGGCTTTTATTTGCCCTGGTGATTGCCTTGATTTTATGGCTGGCGTTGAGGCGTACCCGCTGGGGATATGAGGTTACCGTGATCGGGGAGAGCCCCAGGGCAGCCCGTTTTGCGGGAATGAATATTGCCAAAAATATTCTGGTGGTTATGTTCTTAAGCGGGGCGGTGGCCGGTTTGGCCGGCATGGCGGAAGTTTCGGCCATTACCCAGAGAATGCAGGCCGGAATCAGCCCCGGGTATGGCTACACCGCTATTATTGTGGCCTGGCTGGCCAAATTAAATCCCATGGCCATTATTTTGGTTTCTTTTCTGCTGGGGGCCTTGCAGGTAGGCGGCTATAGCGTGCAGACCAGCGGGGTGCCTGCGGCCATTGTCTCTATGATTCAAGGAGCATTACTGTTCTTTGTACTGGGCGGAGAGTTTTTTAATCGTTATAAGCTTGTCCTGAAGGGCAAAGAGAAAGTGGAGGTATAGCCCGGTGACTCAAGACATCATCATTGCTATTTTGGCTACCGCCATCACAGCGGGAACCCCCATCCTCTATGCTGCCCTGGGGGAAATTTTGACCGAACGGGCCGGTATACTAAACCTGGGCGTAGAGGGCCTGATGCTGGTGGGCGCCGTGAGCGGCTTTGTTTTTGCGGTACGGACCGGGAATCCCTGGATCGGCCTGATGGCAGCCATGATCGCCGGAGGGGCCCTGGCCCTGATTCATGCTTTTCTCACCGTAACCCTGCAGGCCAATCAGGTTGTCAGCGGTCTGGCCCTGACACTTTTTGGGACGGGTTTATCGGGTTTTATTGGTAAGCCTTACATCGGTATTCCTGTGGAAAATGCCTTTAAACCCTTTCATATGAACTATCTCAGTGATATCCCTTTCTTAGGACCGATTTTTTTCCAGCATGATATGCTGGTTTATCTTAGCTATCTGCTGGTGCCCTTATTGTGGTTTTTAATTTACCGCACCCGGCCAGGGTTAAACCTGAGGGCTGTGGGAGAGAATCCCGCTTCGGCGGATTCTCTGGGTGTCAGTGTTTACAAAGTGCGGTATCTGTATGTTATTGCGGGCGGTATGCTAGGGGGACTGGGAGGAGCCTATCTCTCTCTGGCCTACGCCCCAACCTGGCTGGAGAATATGACTGCCGGCCGGGGCTGGATTGCCGTGGCTCTGGTGATCTTCGCCACCTGGAACCCCTTGCGGGCCATGTTGGGCAGTTATATCTTTGGCGGCATTGATGCCTTTGGTTTTCGGGCCCAAACCCTGGGAATCATGATTCCTTCGTTCTTTTTTAAAATGCTTCCTTACCTTTTTACCATTTTCGTTTTAATTATTGTGACCCGTAAGGCCATGATTAACCGGGTGGGTGCTCCGGGTGCCTTAGGCCTGCCCTACGACCGCGAAGAGCGTTAACTTAAGAGAGGGGTTATCCGAATGGATTTGCTTAAAGATAGAATTGAAAAGGACGGCAAGGTTATTTCCGACCAGGTTATCTCGGTGGATTCCTTTATTAATCATATGGTGGATCCCGTTTTAATGATGGAGATCGGAACCGAGTTTGCCCGCCGTTTTGCAGCAGGGAAGGTAACCAAGGTTCTGACAGTGGAGGCTTCCGGAATTGCGGTGGGGCTGACAACCGCCATGGCTTTGAAGGTCCCCTTATTGTTTGCCAAAAAGAAAAAGCCGTCCACGCTGGATCATAATTATTATCTGTCCAATATCTACTCTTTTACCAAGCAGGAGTCCGTGGATGTCTATGTGGCTAAAAAATATCTTACAGACAATGACCGTGTATTAATTGTTGACGATTTTTTGGCCCGGGGGGAAGCCCTTAAAGGAATGACGGGACTGGTGAAACAAGCCGGAGCGGTGTTGGTGGGCATCGGCATTGTGATTGAAAAAGTATTTCAAGGGGGAGGCCAGGCCCTGCGGGAATCCGGTATTCCTATCGAATCTTTAGTAAAAATCCACAGCTTAGAGGGTGGAAAATTACATTTAGGTGAATAGAGGAAGTGTCGCAGAACTACTTTAATAGACAGATAACATAAAGAACCGAACAGGAATAGAACGCGGATTTTACAGATTTCCGCGTTCTATTATTTGCAGATTAAGAGTTGTAAATTTTTTACTTTCAGGACAAAATCCTGGAACAAGGACAGGGTTTCCAACGTCAATATTTACGAGGAGGGAATAATATGCAAAAAAAATTCGGCATTGTGCTCCTCGGGAGTATGCTGGCGGGTGTTCTTTTTCTGGGGCCTATGGGATTGGGTCAGGCTGTTGAAATGGTAAAAGCACCCTTTAACCCGGCTCAGCAAAAGGAAAGTACTGTAAGAAATACAAATCATTTATCCGCTTCACCGATGGAGTCATCATACAATCAATCCTTTGTAAGCAGGGCAGAAGTGGCTACAAAATTGGTAGACGCCCTGGACCTAAATTTGGATGGCTACCGTTTTTTTGAAGCTCCGGAGGTAAAGGACTTTTTTGATGATGTGCCGCTAAACTCTCCGGCTGCGGAAGCCATTACCATATTGGGTTATAACGGCGCTCTGAATACGGTGGACAGGTCCTTCGGACCGGATGAAAAAATGCCGCGGGAAGAGATGGCTGTTATCCTTGCCAATTTGATGCATCAGAAAGCCAAAATTTCGGCTAGTCAGCCGGGGGAAATTCCTTCTGTAAAGGATTTGTCTCAGGTTGACAAAGAAGCGGTTGAGGCGGTCCAACAGGTGGTTGGTTTGAAGATTATGGATGTCGATCAGCAGGGAAATTTCCAGCCGCAGCAGGGAATGACCCAGGAAGAATTAAATAAAATTCTGGCCAACCTGAAACAACGAATCAACACCAACAATTCCGATATATCGGCCAGGATCATAACCGATGCGGAGGGAGGACGGAAAGTAGAGCTTTCCTGGGGTGAAAAGCCTTCCAGCGGTTATGAAATAAAAATTATTGACCTGGCGTTAGAGGGTGAAACCTTAAACGTAACCTATCAAACAAGGGAGCCTTCGTCGGGGTCTTACAATTCCACGGCCATTACCGAACCCAAGGATAGTCACTCCATACCCGCTCAATATCCGCTAAATTTAAAAATTCAATTACAGAAAAAATAAAACAATCGCCAATCCCCCCGCATCAGTAAAGCAAAAAGCCCTGAAAAACAGGCTTTTTGTAAACAGTCGACATTACGGTGCGAGTGTGGAAGATGGACAAACAACGAAGGACACTGATTTTTCAGTGTCCTTTTTCGTAGGATTCAGGGCAAAACCAAAGCAGAGTAACCATCTTCACCGGGGCGTTCATTGAAAGATGACGCCCTTTTCAATTCTAGAAAGGATAAGGTGTTACTTACTCTAACAAGATTGGTCCACCACGCCGTGCTGCTTTACATATTCCAGAAAACTATCAATGCTCAAAGACCTGCTGAAATAGAAGCCCTGATAATACTCACAGCCAAGTTCATGAAGCAGTTGGACCTGCTCCTTTGTTTCTACGCCTTCAGCCACGGCCTTAACATTTAACTGACTGCAAAGGGAAAGGATGGATTTTACAATTTGCTGGCGTTGCTTGTCACTGGTAACCGCGCGTACCAGAGCGGCATCTATCTTTACGATATTGGCATAAAAATCACAAATGTATAGCAACGAACTGTGCCCCATTCCAAAATCATCAATGGATAGATTTATGCCCATGCCCTTTATTTTTTCCAGCTTGCTCCGAGTGGAATCGCTTGAATCGATTGCGGCATTTTCCACAAGCTCCAGTTCCATATACCTGGGCTCAATACCTAACCGGTTAACGTGGGACTGTACAGTTTGAACCAGTGATTCGTCCTCCTGTAGTTGCCGTGGACTCAAATTCACAGAAAGGGATACTTTGTAGCCTTGTTTTTGCCAGCGTTTTAAATCGCCGAATGCCTGATTCATAACCCATATTCCCAATTCATTGGTGAGGTTGGCTTCATCGCAGATACGCAATATGACTAATGGTGATACATATCCATAGATAGGATGAATCCATCGCAGGAGAGCCTCCGCTCCCATAACTTCGCCTTTGTGGTTTACTTTAGGCTGGTACTCCAAATGAAGGGTTTGTGTACGGTTCCTAAAACCATCCTTGATCTCGCTTACTAAGGCACGGGCGAGAGAACCTATTTCATCGTGTCGGTTTAGGACGGTTTTCTTCTGTTGTTCCTGGATCTGTTGAATCTCACTTCCCAGGTTTTTAAAAACTGTAATACGGACGCGTTGTTGGCGCCTTTCCTGTAACCGGACGAAAGGAATATATACCAATACGGCCAATGCCAGGTTAACGGCCTGCATTACAATCCCATCAACTGATCCTGTACCGAGATAACCGGACAAAAAAATGGGGGTTGTCCATTCCACTGCCTGCGTTACCGGAGGCACCCATCCCATACGTACAGATGTCCAGGCAGTAAAACTCAGAATAACAGGCGATAAGACAAATGGAATAAAGAAATATGCGTTGAATATGATCGGCAAACCAAAAATCATGATTTCGTTTATATTAAAGATACCGGGCAGTATAGAAATCTTTGCCAACCGGTTTTCACTACTTTTTTTCCCAATCAATAACAAGGCAACCAGCAATCCCAGAGTTGCTCCGGCGCCCCCCAAATAAACATATGTATCGAGAAATTCCTTGGTGAGGATACTGGCATCTGTCGCTGAAGAAATAACCGGTGTTGCATCTGACAGCGCATCCATAATGACATTGCCGCCATGTATGCCAAAAAACCATAAGATATGCGTGATAACAATAATGATCAATGCGGAAGAGTAGTTCTGTCCTGTCATCCATATCTCATTTATTGCCTGCAAAAGCATTGCCTGACTTCCGGTCAGCCCGATAAAATCCAGCAGCATTTTGGTCACACTGAAAATAGAGACGGTGAGCAGAGCAGGTATAACAGCCCGAAAAGATGCCCGGATCAGAGCGCTCCCGTTATAATTGATCAGATCCGAAGGCTGGATACAGTCACGGCATTTGTAAAAAAAGCAAAACAGTTCGCAGGATAGTACAGATATGACGATAGCTCCAAACATACCAGCGGAACCTGCCTCTTCCGCACTTATAATCATATTTGAGTCATTTATAAATGCAATAAAAGAGGCAAACGCCGTTATTACAATAATAATTGCATTTACCTCGCCGGATTTCACAAGTCTTTTTTCCATTGAAATGGCATAGCTGACCGTAATCAGCGCTGTAATGGCCATGATTTGAAGTGTACCTCTATGTATCAGATGCCCAATTTCCCGCCATCCTTCCCCAAAAACACACAGCAGGAAATTCTGGTAAGCTGGAATGGGCAGATTAAGCAGTGCCAGAACAATGGAACCTATTAAAATGAACGGCATCAAATATAATAATCCTTTGCGAAGAGCCCGAAGAGTTTGTTGATTCGCCAGTTTAGATACAAGCGCCTCAAATTTTTCTATCATTACTTAATTCCCTCTTTCAGGTAAGCATAAATTATAGGTCGCAATGCAAAGAATGCCGATTAGGCCGATTCTTATATTTCATCACTATGCCGGGGATTCTGGGATACTATTTTAATAGCACGCATTATTGAAATGGTAATATTGATTTGCCTTTGTAAAGTAAGCAACTCACATTGCGTCATTACTTCACCAACGCGGGTTACCACATATCTTGGCGGCAAATCATTCAATGCCAATGCACGTACATCGGCACGGCATCGTTCACAAGTACACATTTTTGACAGCTCCATTAACCCTTTCAACTTACAGTCAACTATTTGTTCCATTACGTTATTTGAAATGAATTTTTCATTCATGGCCTACCATCCTCTCATGCCCTTGCCATATTTTTCAAATGTAAAATATTCGATTGGCTCGTTGTTGCAAATTGTATTCAATGTATGTAATTTTGTTCCCAATTGATGTTTTTTCGTTACAGGGAAAAAATTATTTTATTTTAATTACTGTAATTTTTTATAGTGAAGGGTATTTGTTGTTGCTAATAATTACGATAATATAATTAGATTCATATCATAAAGTAGGTGTATAAAATGTTTTGGAATAAAAGGAAAGCCCCGAAAAACCAAGAGGCCAATCAGCCGGTCAACGGCGAAAATAGTATCCTTAAGCAGGACTTGAGCGAGAAGGCCAAGTATTCGGGCGTATATGTCATGCGGCTTCTCTTTAAGGAAAAGGTTTCAAGGCCTGCGTCTCCAGCCTTGACAGACAGGTTGAAAGCTCGGTTTGGGGGGATAGATGTTGTTTCCGATACTTCGGGGCTTGTGTCCTTCGCCTTGACCGATCATCTGGTTACCTATAAGGATGATAAAAAGGTGCCGTCGCAGCTCATGCTCGTGGAATGTAATCCTGTGCAAGAGCCCATTGGCGACGCCATTAACCGCACACAGTTTTGGGATTGTCCGGACGGAGTTGAGTTGTTGGACTCCTGCCCGTGGCAGGTAATGACATCGGATTTTATGGCGGGTGGACTCCCTCCCTTGGAACGCGCTGATATTCTCGCTGATTGGCTGGAAATCCTACTTGATTTATTCCCCCAATGCGCAGCAGTTTATTTTGATGCCAGCGGGAAGTTGATGCCGGCAGACAGCATGCGAGAGAACCCATACACAGGCCCGCTCCGCTTTTTTCAGGGCGGGGTCAATGCCCGCTTTTTCAATATACAAGGGTCAAATGATATGCTTGTGGATACGCTCGGCCTGTATGCTTTGGGACTGCCGGACGTGCAATACCATTTCCGCGACCTTAATCCGAACGATGTGGTAAGGCACGCCTACAATACGGCAATATACCAATTTGAGAATGGCGCCCCCATTGAGTCGGGACACACAATCGGAGGAATTGAGCCGGACAGCAAGTGGAAGTGTCAATACGAGGATTCCCTGATCCAGCCCTCCCGTGTTGTTTTGGACATAGCTGCCGGCGAGTTTGCTTCCGGCAGACGGAACGGAGAAATCTAAGGCTTAAGGTTAAGGGAAAACAGGGTGATAAGCTGTCAAATTCTATTTTGGAAAGGAAAAATGAAAAAGAAGAGAATGCCGCTTTTTACTTATGTTTATGGCACTCTCTTTTTATTTTGAGCGGGAAATCCCATAGTATGTGTCAAATTACCTTTGACAATATCCAAACAAAATAAAAAACCTATCTTCGGCGGCCAGGCTGCCGTCCCTCCTGCCGGAGGATTAGGCCCTATTGCTTTGCGTCCCGGTGTTTCCACCAGTTTGCCAGTATCTGACAAGTTGCCTTGTTATTTTATTTAACTATGGTGTTGTCTATTAACAATCCCTGAGGTTAGGGTTTTTGTATTTCCTGCTTTTTTGCTTTTTACGTTGATACATCTTTTGGTCGGCCAGTTTCAACAGGTCAGCAGCCTTGTGGGCAGAATTGGAACAATTAGAAAAAGGTACAATACCATAACTGAAGCACAATGCATAGGATTTTAGATTTTTACGGTCCAGTTTTTTTAGCTTTTCATACATCCTTGTGATGATTTTTTCTGCTACTTCTTCCGTACAGTTTTCGAAGATAATCAGAAATTCATCCCCTCCGTACCTGCAGACGATATCCGAACCACGAACTGATGAGAGAAGCACCCTGGCAATACTTTTTATTGTATAATCCCCTTCACTGTGACCATAAGTATCATTGATGTTTTTCAAGCCGTCGATGTCGATAAAAGCAATACAGTTAGCCACGGGTCTTGCACGGGCCAGAATCTCTTCCAATTCCTCCAGCCCTGCTTTACGGTTATAGGTCCCAGTCATCGCATCCACCCTAGCAGACATCTTTAATTGATACTCGTTAATTTTCCATTCACTAATATCTTCGATCGTGTTGAAGAAAAACACTTGTCCATTGGGAAGTAAACATCTGTCGGACGTAACTCGATACCATGTGTTGCTGCTGTCTTCATAAATCTCCCGAAAAACCGGAAAATTATTTTCCTCTTTGTTTATTGCGATAAGCCCCAGCACATTGCTTTCCGTTTGCTCTGAGATATATTCTATATCTCCCAGTATTTCTTTAGCCGGGCGGTTGGCGTACACCACACGCCCGCCGCTATCCACTTCCAGCACCAAAATGTGCAGCATATCGAGTGTCTGGAGAATCTGGTGGTAACGCCAACTGTTAAATGATGTGGGCGTATTAGAGGCAGCGCTATTTTCTTCCCGCGTGGAAGCTGCCGCCACCTGATCGATCAGCTCATTAAACGCATCAAATAATTGGCCGGTATTCTCCAGTTTACTAACTATATATCCCGACCGTAACTGTTGCCAGCTCCATGTCAAAGTAGACAATTGGGAGTGGAGCTGCTTCAACGGGCCGGCCATGTAATTATGCCGGGGAGGGATGGGGCCATCCAGCTTGCCTTGCGAAAGGTCAATGGCCAGACGGTTCATTTCACTTATGTTTTGAATCAATTGATTTATCTGCCCGACCAGCTTCTGGAATTCAGGTATAGGGGAATGTACTTCCATTGTGCCGCACTGCTTTCCGGACAGCAGCCTCTCCAATACAGCTTGTATTGCTGCAAGCGTTTTTTGACTTTCATCGTCCATCTTCCGTTACCTCATCTTCCGGTCATTCTCATATAACTGCAGTCCAGCTATTTTAAAGCTGCGGAGAATCGGCAGATCCTGTCCCCAGTTGCCCAGCAGTCGATTTCTTTTACGGTAAATTGGCGGCCGCTGTATACTTCCAAAACACCTGCGATAAACCCTTCATCGTAGTCACATACGGTTTGATCGGAAATAGGTAAGCCCGAACAATCCAGATCTTCCGAAACCGTCAGAGTAAAGGTAAGAGAGTCCAGGTCCGCTTTCTCAATACGTAAGATCCCGATTTTAAGCTCTTTAAGCTTATTGGTTAGATTAGCAACAAAGAAATCAAAGTCGCCGGAAAGATCTAATACGTTTTTTGCCAGCTCCGTACCGGCCAGATGTCCGGCTGCCCGATACAGGCTGCAGGCAGTCTCTTCGTCATATTCTCTGGCTAAAATATCTTTTAAAGTATATTGAAACAGGCGGTAAACAAGCACCGGCATATCCGGTCCCATATTTTTTCTGCCTTCGCCAATATCTCCAAGGCCCTCCCAAGTGAACTTGGATGGTTTATTTTCATATTGCATGTAGGTTTCCTCCTTTAGGTATGGCTTGAAACGGAGCATATATCCGCACCCTCATTGGCATTGAGTATAAAATGGCTAAAGGATATTGTGTTTTACTATGTGCTTAATTTTCCTTTTTTTGTTCCCAATAAATGCGGGATGCACAATGTGCATTAGCCAGTCTAGCAGGCAACTGAGTCGAGTATTATGAAGAGAATCATCCGCACCAAAAGGATGGTTCTCTTTTTTGAAATCTTTCCCGGTCTTTCGACGACAAAAACCATCACATTTCTTTATTGGGAACAATAAAATGGCAATTTAATACATGCATCATCCATGGAAATTTAGGTATAGGTACAATTTACCATGTATCGAGGCTTTTACATCATTTTATGAAAGGGAAAAAGTCAAGCGGCGTAAATGCTGCCGCTGAGCATAGGGGGAAAAGCATCAAAGTGTTGAAATTAAAAATTCATAAGTTACAGATGAAAGGAAAGCTGGCCCTGTTCATTGGAGTTTTGTTGACTGGAACAATCCTGTTGCTGTCAGCAATATCTTATATTAACCTGGACAGGGCTTATCGACAGTCTGTTAAAGCTACGGAACAGGCCTACGACAATAAAATTAAGACTGCACTGGAAAGCATGATTGGTGTTCTTAACGTAAACTATCAAAGGTATCTCGACGGAGAAATCACCGAGCAGCAGGCGCTGGAATCTGCGAAAAAAATCGTTCGCGACACACGCTATGATAACAACAGCTACTTCTGGGTGTACACGGAAGATGGCACGTGCGTGGTTCATATGGACCCTGAAATTGAAGGTACGCAGCGCTATGATATTACGGATCAGGAAGGAACCTATTATGTACGTAATATCATTGCTGCGGGTAATCAGGCTGGCGGCGGCTATACTGATTACTACACCAAAAAGCCGGGACAAACAGGAGCGTTTCAAAAAAGAACCTATACCTTGAAATATGAGCCTTATGGCTGGTACATAAGCACAGGAAATTATTACAACGACATCAATCAGGCAGTTGCAGAACAGCAGCAACAAAAAATAATCGCTCACTTAATTCTGCTTGCAGTCAGTTTAGTTGTTGCTGTTTTAGGCGTTGTGATTACCTTTCGGGCCCTGAACCGTCTGACCGGTCCGTTAATGGGAGTTGCCAAGCGCCTCCAGCTCCTTTCAGAAGGCGATGCCCATACGCCGCCGGTGCCGGTAGTTCAGACCCAGGACGAAATGCAAATCCTGACACAGGCTACGGAAACCTTGATACTCAGCATTCGGGAGATTGTTGGCGATCTTACGATGCATCTAAAAAATATGGCGCAGGGGGATATGGCAACGCCTATCACACAGCAATATGTAGGGGATTTCATTCCGATCCAGGAATCCGTTCGGGGCATCTATAGCTCTTTAAACCGGATTTTGGCGAGCATCAATCATTCCGCGGACATGGTGAATTCGAGCGCATCCCAGGTAGCGGACGCTTCCCAGATGCTTGCTGCCGGCGCCACAGAACAGGCCAGCGCCGTTGAGGAACTGTCGGCGTCCATTGCTACCGTATCCGACCAAGTAGGCCATAATGCTGCCGGTGTCAGTATGGCAACCGGTAATGTGGTAAAAACCGTAACTGATGTGAAAGACGGTAATGAGAAAATGCAGCAGATGCTCTCTGCCATGGAACGGATAAACAGCAGTTCCGACGAAATAAGGGGAATTGCCAAAACGGTAAAAGGCATTGCGGAACAGACCAACCTTTTGGCGCTTAATGCAGCCATTGAAGCTGCGCAAGCCGGTACGGCGGGCAAGGGTTTTGCTGTTGTTGCCAACGAAGTGCGTAATTTAGCCGGGAAAGCGGCTGAGGCAGCGAAAAGAACTTCTCTTCTCATTGAAAATTCCATTCACGAGGTAAAAGAAGGTTCACAGGTTGCCGAGGAAACAGCACAGATACTGCAAAATGTGTCGAAGGAAGCTCTGGAACTTCAAAATATCATCGAAAACATTGACAAGGCTTCAAAGGAGCAGGCCGTTGCCATAGAACAGATCACGAAAGGTATGGAGCAGATATCGGCCGTTGTGCAAAACAATGCGGCAACAGCGGAAGAGTGCTCAGCATCCAGCCAGGAACTTTCTGCCCAGTCATCCTTTCTACAGAATGAGGTGTCCCGATTCAGAATAGTGAAGCAGTAAAAGTATCCCCTCCGGATTGTGCCGCAGCACAATCCAATTTGCTTATGGGCTATGAAAGCCCAAGGCAAAAAGGGCCATTGGTAAAATATTAACCGCTAAGTACAAAAAATGGGGGGATCGGTAACATTAAAGCCCATATCAGATAAATGGTTGGTATAAAAATATTGATGTTTTTTGTTAAATCCGTGTAGTGGGAATGGATTTTTATGAAACAAATCAGAAAGCAATCGGAGATATATTCTGAGCAGTATTGGAACCTGCGGGTTATTCCTAATAAAAGGAAAGGATGGATGAATTATGGACAAAAAAGAGAATTCAATACTCTTAGAAACAGGTACAAACGAGTTGCAAGTTTTGGAGTTTGTTATTGCCGGGAATCATTTCGGCATTAACGTGGCGAAAGTAAGAGAACTGGTACGATATCAGGAAGTTCAGAGAATTCCCCATTCCCAGCCCAGTGTCGAGGGAATCGTATGGTCAAGGGATGAAATATTTACTGTTGTGGATCTTGCAAAATTCATGGATTTCCCTGCTTCGGAAGATCCTTCGCGTGACATATTGATTATTACAGACTTCAACCAGATGAGTGTAGCCTTCCATGTTCACAAGGTAGATAGCATTCGCCGGATTTCCTGGGAAACGGTTGAAAAGCCCAGTCCTGCTATCTATGGGGACAGAGAAGGAATTGTCACCGGCATCGCAAAACTGAGCGACCGGATCATTGCGCTGATTGATTTTGAAAAAATTATGTATGAAATTACCCCCAGCTCCAGTGTAGGGGCACATGCTGATGAGGCTGAGGAAAACCCAGGGCATAGCAATAGTTTAAAACCCATCCTGATTGCGGAGGATTCTCCGATGCTGAATAAGATGATTACTGATGTGCTGCATAAGGCAGGATATCAAAACATCATCAAGACCTCCAACGGTCAAGAGGCATGGGATTACCTCCAGGGCGTTAAAGACAAACCGGGTTCCGTAGCCTGTGTGATCACCGATATTGAGATGCCTCGCATGGATGGACATCATTTGACGAAACGCATCAAAGAGGATCGTGACCTGTCCAAAATTCCCGTGGTCATTTTCTCCTCCCTGATCACGGATGTAACGATGTTGAAGGGCAAAGAAGTGGGGGCCGATGCCCAACTATCCAAGCCGGAGATCGGACAATTGGTCCAAACGATCAACCGGATTATTTCAGTAATGAAAAAGCGAGGAGAAATTGAATCATTATGTTGAAATTAAAAATTCGTCGCTTACAGATGAGAGGAAAGCTATCCTTACTTATAGGCGCTTCGTTGATCATAACTGTTCTGCTGCTTTCTGCAATATCGTATATCAATCTGGACAGGGCTTATACCAGACTGGTCAATGCAAGCCACCAAAGATATGATATGAACATAAAAATCGCCGTTGAAAATCTCGTCAGCATGCTGGAGGCAAACTACCAGCGCTACGAAAACGGCGAAATTACCGAGCAGGAAGCGAGAAAAAACGCCGAGATTATCGTACGCGATACCCGTTATAACGGTGGCAGCGGCTATTTCTGGGCCGACACGTCCACTGGCTTATGCGCCGTGCATATGAATCCCGAATACGAAGGCGCCGAGCGTTATAACGAGCAGGATCAGAAGGGTAATTTTTTTATCCGCGGACTGATTGCCGCAGGTTCTAAGTCCGGCGGCGGCTTCACCGATTTCTATTTCACCAAGCCAGGTAAGCAAGGAGTATTCCCCAAACGTGCCTATACGCTGAAGTTCGAGCCCTACGACTGGTATATCAGTACCGGAAACTACATAGACGATATTAATCAGGCAGTTGCAGAGCAGGAGCGGCAAAAAGTAAACGCACAAGTCCTTCTGCTATCCTCCAGTTTAACAATCACGGTTTTGGTTATTTTGTTTTTTTTCTTTAGTCTGAAACGTCTGACAGGGCCATTAGTGGGAGTTGCTAAGCGCCTCCAGCTTCTTTCAGAAGGCGATGTCCATACACCGCCGGTGCCGGTAGTTCAGACTCAGGACGAACTGCAAATCCTGACACAGGCTACGGAAACCTTGATACTCAGTATTCGGGAAATTGTCGGTGATCTTACGACTCATCTGAAAAATATGGCGCAGGGGGATATGACAACTCCTATCACACAGCAATATGTTGGCGATTTCGTTCCAATCCAAGAATCCGTTCGGGAGATTTACACCTCTTTAAACCAGGTTTTATCGACCATACATGAATCGGCAGGCATGGTGAATGTAGGCGCAGTCCAGGTAGCGGGTGCCGTTCAATCGTTTGCAACCGGAGCTACGGAGCAGGCTAGCGCCGTCGAGGAACTTGCCGCATCCATTTCCACCGTGTCCGATCAGGTGCACCATATTGCGGGCAGTGTCAGACAGGCGGCTGGAGATGTGGCAAAAACAGCGCACGAAGCAAAAGACGGATATGAAAAAATGAAGCGACTGCTTTCGTCCATGGGACAGATTAAAAACAGTTCCGAGCAAATCAGCGGAATTACCCAAACCATCCAAAGTATTGCACAGCAGACGAACCTTTTGGCACTTAACGCGGCCATTGAAGCGGCACGAGTCGGCGCTGAGGGCAGAGGCTTTGCCGTTGTTGCGGGTGAAGTCCGTAATTTGGCAGGACAATCTGCGGAAGCTGCAAAAAGAACTGCTCTTCTCATTGAAAATTCCATCCATGAGGTGGCCGAAGGCCTACAGATCGCACTGGAGACAGGGAGTGCATCTGAAAATGCATCCAGGGAAGCTCTGGAGCTTCAAAAAGTCATAGAAGGCATTGACAAAGCCTCACAAGAGCAGGCCGTTGCCATAGAACAAATCACGAAAGGTATGGAGCAGATATCGGCTGTTGTGCAAACCAATGCCGCAACGGCGGAAGAAGGCTCCGCGGCCAGCGAAGAGCTTTCCGCTCAAGCAGCGACACTTGACAATGAGATATCCAGATTCAAAATTAGGACTTGTGCCAATGAAGCGGTGCTGAAGCCTTCTCATGACTTGATTCGTTTGGAATCGGGAGAAAGGTATTATGCGGCTGAGAATTAGACGAGAACCTTTTTTGGAAGCAAGAAGCTTATACCGTAGTTTTTAAGCCGGAGTTCACTGTCTATTTCCACACCCTTTTAAACTTGAAGGCTTCTTGTGCATATCCCCAGACTGAAACGGGAGACATAATCATCTGATAGCATAGCAGGAATAGAAAAAAGCCGGACCAATTTTTCCTAACTCTCAAATTTAGGTTCCTGAACACATGTTTTTGATATATATATAAAATGGAATAGCTAAGGAGCGTGAGCGGGAGCACCAGCAGAGTAGCAGGCCCCACGATCCAGAAGATACCGAAGAAAGATAAAATAAGCCCAGGCAGCCAAAAGAAAGTGTAGGCTAAATCAAGGTAGGGCATTATCAGATTAATACCAGTTAAATATTTAGTATAAATCTGTGGTTGTTGCCAAGGTTTGGTTATTTTAAGTGCTTCAATCATTCCACGGGCCCACCGAGATCGTTGCCTTGCAAACACATGAACTGTATTAGGAACGTTGGTAAAAGCAACAGCTAGCGGCTCAAAATAGGTCTTCCAGTTATGCCTCAGGAGGTTCCAGGTTAGCACAATATCTTCCCCTATAGCATCCGGCCACCCGCCGATTTCCCGAACACATTCCGTCTTATATACGCTGTAGGCGCCCTGAGCTACCAGCGTCCCTTGATAAAGTCCCTGTAACCTTTTGATGGAAGCAATGCTAAGAAAGTAATCCCATTCCTGTATCTTTGTGATGATGTTTTCACGGCTGTTACGTACCAGCACCGAACCAGCAACGGCACAGACCTCCTTAGGCGAGCTTTCTATCCGTGCAACCAGGTATCTCACTGCGGATGAATGCAGCAGCGTGTCTGCATCCAATGTGATTATAAGATCGGTAAAAACATGTTTTAGTCCTGTATTTAAGGCATTGTATTTTCCGGGTTTTTCCTCCTGAATTACAGTGATATCCAATGCCAGCTTTTCTCCTGCTTTTAAAGCAACAAAGGAAGTGTCATCCCTGGAGCCATTATCAATGACAAACACTTTGATTTTGCCGGTATAATCCTGCTTGGCAATGTATGCTAAGGTATTTTCGATATTTTCAGCTTCGTTTCTGGCGGCGATAAGAATCGTGATATCCTTTGATGGGTATTCGTTCTTAAAAGGCGGCTGTTTGTCAAAAATCAGGCTGACCACCAAAAAGGCGTTCATATAACCAGGGATATAAGCAATGCCGATGATAATAAGCAGCGATATAGGCAAAGTAACAATTTTCGATAGATCAATCAACCAGGGAATGGAAACATAAATCGAAAAACATATCCATAGAAGAGAAAAAAAGTGACTAAGCGCAAACTTCATTATAACCGGGATATATCGTGTATCCTGCTTTTTAGTCTGTATATTTGTCTGTAAAGATACTTTAAAATTATCTTCAAGTTTCACATCTCTTTATTCCCCTTCATTTTCAATAAGACACAAACAACTTTACTATAGTGGTTATATAAAAATCATTTGCTGTTCTTGCACCCAATCGATGTTTTTTTGTTTCCAATATTGTCTGATCGGCAGATCATAAGAGCCTAGCTCACATAAAAAAGAAAACGGGGGCATTTACGTTTAAATGACCCGTCTTCTTTTCTAAAGTAAACAGTGTCTTAAGAGCAAAAAAAGCTCCATTTAAAACAAGAGCATCTCGGCCTGCCATTTTTATGTTAAACTAAAATAAGTATTCTTATTTGCAGATATATAAAACACGATGTTGTGAGATTAGGGAAACGGCGATCACCCATGAAAAATTATATTGGCGGGAAAAACGGAATACGCTTTTACTATTAGCGAACATCTGCATGATGTTATTATATTTTCTGGCTGTAGTTCCATGGATGATCCCGCTAGAACATCGGACAAGCCTAGGGGAGCATTAGGCCTGTGTAAAAGAAAACTACGTAAAGAAGGATAATAAATGCATACAGATATCTCAATTAGAATGGCAACAGAAGCAGACGCAAAAGAAATCCTGGAAATTTACGCCCCTTATATTACAGATACCGCCGTCACTTTTGAATATAGTATACCATCCGTTGCAGAATTTTCACAGCGAATTAGGGATACTTTGCAAATGTATCCCTATATAGTTGCCCTTGAAGACGACCGTATTGTCGGCTATGCGTATGCGTCGGCGTTCAAGAAACGCGCGGCATACAATTGGGCGGTCGAAACCACCGTGTATTTAAAACAGGATTGCAGGGGACGGGGTTTGGGCAAAAAGCTATATTTCGCTTTGGAAGAAATTTTAAAACGCCAGAATATTATTAACTTGAATGCCTGCATTGCATACACGCTCGATGAGGACGCACATCTGGACAATACAAGTACAATTTTTCATGAGCATTTAGGATACACGAAGGTAGCACATTTCACGAAATGCGGCTATAAATTCGGCGCCTGGTATGATATGATTTGGATGGAAAAAATGCTTGGGGAGCATCCGAGCAATCCTGATCCGGTTATCCCAATAACAGAATTACAAGTATTATGAGCGTAACTTTAAGTTCGAAATCAACTGGGGTTATTCATATAACTCTCTCTGTATTCACAATAAAAATTATTACTCAAGCCGAGAGCCAAAAAGGTTTTCGGCTTGACTTATATAGAAGCATGATATAGCGCCACAAAAAGGAATCTAAAATTACCGTAACACACTTAGACGAATACTCGAAGCCCAATTTTTAATAGCTTCTCCAATGGGCTTTATTTGTGCTTAATTTTAGTCGGTAGATTCATAAAAGGCAAAAAACCATGGAGAGAAGATTCCGTGGTTTATACTTTTAAGATATGTTATTAAGGATTATAGGATATACCGAAATTTTAAGTCGTCCTTTTACGGAACATGGTGACGTTAGGGGGATGCTTTAGGGATACAGAGCTTTATTTTGAAGATTCTCTTTTCCTGATCTGCCTCTATGAATATCAGGCCACCCAAGCCTTCAATTGTCTCCTTTATGATTCGTAACCCAAAACCGTGAAAATCCTTGCTTTCTTTTGTGGTTTCCAGTTCACCGTCCTTCCATAATAATTCGTTAAATGAGTTGGAAACCTCAATGGTTGCCCAATCCGGGTTGCCGCTGCTCGTGATTTCAATGAACGGTTCTGGACCGGATACCTTATTGCAGGCTTCTATGGCATTGTTAATTACGTTTGAAAAAATACGGACAATATCCAGATCCGTTATTGAAATATTTTCAGGGAGATGTGCAACCGCCGAAAAACGTATGCTCTTTTCCTCGCAGGTGTTAGCTGCATCCTGCAAAATGGCGTCCAGTAAAACATTATTGGAATAGGCTTTATGAACAAGTACGTCTCGCTGCATGGTATCATGAATGTCGTCCAGCATTCGGGCGGCCTTCTCATACTCTTGACTGTACAACAAAGTTTTCATGGAAGTCATCATACTTTTGTAATCATGCCGAAATGCCCGATAGCTTTCCGTAAATTTGCGGTAGGATTGATAATGCCGCATTTGGCGGGAAAGCTGCTCCTGTAATTGACGGGTATGCAGCTCGTACTCAAGTAATTCTGAGACCTTAGTCGTGTGGTAAAGGACAAGTAGCCACAATTTACTTATGATGCAGGATATTAAGTATAAGGAAGAAAGCCAGGATTGCCTAATTTCATCATGGAAACGCCCGTCGTTAATAAGTGTGAGAAATACCAATTGGATGAACAGGTAAACGACTACAAATCTAAGCTGTTCCTTGTTATAAAGCAAGTGTCTGGCTGATGTATCCGGCACAATTACCTTACGGATAAACAGGCTGAACAGTATGGAAAGGAGAACCGCTAATGCGAATATCGTAATATAATAGGTTTCCTGTTGGAGAACATCTTTGATGCTGGTATGTAAAACGAAGGCATAAATCGAAAAAATAATTCCTCTGCTGCTGTATAAGGAAAACATGTAGAGGCTACCTGCATAAAGAATTTGCAGCCAGTTTCCATAAAATAGCAGGTGAAAGGCCAACATTATGGAGCCCATAATGAGGTAGACAGCGAACCGATGATCCAACAACAAATAGGATGGTATGGCAATACCGATATTAATGGCAACTGCAGCTAAATAAAAAAGCCAATGGCTTCTTTTAGGCGGAAACATCTTTTTGAAATAAAGAAGAACAAAGACATCATAAATAATCAGTGAAGCGAGCCCTAATAGCTGCATGATTTTTCTCCCCCTTGTCAGTAACCATGAATGCTGGCACGGCTGATATAGTCAGCGAACGCCTGCCTGACTTGTTTCATGTATGTGACACCAATCGGGATGTTTGCGCCCGTCTTCAGAAATAGGCTGTTCTGCTGAAACTTTGAAATGTAGGGCAGGTTCACAATATACGAACGGTGGATGCGGACAAAACCCTTACCCAGCAGTCGGGTTTGCAGCTCTTCCATTGTTGAATAGAAGTTGACGGTTTCCATTCCGTTGTAATGAACCGTTACGACCCGTTTCCAAATTTCAAAAAAAGAAATATTTTTGACCGGGATCACTTTTTGTATATTACCTGACTCACATATAAACATATCGGTTTCCTTTTTTTGAACCAATGCCACAGCCCGGAGAAATACCTGCTCAAATCTATCTGTAGAAGTTGCTGATTTCAGCAAATACTGGACAGGCGAAATATCATAAGCATCGTAAACATAGTCCTCACTTGTGGTCAAAAAAACAATTTCCGACTTGCATTCAAGTTCCCTGAGCTTCCTTGCGGTGTCCATTCCATTTAGCTTACCCATGAGGATATCCAGATAGATGATATCCGCTTGATGCGGTGAATCGGCCAAATGAAACAGCAATTCTTCTCCGCTGTTGAAAGAGGAAATTATAACTTCTATATTGTTTTTCTTCGCTATTTTTTCAATCAGCCAGGCATATTGGTTGAGAGTTTCCCGATTATCATCACATAGAAATACTGTCAACATAATTATTCACCATCCTTTCTTCCTGGTAGCACACTTTTCTCAGGCAACGACAGGGAACCCATTTCTGTTTTTCCTTAATCACTGTGCCTATCCTCTCTGTTCCACCTAGGAGTATAGTAGTATAAACACATTATACACTGCATTTTAATTATAGATATATATTGAATTGTTAATGTTAAACAAAACCATGAATCTTATATTAATAACCAAAAAGTATCATTGGCAACTAATAATCACCTTGCGAACGGCTTTCTTTGTGATGCTTTAAACAAAAATATGATAAAAGGAAGCCCCTTTATCGCCATGGAAGCCCTGGAACACATCCATGGCGTTGGTAAACTGTGGCAACCCGCCTTGCCACCTAGAACTGAAAAGGCAACCAGCACGGCCGTGGTAGCCTGGCTGGTTGCCTAATTCAGACCCATCAAACAAGAACTCTCAAAAACTGTCTTATGGGGCGGCGCGAATTTTAACCTTATTTTTACCGAATAATTAACACCGGGCAGGGAGCATGCCGGGAAACCCGGTTGCTTACGCTACCCATAATGTAGCCCTTAATTTCTCCCAAGCCACGGCTTCCCATAACAATCAGATCATAACCTTCCCTTTTTGCTTTTTCAAGAATTTCATCGGCGGGTTGACCTGTAACCGAGCAAGTATCCACTTCTATTCCTTTATCCGTGACGGAGGTTGCATACTGATCCAGCAGTTCCTGACCATGGCTTACCAATTCATCTAAAATGGACTGTTGGGCATGGCCTAATCGATCCACGGCGCTATTCACGTAGGGGGGTAGACTTGGAACTACATGGATCAAAGTGACCTTTGAACCGAGTTTCCGGGCTAATTCAATGGTGTGTGTTAAAGCCTTTTCAGCACGCTCAGAACCATCCAGGGGGACCAGTATTTTTTGGTACATTGCAAATCCTCCTTTTCGTTTTTTGCTCTATTTCTAGGTAAAAAACAAAATCCCTGCTATTATCTTGAAGGAATGCAAAATGTTTCCCTATCTTTCCCTGGAGGTTGCTCCAGAATGATTCATGGATCGACTGTTACTCTCCCATCGACCACCTCCATACTTTAATTTATTAAAGATTATGAACAGCATATTAAAATTAGTATGCTTTTTTATACGCCAATTTTTGTACATAGGGTAAAAACCAGGTAAAAACAATATTTAGTGTATTCTATTTCATTTGTATTTTGACAAGTTTAACCATTCTGTGTTATATTATTTTTATCAATGCGGAAGTGGCTCAGTGGTAGAGCATCGCCTTGCCAAGGCGAGGGTCGCGGGTTCGAATCCCGTCTTCCGCTCCATTTCTTTTAGGACGGGGTGAAACCCCCTGCTTTTTATTTATTTTTGATGGATCAATTTTAAAAGACCGGGCGGCATGCCGTCCGGTCTTTTCGTTTGTTGTCAGCAAAGTGGTGAATTAAGGCTAAAGGACAAGCCAGCTTGAGTTTAGGATGTTGCCGTAAAAATAAGCGCCGGCTTGCGTTTCGGTGGGGGGAGTTCCGTCTCGGGATAACCGATGATGAGAGGACACACCAACTTATATTTGGCAGGGATGTTGTACTTGCTTTTAAAAAGATCGGAATCACAAATGTGTTCGGCAAAACCCACCCAGCAGGTACCTAACCCGTACTCTCTGGAAGCAAGCATGATATTGCCGGCCGCCAGAGTGGAGTCGTAGACATACCAGTGGGATTCCGTATTGCCATAAATAATGAGTAAGCAGGGTGCATTATAAAATATGTTGAAACTGTCGTCCTTCAGCCAATTCTTATACTGCTGCATATAAGGATACTTTTCCATATTTGCCAGCCAATGGCTTTTCGCTTCGTCGGATATCCGCTTCATCTCTTGGAGATCGGTGATAACGACAAATCCCCAGGGCTGATTCCCTGAGCCGGTGGCTGCCTTGGTTCCCAGGGAAATTAATTCATCAATGACCTCCGGGGGAACCGCCTTAGCGGCAAACTTTCTTACACTGCGCCGTCCATTGATGCATTCCAGCACATTCATACTGGTCAACTCCTTTCTGTTTTTATCATCAATAATTAGGCGCCAAAGATTATTTTCCTTCCTTTTATTTCCTTATATTTGCTTGCCGCCGGCCAAAAGAATCTTTTTTTCTTTTTCTGCTGTTTCCGGCCTGGAAGTTAAAAAGACTCCGGTAATGATCATGCAGGCACTGAACAATTTAAACAAGCTGAAGTCTTCCCCAAGAATGAAAATAGAGAGAATGATGGTAAAAACCGGTACCAGATTGATAAAAATAGCGGTTTTCGGCGCTCCAATTTTTTGTATGGCCATTAACTGGAATAAATAGCCCAGTACCGAAGCGAATATGGACATATAGAGGATGGATAACCACCCCCCGGCGGTTGTATGAGGCAGGTAGCTCATGGGTTTTTCCCATAAGACAAAGGGAATGGAAACAATGGTGCATACCAGAAAAGTATAGGCAGTGACGGTCAGAGGGGAAAGCTGATGTTTCTGCATCACCCTCCTGCAAAGCAAACTGTAGAAGGCAAAGCACCACACCGCCACAAACATAACTATATCTCCCTTATTAAATTGCAAATGAGCCACTTCACGCCAATGTCCGTTGGTAACCGTTAGGAACACCCCCAGGAAGGAGAGCAAAATTCCTAAGACCCGGGAGGGAGAAAACTTTTCATGGAAAAGAAGGATGGCTAAAAGGGCCGTTACCATGGGATTGGTGGAACCAATGAGAGAGGAGTTGATGGCGGTAGTATACTGCAAGCTTAAGAAAAACAAGCTGTGATATAAAAAAGTCCCTTGTATACCTAAAAAGATCAACGACGGCCATTCTTTTTTTCTAGGTAACCAATTGTTTGGTTGTCGTATGTATAAAATGAGGAAGATAAAAGGCAGGGCAAAGAAAAAACGCCAAAAGGTTAAGGCAAAGGGGGGGAATTCCACTACCGCCATTTTTCCGGTTATAAATGCGCCGGACCAAAATAAAGCGGTTAAGACCATTAACAGATAAACACGATTAATAGACATGGGTTACCTCTCTTTTACTCCTAGATTCTTTAATTTATAGCTTTTATGTACAGCTTATTGTATCATAAGGAAAAGTAAAACAAAAATAGATAGTTTTTATGAGATTAATCGTTTTTAGTGATAGCAGGGGGGACGAAAGTGGAATTAAGACAGTTAAAGATCTTTCAGGTTGTAGCCAAAGAATGTAACTTTACCCGGGCGGCGGAGCTCCTCGGTTATGCACAATCCAATGTTACGGCACAGATCCGTTTGTTGGAAAACGAATTAGGAACCAAATTGTTTGAAAGGTTGGGGAAACGGGTCCATCTTACCCAAGAGGGGGAGAAACTGCTGTCTTATGCTCAGCAAATTTTAAATTTGTCTTTAGAGGCCAAGGAGGCGCTCTCAACATCGAAGGTTCCCCAGGGAACCATTACCATTGGTGTGGCGGAATCCTTATGTGTCTTCCGGCTGCCCAAATTATTTATAGAATACTGCAAACGATACCCTCAGGTGAAATTAATCCTTAAATTAGGAACTTCCTCCGATTTTCACCGCTGGCTTAGAGATAATACTGTGGATATCGCTTTTTTTCTTGATGCAAAAATTGAAGCACCGGATTTGGAAGTGGTTGCTTTTTTTCCGGAGCCCATGGCCATTGTTGGAAACACCGAACACCGTCTGGTGCCAAGGGGCTGTATTGAACCTAGGGATTTTCAAGATGAGTGCGTAATTCTTACGGAATGCGGCTGCAGTTACCGGGTGGCATTGGAAAAAATTCTTGACGAAGCCGGAATTCAACTCCACGCCACGCTGGAATTAGGCAGTGTGGAAGCCATTAAACAATTTGCGGCAGGGGGCATGGGCATTGCGCTGCTGCCTAAAGCTGTTGTGGAAACAGAATTGCAACAGCATAAGATTGCAGATTTGCACTGGGTTGGACCGGAATTCTCCATGTATACGCAGGTGATTTACAAAAAAGATAAATGGCTTTCCCCTACTCTATTATCCTTGCTGAATTTAATTAAAGAATATCTGGCTTCCCCGGAAGAGGATGCGGCTCTCACGGATAAGACAGGATAATGGGATGATGTAAGATGGATTCTCTGCAAGTGGACATATGGCGAAACACCCTGTAAAATCTATTGTAAAAGGTTTATCCTATTTCCCACCCGGCTTATTATAACTAAGTGGATTTATAAGTTGAGAGCAATAATTTTAAACTTTTTATCAGGTTTATGGTATATTGGTTCGAAAATATATAAAGGCTAGGGATTTGCGTGAAGGTACAAATTTTTAAGGAACAAACCAATGGCAGCAATTGCTATGATGTAAGGGTTCTCACCGAAGAGGCCACGGTCCAGGATTATTTGGATGCCATCAATCTATTTATTGATAAAAATACTTCTGCGCCATGCAGGGGCTGTGATGAATGCTGTTGGGAAAGAATTCCTCTTACCAGTGTCGACGTGTTGTCCTATATTCAAAGGCTCGGATCACAATTGGGCCTGGAAAAGAATTGGCCTTTGCTGGATTTTCTCAAAAGGTATGCTTATATCTATGTTGAGGGACAGGTTGTGGATATTAGTCTGGGTTATACTCTGGAGGGGGCCTGTCAATTTCTAAACCGGGATCAGCGCATTTGCACCGGCTATACGGCCCGTTCCCTGGTATGTCAAAGCTATATTTGCATGGAAAGCACGGAAAGAGCTCAGGAACTTCGTTCTCAATTGGTGAATCAGGGCATGGATGAAATGGTTCGTCTCTGGTTGATACAAAGCCGGCGGAGAGGCGGCAAACTGTATATGCATGAGGCGCATAAAGCGTGCCCCCAATTGGCGGATTATCCTGTAAACGCTTTTTCCGGTAAAGAAAGTTACAGCCAAGTCTTATTAAAAGATGTATGTGATCCCATCCTGTGGAATGAGTTGAACCAACCGGGATAAAAAATATACGATTACCTTTTCTTGGAGGTAATGATAAACGGGTGATCAGGCATGGTTACGGATTTATTGGATTACCGACGGCACAGCCAGTTAAAAAAACTGAATACTTTGGTTAAAGAGCTACTAGAGGTAAGGCAATATCTTAAAATATTTGATGATCTCAATTTGCCCAATTACCAGGCAATGCTTTCCAACCTCCCGGAAGGGGTGGAAGGGGCATTGCTGAAAAGCTTACACGAGCGTCAGGGTCTGGATTATTATAATTTTTTTGAACTGAAGGCTCGTGAACAGGAATTAAAAGAAGCCATTCAAAAGACCTCCGATTCTTTGGATGAGCTATTGGATGGATAAAAAATATACCCTGCGGATATAATAAGTTCATGATTACAGATTTAAATGCTTATCGCTACAAACAAAAATTTATTCATATCAATGGTTTAATTAAGCAACTGATGGCTGTCAGAGCAGATCTGCAGAGGTTAAAGATTGAGGAATACCAGTTGCGCCATGCCATTAAAGAATTAGCCCGGGAATTAGAGTTGTCTTAGTTCCCCGGGATAACTAAACACGGAGTTATTGCCTGCCTGAGTTCACCTCAGGTATTTTTATTGGGACAGGATGAAGACAACTTCCCAAAGAACCTCAAAAAAGAAGGACTTCAATGCTAACTGGTGAATATAATTAGGGGAAATTAAAGATTTAATAAAGGCGTCATTCCAGCACCAAGACACTTCCTGATAGAACCTTGAACCAACTAGGAGGTGTTTTTTATATCTATAAATGATGAATCTACAGTTTGGTTTGTGAGGTGAGCCCAATGTCCCTGAGCCGCCAAGAACTTAACGAAGCAATGGTACAAACAAAGCAAGATATTTTTCGACTAAAATATGACCTGGGAGAAACGGTGGATCCGAGGAAAGAACGGGAGATCAAAAGGAAATTGAGGGAACTGCAAATACTCCACTATTGGCAGTTAAAAATATTGGAACGGATGGAAAAAAGCGAATGAGCCGTTGACAAAGAACCTGGGTGTAGATAAGGAGTAGAAATGTTGCAGTTTAAATGGGCTAAAAGTAGCGATTCCGAACGGATATGCCAAATCATCAGGGTATCCTTTCAAAAACAGGCGGAGGAACTTGGCATTACCCCGGAGAAATACCCTAATTTTGTTGCTTTTGAGACGGCCGAAAGAGTTCAAAGCCGGATGAACCAAGGGGATAAAGCCATCATGCTGTTCCTTAAAGACAAACCCATTGGTACCATCAGTTATTCTGTGGATAAAGAAAGCTGGAAAGGAACGATCAAACGCCTGGCTGTAATTCCGGAATACAGAGGCAACGGCTATGGACAACTGCTGACGAATTACGCCGAAGGGGCTCTTAAAGAACATCCGGTAACTTGTATTGAACTGTCCATTGTTGCACAGTTTAAAGGTCTGAAAGAATATTACCAAAGTTTGGGTTATGCCGTCCGGGAAAGCAAGAGATTTGCAACTTTGCCCTTTGAAGTGCTTTTTATGGAGAAGAAAATCAAAGGGGAGATGTCAGGCAATACAAAGTTTTTGTAGTGGTTTATAGTAAAATATATAAATCAAAAGAACTCATTATTATTTCACTATAAGGAGAATCGGGATTGTCCATTTTATTTTTTCTTGATCTGCTGGGAACCTTGGCCTTTTCCCTTTCCGGCGCTTTAATGGCTATAAAAAAGGATATGGACCTGTTTGGAATCATGGTATTGGCCCTGGTTACCGCCATTGGAGGAGGAACAACGCGGGACGTGTTATTAGGCAACACTCCTGTGTTTATACTGGTTGAACCGGTTTACGTGTATGTCTCCCTAATTGGTGCCATAGGCTCTTTTCTTTTTTATAAAGCTCTTTTTAAAATTAAATCGGTTATTTTAATCGTAGATGCCTTGGGATTAGGAACCTTTGTCTGCATCGGCGTTTCCAAAGCCCTGGAAGCCAATATTTCCTCTGTGGGAGCCGTGATTCTAGGCGTCATTACTGCGGTTATGGGTGGAATTATCCGGGATTTGCTGGCAGGAGAAATACCGTCAGTACTTACACGGGATTTTTATGCTATAGCTTGTGTTCTTGGCGGGATTCTGTTCATTGTGCTTTTTAACCTGGAAATTTCCAAAGATATGGTCATGATTGTGGCTGCCGGATTTATCATTGGTTTACGACTGATTGCCATTAAATTTGGCTGGAATTTAATTAAACCCAGGAGCAGGAGAAGATATCTCCCACAGGATAATGGGTATTAGGCTACAAGTATAATACCAAGATAGACATATCTAAGGAGATGGGGTTTGACAAGCTGTAATGTTATGGTTATAATAACACATTGTGAGGAGATTTACTGGGGCGTCGCCAAGCGGTAAGGCACCGGACTCTGACTCCGGCATTCGTTGGTTCGAATCCAGCCGCCCCAGCCATATTTTACTATTTGCTGTATACCACTCCAGCTAAAGCTGGAGTTTTTTGTTTATTTTATATGCATCTTAATGGCATGGGAAGGACAAGTATCTGGTGATAAATTGGTACTAATCAACCCAAATAGTATATAATTTTTTATACGCGCAAGAGGCTTTTATCTTTGTAAAGTGCCCCCTGGGCAGAAACGGTAAAACAATACCACAAGAGCTTTAAGGAGAAAAATTTAATTAAACTGCAAATAATTTATTTTAAAAAATACTTGACAAAATAAAAAAAGACCTCCTTGTGATAAGGGGGTTTTTTTAGTGGCTATAGTCTTATCTTCCTCTTCAACATAGATGTATTTAAAGGCAACATCCGCAAAATGAAGAAATTTTTCAATTAATTTGCGCATAAAAATTCACCTTCCTCCCGCGAAGTTACTCTTTCTATATTTAGGATAACTCTATTTCACAAAAAAGTAAAGCGGACAATTTGGTTTATTTATCTCGTTTGCTCTTTATTTCTCAATATTTCATATATGGTATTACCACCGGGGATCCCTTCTGTCGCAATAAAGACACAATATTTTAAGTAATTTATATTGACATTATTAATGCGAAATGGTATAAAATATTTTTACTTTGTGCAAAAAAATATTTGTTTAAGAGCAAAAATCCATTTAAAAGTTTAAAGCAGAAAATGTTATTTTAAGCCCAAAAAAGCAAAAAGCCGGGAATCCCCCGGCCTCCGTTTATATCGTATCATATCTTTCCCACGGAATTTTCTTAGGATCAAGTTGATATAAAAACTTAACAATATCGTATTTGCCTTGATATTTAGGGTTCCCATCGGCATCTTTGGCGGTGAAAATAATGGGAATGCCCAGGGGAAAATATTTTCTAAAGTTATTCCTTACATCCTCGCGTTCAGGACTGTTAAGAATTCGTGGCAATACGGCCACAATAGCAAAAGGAGTTCCGTTATGCTCCATTAATGCTGCCTCAAATTTCACCATACCATCTCCTTTAATAAAAAGTTCATTGAAAAAACCCAAAAACCTTCATTTAATTTAATCCTGGGACAAAAAGATGGCTTGTTACATGACAGAAGGAGTGTAGCAAACTACTTTCTAATAGAGAACCATAAGAAAAGAATTAGAATACACGGATTGAACGGATTTGCGCAGATGTCTTAATAAAGTTAAAAATCCGTGGGAATCAGTGAAATCTGTATATCTGTGTTCTATTCCTTTTTCTTTTTAGAAAATAAAAGGCTGCTTAATAAAAGCCGATTGTCATAGGCATATTTTTATGACCCGATTATGCCCTGGTAACAACTGGACTTACGGGAATATTCTATATAACAAGGATAGTAAAAATGTAAAGTAAGTAAGGATGAAGGAAGTGCGCCATAACGTTGAATTAGAGAATAGGGGCTGCCATGACTGCAACTGCGTATATTTAAGGCGGCCCATAGGGATGGCGGGAAGAAAGGGGAAAAGCTTAAATGGCTAATATTGTAGTAATTGATCCGGGTCACGGTGGACGGGATTCCGGTGCAGTAGGGCCCAAGGGGCTGCAGGAGAAAGCGGTTACTTTGGCGGTAGCCAAATTGGTGGCTGAAGTACTTCAGGGAGCCGGGATCGACGCAAGGTTGACCCGGGAAAGTGATATCGCCCTTGGCAGCACCACCAGCGCCGATCTCTCCGCCAGGGTGAAAGCAGCCAACCAGGCCGGAGCGGAAATATTTGTGTCCATCCACTGCAACAGCGCCACCAACAACACTGCCGGGGGAACGGAAACCTATCACTATCCGGGAAGTACCTTGGGCAATACACTGGCCAAGGCAGTTCATACCTGTGTAATACCTGCCTTAGGCCGGGCGAACCGGGGCATCAAAACCGCCAATTTTGCAGTACTTCGGGAAACCGATATGCCCGCCTGCCTGGTGGAAATGGCGTTCATCAGTAATCCTGCGGAAGAGGCTTTGCTGGGATCTGCGGCCTTTCAGGAAACAGCCGCCACGGCCATTGCCCAGGGAATTGCCAATTACCTGGGCGTGGAGCTCCTTGAACCGGTTGAACCCGGAACCGTGCGGATTATTGTGGACGGCCAGGTGTTAACAGGCCTGCTGATTGACGACAGGTCCTACGCACCGGTCCGGGCCTTGGCGGAAGCACTGGGCCGGACGGTGGAGTGGGATGAAAAGACGAAGACGGTGAAAATTATATAGGTGAATCATTATGTCCTGATTATGCCCTGGCAGCAACACCGCTGCCGGGGCTATTCTTTTAAGGAGAGATAAGTCTGAAATAATCAGTTAAAAGTATCAGCAAAGTAAAGTGAACACAGCAAAGCAAGCCATCGGTTGATGACTAAAAAAGATCTGGATTTTGCAAAAATCAAGAAGCAGCGCGAATCCGGTAACCTTGTGTTCTAGCCAAAATAATCGCTTGTTCTACGGTGATTTCGCGGCTTACTGGAAGAACATCTGCCTTTCTATATAACTCAGCATTATACGATTCTTTCTTTTTCAGGATGTTGTAAATAGCGGTAAGAAGCATTCTCGCAATAGCAATAATCGCCTTTTTATGACCACGACGTTGCTTAAGTCTCAAATAGCGGTTGCGGATTTCAGGATGCTTCTCGCTTTTAACTACAGCGGTTGCACATTGTACCAGAAGCGGCTTAATATAACAGCCAGCTCTTGAAATCCTTACTGATTTTTTCTTTCCAGCACTTTCGTTATTCGTAGGTGTAAGCCCTGCCCAAGAGCAAAGATGCTTAGCTGTCGGGAACACGTCCATATTAACACCTATTTCTGAGATCACTGCGATGGCTGAAAAAATGTTCTTAAAGGACGGAACAGTTAAGATCAGGTCAATTTGACCGGTGTAGGGCTCCGAAAGAGAAAGGATAATTTTTTCCAGGTCAGCTTTTCGTGACTCAAGATCTTTGTAGTGCCGCTTAATTACCTTAAGTTTTTCAGCTTGTTCAGGCGTGATAAAACCGTCAATGGCCAGTTCTAATTCAGGAAGTTTCTCCTTCATAGAAGCGTGAACGAGTGGTTCTATGTCGAAATTATTGTCCAAAGGATTCTCCAAAAGCTTGTTAATGATGTTCATAGAACTTTTGCCAAAGGTATCAGAAACAACATTTCCAAGCTGAATATTGGAT
The DNA here is from genome assembly GCF_000215085.1 of Desulforamulus ruminis DSM 2154. Classification (NCBI taxonomy): domain Bacteria; kingdom Bacillati; phylum Bacillota; class Clostridia; order Eubacteriales; family Peptococcaceae; genus Desulforamulus; species Desulforamulus ruminis. The sequence continues at coordinate 1,636,728 of NC_015589.1, forward strand.
ACGGTTAAAGAATTTTGCAGACGGTTTTTCTCGCTTGACATAAAGTTAGTCAGTTTAAAGCGGTAACGCATAAGGTCACGAAGCTGCCTGATTGCAAGAGGAGGCATAAAGCTTCCGGCTACAAGATCATGCTTGAATAGGTCAGCAATCCATTTAGCGTCTTTTTTGTCAGTCTTCTTACCGCGGATAGCTTTGACGTATTTAGGATGAGCTAGGACGATGTTGCAGGAGTCTTCAAGAACATTAAACACGGGAATCCAGTACTTTCCTGTGGATTCCATGCAAACATCCTTGCAGTCGTTTTTACAAAGCCACTGTGACAGCTCTTGCAGACCTTTTGTGTAAGTAGAAAAGCGATGGCTTTTGTAGGTGGTAACCCCTTTGTTGGTAGTAGCAATACAAGCAACTACGAAGGTTTTGTGGACATCAATACCACAACAGACTTGGTAAACGATCTTTAAAGCCATAGGGGAAACTCCTTTCAAAGAATTGCAGGGATAAACAGCATTGACTGATTGCCTGGCAATAAACGAGTAATGTTTAAACAAAGATAAGTCTGCGTGCTCGAAGACACACTTATTTGTGCTTGGAAAGGCAATCCACACATATATAAATGCGGTCACTCCAGAATGGAGCAACCCACTCACCTCCTCGTGATTTGTAGTTAACTGTTATCCCTAGGAGTTTAGAATAATAAAAAAATCGTTCAAAACCAACGTATTTCATTACGTTTTGTGCCTTGAGCGAAGCGAAAGGTATGACTATATAAATGAAAAAATAAAGGAGGAGAAAAATGCCAACGACAACACCGAATTTGGGACTTAAAAAACCCCTGGGCAATGAGATTGTCAGCCGGCAGGCCTATAATGAAAATCTGGATTTGCTGGACCAGAATGTGACGGAATACAAGAGGGAAATAGAAGACCTGCCCCGCCAATCCATTACCCTCTCCCACGGCCTAAACGCCGTCAACGCTCCCAGGGCTTCCTTGCTGAGGCCGAAATTCACGGGCCGGACGCTGGTGAATCTGCTGGGGAAGGATGGGAAAGGCGACAGAATTACCAATATGCTGACAATAAACGCTGCTGCTACGGTTGAAAACGAAGTTTTCAAAGTGACGACAAATTTAACAGGTACAGAAGGGTTTGCCTACGTTGATGTTTCTAGTCACGTATCAAAAAATGGCAAGTATTTTTTACTAATAGGAGAAGTAAAAAATGGTAATGCCACAAATGTTAGATTACAGTTGTCGGACTATGCTTCGTATGCACCGCAAAGTCAAACAGTAACGGATAGCTTAAATTTTAATCTTGTTTGGTGTGTGTTTGATACAAATAATATAGATAATACAAGTCCCTATAGAGGGGCAACGATTATTGCAAACGGAAGTGCTGGCCAGTACGTATACGCTAGAAAGTTAAGGTTATACGAGTTAACCCAGGGACAGAAAAATGAATTATCAACACTAACACCGGACCAAATTGCCGCCAAGTACCCATATGTGAACAGCGTACAGATGGTGCAGAATCCGGCAGTAAAGGCAGAAGGGGTAAACTTGCTGCCGCCGTTTAGTCAGTGGACAAATTCTGCCGGCACTTTAACTGATATTTCTCTTTCTTCAATAAGTGTTGTCAAATCTGACGTAGGATATAAGACCAGGTCTTTTACTTTTTATCCTATTGTAGGGCAAACATACACATTCAAAATAACAATAGATATTTCAAATATTGGAGGTGATATAGGTTCAGGGGGCTACTATAATTTATCTATGTACGATAGCAAAAACCAACATATAGGTTTTTTAGATAGTCCACCCTATGCCACAACTAATGGCACAATTACAATAACAAAAACTTTTATTGTACCAAGTGAGACAAAATCAATTAATATAATTGTTGGCTGCGATATTGGCGTTACTGGTACATTCACTTTTTCCAACCCCATGCTCATCCTTGGCGACACTATACCTGACCACTACCTCCCCAACGATCCTTCCTACCTCTACCTCCAAACCCCTCTCTACGAAGGCGAAACATTGGAGGAGATCGACGGACAGTGGATGCGAACGAAGAAGTGGGAGAAGAAGGTGTTGGATGGGAGTTTGGATTGGAGTTTCAGTATAGATGGTGCAGGATTTAAACGTCTATACGTGCCTAATTTTACAGCAACTCATGGCGCAAAAAGAAACAGCAGAATTACAAATAATCAACTTGTTGGGATAAAGTATGACGGAAAAATATTAGGTGGCATAGGGACAGATGCAAGTTTCGATAACATTGGCACAGGTGGAAACGATGATCATTTATTCATATCCGTAGCTGACATCGACTCCGGCTGGGGCGAGAACTACACCCCGACAGCCGATGAGATTAAGGCGTATTTCTATGGGTGGAAGATGTATACAAGAGGTCAATCTGTTAACACTACTTACGATGGAACAGGGACAAAGGGATGGGTAAAATTACATTTTTATGCTTTAGGAGACGGTTCTCACCATTCCCACCTTAATGGATATGCAGATGGGCAAGTACCGACAGCTTCATATCCAGAATGGACCCCCTACACCCTCCACTACCAACTCGCCACCCCTGTCACTGAAGTAGTGCCCCATGAAGGGGAACTTCGGGTACACGAAGGCTTGAATCAGGTGGAAGTGTTTGAGGGGGTTGTGGTGAGGGAGTTGGCGAATCCAAAATATGACGCAAATAATAAAATTTATTTTATTAATCATACTAGCGCGTCATTGTTTTCAGCTGTTGCTAATAAAGTGGAAAAATTTTTATCAGTATTTGAAAATACCAAACCTACTCTCATGTGGGGTCAGTCATTTAGTTCACAGTTTTCATACGGTAAAACGCTGCTAGGAGCATATGAAAAAGACTTCGATCCTACCGCCCAATACAGCGTCACCTACCAAGCCCTACCGGAAGAATTTACCGCCCCACTACTTTCTGTTGACGCTACTTACGACAGCAATATCAAGTCTACCGTGGACACTTTGGTTGACGAGTTAGCAAAGGTGACTACCGATGTGACAGCGTTGGAGATGGCGTTGAGGAATCGGGGACTATTGAGGAAAAATCCTATTTATACTGCAAAACCATCTGCAATACAAACTGTAGTTAACGGTACATTGACAAATGTAATTTTTGATTATCCTATATATGATAATTATAATCAATACAATGCGGATAACAAACGATTTACCTGCAAAGTGCCAGGATACTATCTTATTAGTGCTCGAATGTGGTTTTCGGAGAATGGCACAGGATTTAGATACGTTGCGTTGCGCTTAAATGAGTCAGAAGACCTTGCGTATGTAGGATTACCATCACCTACAGATTCGGCTTGGCGAAGTGGTATACAAACACTGCGATATTTGAATCCGGGAGACTACATCACGGTTATTGTACGACAAACAAGCGGAACCACCCTTTCCATTAGCAATTTTTCAGCAGAAACAGCTATTAATATTGTCAAGGTAGGTGATTAGCATGAAGTACTTACCAATCTGCTTCCCAAAACCCGTAAACCTTACCAAACTAACCGACGAACTGCTAGCCCAAAACCTCATTCAACCCCTGCAACCCAACGGACAGCACGGTCTACGGGACGGAGGAAGCAGTAATAATTTACGTCCACCCCGACATCACCCAGGAGGAATTAAACGCCATTGGGGAGGCGGTGGAGGCCCATGATCCAACGCCGGTACCGGAGCCGCCGAGTGAGATAGAGGTCATTGGTCAGCAACTGGTTGATTTAGAATTACGGATGTTGGAATTGCAAGAGCAGAGAAGCAAGTCCTTGTTGAACAGATTATTGGGTTGAAACACAATAACCGCCGATAAAAAGGCGGTATTTTTATACCGGTGTGGAGCTAGTGGGGGAAAGAAAGTGGTCAAAAGTCCTCGATCGAAACAATGCTTTGTAAATTAGCGTTGGGACAGATATTTATATAGAAGAAGTTAGAGTAAAAGTTTTTAGACATTGGATAAAATGTTAGATGAATCACCATCCAACCCAAAATACCGAACCCAAGCAGCAGCGCCAGCAGTTCCCCATCAATAGGTCTTTCCCACTCCCGAGGAATATGGATTCCTTCTAGGCAGCAGTACGGTATCTGCGGCCCCATTTGACGCTGTATAATGTATCGGAATTCATGCAGCCAGTGCAAATTTTTCTGCAATGAGTTTGCCAGCAGGAACCTGTAAAATCTGTGCTATTCCTATTTTGTTGGAGACTGGTTTTTCAAAAATTCTTCTTGAATTTTCTATTAAAAACCAGTCTTAGTTTAGGCAGATAAGCATCATTCTTATCTGAATATTTCGATGTCTTTATTAAATTTTTTTATTCATCATTTTCATTATTAATATCATATTGATTTAATAAATTATCACATACTTCAACATAAAAACCTTGCTCTTTTAATTTTTTAATTACCTCTAAAGACAATTCGCTACTTGTTGCCCCTAAAATATTAGTAATAGCCAAACTTACATCCTTATATTTAGGAGGTTCATTGGAAAATAAAAAATCTGTAGGATAATCTTCAATCCTTCTAGCACTCTCTCGCATCTTCTTTCCTTCAAACATTTCTGATAGTAACAGGAAAAGCACATCAATTTTACTCTGTTTTTCAGGCGACATTCGAGTCGATACAATAAAATCATAGTACGGATATTTAGGGTTTGTAAGTTTGCATACTGATAGACGTAAAATATAATCTGACAACTCAATTATCTTACTTTGCATTTCATCAATCTTTTTTTGCTGTTGAACAATTACTTCTTGCAACTTTTCTAGATTATCTTTCATTTTAACCCCCTGATTATATCCAATATGTATTTTAATCTTGATATCATCCATACTAATATGTCAATGGCAGCAGAATAAGAGGAACATCTTTCCTCTTATTCTGCTGGTTTAACCATTTACAATAATAAAACATCTACAGCAGCTGCTATTGCATCTGCTATAGGAAGTGCATAACTTCCAGGCACATTAGCGCTTATTAAAGCATCATATAACAGCTGTCTTATGTTGGCCGTTACATAGTCTTGGGCTTCATCAAGTGTGTTAATAACCTTATCAATAGCTTTAATAATTTTAGAAGTATTATTTTTAAAATAATCTATTGTCGCAGAGTCTTTGCCTAATTTTTTAAAAATAATACTAATTTCTTTGCCTGTCCAATCAGCCACTTTAACAGCAGCTCTAATTGTCTGAAGTGCTAACTTAACCATATAACCAATTTTCCCTTGAATTACTACTTCTCCATCCGCATCTAATTTTTCTTCTTCAGCAGTGGAAACATCATTTATTAATTCGACTTTTGTATCACATTTTTGATTGTTGCTTCCAATAACAGCAGAATCATGAGTTATTTCAGCAGCAAACGCACTCATGCCTGGTAACAACAAATTGACTAGCAAAGTTACTACCAGTAAAAAGCTTATTTTTTGTTTAATTAACCTCATTAGGAACCTCCTTATCTTTGAGATTAACTTTTTTCAATTGAAATTTGGCTAAAAAAATGGTTAAATAGAATTGTAATAGTGGTTATGGACGGCATAACAAAGGGCACGCATTGTCAGGGCTGTACCCGGTTGGCTGCCAAATCCACTGTTACTTTTTTTGTGGAGTGGGGGGATCTCGGGATAATTGATAATAGACCAATTTACTCACCTCCTCTCAAAAAAATATAAATAATTTGAGATAATTTATAAAAATAATAAACAAAAAAATTATATATGTATATTTATGTATTTTATGCCAAAATAATATCATGTTACATGCTTTAAGTCCATTATAACCTCACGACAAAACCTGGTAAATTTCGATAAAATAACCTGCAAGAAGCTATACCTGGAGGATTAAAAACTCCCGATTCTTTATTTTACAAATGTATTTTTCTTTCACGCTTCCGCTAAATATCGTTATTGTCTGTTTAAAGGGGATGTGCCTGTGGAAAACTGTCCAACGGCTAGGGTAAAGGAAGGTCTTTTTCGTGAAAATGTATTCAACTACGGAAAGCGATCTGATGCGTGAACTGGGTGACGCTCTATCCCGGCTATGCACATGAGGGGAGATAGTCGCTACTATGAAGTTGCGGAGCTCATGGTAATCCATCGTCAAGCAACCTACAAACAAGTTAAAAGTCTATTGGAGTTCCAGTTCAACGGGAAACCTATCGTCGAGCTTGCAACCGACGAGGAGATAGACCGGAGGAATAACGTCTATAGATTACCCAGCATCCCAGCTTGCGATTTTTAATGGAGAGATCATGCCTTTTAATGTGTCGTATTTAGACGACTAAAGAGAATATGTCATCTAAACGCGACACTAACCAGATAATAGTAAACATAGACTGTATTACTGCAAATTAAACGGAGGAATTAAAGAACGCTCACGACGTTATAAAATACTTCTGCAAGAAATACCTAGTAAGTTTATCCCATAGAGTATAACGTGAGCTGGCACATGAGTCGGACTATATCCGAAACCGTCGCGGTTATTCAGTCGGACTGGAAAAGTTTGTTAGGCACATAATCCTTGTCAAAAATGTTAACCTATTTTCAATAAAGACTTGTTTCTTAACTGTTTTTCTACGCCGAGCTATTTATTCTCAGAATCGGATGCTACTCAGAGGCAGCGAAGTCGCGAGGGCTCCCTGGTCTTACCTGTTGAACGTGAAGGAAATTGGAAGGAAGCTCCAGAAAGCTTTTAGGAGCCATCAATGAAATGAAAAACTGAAGACTGCGTTCAGAGAGGTAGAGATGAATTAAAGCTTCTAAAGCTGAGAAGATCGATGTGTTTCAGTATTACTATATGGAGATTTAGCGAAAGTACTTAATATTCCCTGTATGGAACGGAGCGATTTGTTTAAGTTTCTCCGCGAACACAGAGTTCTCGTTAAAGACTGGGAAAACAGATCAATCCCTACCAGGCGTAATATGAAAAGCGGTGTTTCCACGTCTTTATTTAACGAATACGAGTTTTATAATAAGTACCTCAATACGGTAGAGCAGGAAGAACCCCACGACCTCGAGTGAAAGTGAAGCGTTCATCTTCCATTTGGAAACAGTCGCCGGGCCACATATATGGCCATGATTTGGTGTGGAAAGACCGATATTATTGACCCGGCAGAGAAATAGACACCTCTAGGTCATTATAAGGTAATAAAGGCAACTTTGAAATCGGAGATAAATAAAATCCATTTAGGGTATTTTTTGGTTCCAAATTATTAATGCCAAAAACAAAAAACTTCCGAATGCCCGGAAGCCTTAAAAATACTGGCGGGAGTGTCTAGGAATCGAACCTAGCATGGACAGGAACGCTGCCCAACGACTGGTTTTGAAGACCAGGAGCACCACCAGGCACCATCCACCCCCGTGTGTATTTATGCTGATGAATCTTGTTAAAAAATTCTGCAAAATATCTTTTTATTATAATGCATAACTGGATACTAGGCAACCGGCTAAATATACATAATGTATCTGGCCATTAACCAAAAGTGGCTGAGGCTGCCGGCCATGACAAAAAGATGGAAGACTTCATGAAAGCCAAACCAGCCGGGGATGATGTTGGGCGGCCATTTGGTGCCGTAGAAAATAGCCCCCGCCGTGTAGAAGAGGCCTCCCAGCACCATCCAGATAATTCCCTTCAGGGAGATGGCCTGTATCAGCGGCCAGAAGGCGATGACCACCAGCCAACCCATGAAAACATAAAGCAGGGTTGAAAACCAGCGGGGCGCTTCCATCCAGAAGATTTTAATCAAGATGCCGGCAACGGCCAGCGTCCATATAGCCACCAGAAGGGAGTAACCCCAACCTCCCCGTAAGGGGATGAGGCAGATGGGCGTATAGGTCCCGGCAATGAGGACAAAGATCATCATGTGGTCGATGCGCCGTAAAACCCCGATTCCTTTCTGGGACAAGGGCAATAAATGATAGAGGGTACTGGCGGTGTAGAGGAGGATCAGGCTTGCACCAAAAATGGAAAATGAAACCACATGAGAAATTTTACCGTGGCCCACTGCGTTATAAACCAGCACAATTAAACCAATGATGGATAAAACAGCGCCTGTTAAATGGCTTAACCCGCTGAAGGGGTCTCTCAATTTACTCATTACTCTCACCTCGGAATTCTCATTTCATTTTCTATAGGAATATTTAGCCATTAAATATATTTGTCCTGCTTCAATTTATTTTATTCTCCGTAAATTTATAGAAAGAAAAATTATGGAAATGAAAGAGGGATGTTTTTAAAAAATGCCATCCCTCTAAGCTACGACTTATTTATATTTTTCCAGGGCCGGGGTATCCAGGTATTTCTCCAGCAGTTGCACCGCCTCGTAAAAATTCAGCCTGGTTTTGCGATCTTTTTCCGCAGTGATAAGTTCAATTTCCCCCAGATAGGGATGTTTATGAATATCTTTCGGTTTGATGGGCCGGTGAAAGCTGAAATCGTCAACGGTAATCAGCAAGAGGTAATTTTCCCACTCGTATTCGGACTTGTTGGTTACCAACTGCTTATGCACCCCAAGGATTTCCGCCCGGTTTTCCTCCAGCATTTTGGACAGGATTTTTTCTTTTAAATGGTAAAGTTCCTGTTCCTTGAGCTTTGATTTTTTAGCCCGGTTATGTTGTCCCGTGAAGTAATCGTCTCTTTTAGAGTCCCGGATTCTTTTGGCGGATTTGTTTACCACATAGAGGGCTTCCGCCAGGTTTTCCGTGGTCATTTCAATACGGTCAATGCGTGGGGTATAGTTTTCTATGGGCAGGCATTGATTGATGTCATAGAGATAGTATTTTTTATAGCCGTTTTTATTAAAAACATCCACTATGGCATCGGGAGAATCGTGGAAACGGGGTATAAGGCCCAGCCTTTCTAACGTTGTCCTGGTTTTGAGGTGACCCGGAACATCAGACCAGCCTTTATATTGCACCATCATAATCACCCAACTCTATTGTATCAAGAAAAACCCGGTTGCATGGCAATAAAAATTTGGCAATAGGGAAATTTTAATCTCTGTAAAAAATTTCTTCCCGTCCCATGGGTTGCTTGGGGACGGGAAGAGGTTTCTTTTTTAATGCAGTTTTTTAAAGGGAATCACTTTGCAGGTATGATTGGAGGGTTTTGCTTCCTCCGGAGCGGTAGAATCCGCACTGCAACTGCCGCTGCAGCCGGGGCAGCCGTTGTCAAGATGAACTAAGCCTATTTCAAAGGCTGCTCTCAACACTTCATGCCCTAATTTTTCTAAATTGGGGGCAAAAGGCTGGCTGGATTGGCAGGCGTCAATGTCATCCAAAACTTTATGAATGAAGCTCTTCATTGTGGTGGCGTCTAAATTTTCCACAAGTTCTTTGCGTATGATAAATCGTTTGCTCATATAAAATCTCTCCTAATAAGGATATATTTTCAAAACAATTCACCCCCGGGTGCTATTTCTCCTGCAAGAAATTTTTTTTGCCAATTTAGGAAAAATAGTAATGAACATAGTCTGTTACTGAAAATCCTCGTATTTTATCGAAAAGGAAGGAATTCTTTAACTGCTGACGAATATGTACCTGTTAAGGTTGGCAAGATAACCTATCAAGTGGGTGACGTATTAGAAAATGCTGGACTTTTTTAGTCATATTAGGGATGACCTACGGGTGGTTGAACAGGAAATTGCAAAGGTTGTTCAATCCCGGGATTCTCTTTTAACTCAGACTTCCATGCACCTGTTAAATGCCGGAGGAAAGCGTTTGCGCCCGGCTTTTGCACTTTTGGCAGGTAGATTTTACGATTGCGACAAAGAGAGGCTTTTACCCCTGGCGGTAGCCCTGGAACTGATTCATATGGCTTCTCTGGTGCATGACGATGTGGTGGACGCATCCATGACCCGAAGGGGGATCCCCACCGTTAAAGCCAACTGGGGCAACGGAATCTCCATGCATACGGGAGATTATCTTTTTGCCAAGTCCCTGGTTTTAATTTCAACTTATAAAGATCCCTTCATTGCCAGGGTGCTGGCAGACACCAGCGTGAAAATGTGTGAAGGTGAGATTCACCAGATTTCAACTGCTTACAGCGCCAATCAGACCTGGCGGGATTATTTTTACCGCATTAAGCGCAAGACGGCCCTGCTGATTGCGGCGAGCTGTCAACTGGGTGCGGTGGCCGCCGGAGCTCCTGAAAATGAACATAGAAGATTAGGCCGTTTTGGCCACCATTTGGGAATGGCCTTTCAGATTACCGATGATATATTGGACATGGTTGCCGATCAGCGGGAGTTGGGCAAGCCCATTGGCGGTGATCTGCGGCAGGGAATTCTAACCATGCCCGTCATCTACTCGCTGGAAAAGAGTTCCCAGCGGGAACGCTTGCGGGAACTGGTGGAAATTCGTGATAAAACCGAGGCTCAGGTGGTTGAAGCCATTGAAATTATTAAGGAAGCCGGAGGTATTCATTATGCCGTTGCGGCTTCCCAAAAATATATAGCCAAAGCCAAGAAAAATTTGAACCAATTGCCCGATCGGCCGGTGAAGGAAATATTCCGGCAGATAGCCGATTTTGTGGGCATCAGGAGGTTTTAAGAGCGAGTTCCATGGAAAATCTCTATCCGGTTTATCTGAACCTGGAAAATCAGGTCTGCCTGGTGGCGGGCGGTGGAAAAGTAGCGGAACGAAAAACCGCTTCCCTGCTGGAATGTGGCGCCAAAGTAAGGCTGGTCAGTCCTGAGGTCACAGACCGAATGAAACAGTGGGTCCAGCAGGGAAAGCTGGAATGGCTGGAAAGGGAGTACCGGTTTCAGGATCTGGCGGGGGTCTTCCTGGTTTTTGCCGCCACGGATAATCCAAAAGTAAATCAAACCATTGCCGGGCATTGTTTTGCCAGGGGGTTGGCCGTTAATTTAGTGACGGATCCGGCCAAGGGGAATTTTTATGTACCTTCGGTGGTTCGGCGCGGTAAACTGACCCTGGCTGTTTCCACCGGCGGCGCCAGTCCGTTAATGGCCGCCCGTATCCGGCGCCAATTGGAGTGCCAATTTGGACCCGAATACGGGGAACTGTTGGAATTATTAGCGGATGTGCGCTGCCGGGCCCTGGATGAGGTAGAGGATATAAACCGCAGGAAGGCAATTTTTACGGAACTGGTTGAGTCTGATATTCTGGAACTTCTTAAAGCAAAAAAGTATGACCAGGCAAAGGAGCGGGTGGAACGTGCTTATCGCAGTCATCGGAGTTAACCACCGTACTGCACCCCTGGAGGTGCGGGAAAAATTGTCGTTTGCTGAATGGGCTATGTCCGATTCTTTAAAAAAGCTTTTAGCCTGTCCGGGCATTGACGGGTGTGCCATTCTTTCCACCTGTAACCGGACGGAGATCTATATTGCTCCGGTGGAGCTGGATACCGGAATGAGTTCCGTGTGGTCTTTCTTATCGGAAAAATCCGGCTTGGATATTTCGGAAATAAAAAATTATACCTTCTGCCATACTTTATACGATGCCATCCGGCATATGTTCCGGGTGGTGGCCGGCTTGGACTCCATGATTTTAGGCGAGACACAAATTCTCGGTCAGGTTAAAAGAGCCTATGAAATGGCCCTGGAGGCCGGCAGTACCAATGTGGTCTTAAATACCTTTTTTCAGCAGGCCATTACCACCGGGAAAAGAATCCGTACGGAAACCGGCATTGATCAAAATCCCGTATCCATTCCCTATGCCGCGGTGGAATTAGCCAGACAAAACTTCGGGTCCCTGGAGGGGCGCTCGGTGCTGGTGATCGGGGCCGGGGAAATGAGCGAACTAACCGTGGTCAATCTTGTATCCAACGGGGTTTCCAGCGTCATTGTTTCCAACCGTTCCTACGACCGGGCGGTGGCTCTGGCGGAAAAGTTTAACGGTACGGCCATCAAGTTTGACCGGCTTTTTCAGTATATGCACCAGACGGATATTGTTATTTCCAGCACCGCGGCCCAGCATTACATCATCAAATGCCAGGAAATGCAGGCGGTGATGAAGGAACGGGCCGGGAAACCCATGATGATTATTGATATTGCCGTGCCCCGGGATATTGATCCGGAGGTCCGGAAACTGGCCGGAGTGAACTTGTATGATGTAGATCATTTGACCCATGTGGTGGACGCCAATCTGGAGGAGCGGCGGCAGGCTGCCGTGTCCGCAGAGGGAATTATTGAAGAAGAACTGGATGAATTCATGAAATGGTTGTCCACCCGGTTTGTGGTTCCTACCATCACGGCTTTAAAAAGAAAAGCCGACGAGATCAAGCAGCGGGAGCTCTACCGGGCCTATAACCGCCTGGGAGACTTAACGGACCGGGAGCGGAAGATTATCGGGGCTCTGGCCAACTCCATTGTGAGTCAGTTGCTCCATGATCCTGTGATTAAGCTGAAACAGTATGCTTTAACGCCGGAAGGCCATTTATATACAGAAATTCTGCAAAATTTATTTAACCTGGAGTTGGAAGGGCAGAGGCCCCAGGCGAAAATGGCTTCGCCGGAAAAGAAAAAGAGAACCAATGTCCGTCATCACGCCGGTAGTTCCGGCTGGGATCAGGGAGCGGCAGCCATGCTGGCGGACGGGATGTCTAGGGAATAATTTTTCAGGAGGCTACCATGAGGCAGAAAATTACCGTGGGCAGCCGGGACAGTGCGCTGGCCCTTTGGCAGACCCGGTGGGTGGTAGAGCAATTACAGAAACAAAATCCCCAGGTTTCTTTTGAAATAGTGGAGATGAAAACCAAGGGAGATAAGATGCTGGATGTGGCCCTGGCCAAGATTGGCGACAAGGGGCTGTTTACCAAGGAATTGGAAGTGGCCATGCTGGAGGGTAAAATTGACTTTGCGGTGCACAGCCTGAAGGATATGCCCACGCAATTGCCGGAAGGATTAATGATTGGAGCGGTTTGTAAAAGGGAAAAGCCCGGAGACGCGTTGATAGCCAAGGATGGAAAAAAGCTGTCGCAACTGCCCAGAGGGGCTAGAATCGGGACTTCTTCCCTGCGGCGCTGCGCCCAGCTTTTACATTACAGGCCGGACTTTCAGTTGGAGGCCTTGCGGGGGAACCTTAATACACGCCTGAAGAAACTGGCCGCTGAAAAGCTGGATGCCGTTGTATTGGCGGCAGCCGGGATTATTCGCATGGGATGGGAAGACATGATTGCGGAAATAATTCCTTTTGATATCTGTTTACCTGCCGTGGGCCAGGGAGCCATTGCGGTGGAGTGCAGAGAGGACGATGCGGAAGTTTTGACATTGCTTCAGGGGGTAGAGCACCCGGATACCCGGACGGCCACCGATGCCGAAAGGTCTTTGCTGCGGTACCTGGAAGGAGGCTGTCAAGTGCCCATCGGCGCCTATGGCCGGGTAGAGCGGGACAGACTGTATTTACAGGCCGTGGTGGCCACCCTGGATGGCCGTCAGGTACTGCGGGCTCAGGGAGAATCGACGTTGAACCGGGCCGGTGATTTAGGTGTGGAAGTGGCGGAAAAGCTGCTGTCCATGGGCGGTAAAAAAATACTGGAAACAGTTAGAGCAGGGGATTGATATAAATGGCGCGAGGTATTGTTTATCTGGTTGGAGCGGGTCCCGGCGATCCGGGCTTAATTACCGTTAAGGGGCTGGAATGTATCCGCAAGGCGGAGGTGCTGGTTTATGACCGTCTGGCCAGCCCGAGGCTGCTGGCCCATGCCAGGCCTGAGGCGGAAAAAATTTATGTGGGGAAATCTCCGGACCGCCACGCCATGGTTCAGGAGGAGATTAACCAACTGCTGGTTGATAAAGCCAGGGAAGGCAAAGTTGTTACCCGGCTCAAAGGGGGCGATCCCTTTGTTTTTGGACGGGGAGGAGAAGAGGCGGAACGGTTGGTGCAGAACGGACTGCCCTTTGAAGTGGTGCCGGGCATTACTTCGGCCATTTCGGTTCCGGCCTATGCGGGAATCCCGGTGACGCACCGGGGGTATACTTCCACCCTGGCCATTATTACAGGCAATGAAGATCCGGATAAAGAGGATTCCAGTATTGCCTGGGATAAAATTGCCACCGGAGCCGGCACTCTTGTTTTTCTGATGGGAATGGGCAATCTGCCCGGCATTTGCGCCCGCTTAATGGAATTTGGCCGGTCCCCGGAAACCCCGGTTGCCTTAATCCGCTGGGGCACCCGGCCCGAGCAGCGGACCCTCACCGGAACGCTGGCGGACATCCAGGCCAAGGCGCTGGAAGCAAGCTTTAAGAATCCTGCGGTAATTGTGGTAGGGGAAGTTGTAAAGTTAAGAGATCAATTGGCCTGGTTCGAAAACCGGCCGTTATTTGGCCAGCGGGTGGTTGTTACCCGGTCCAGGGAACAGGCCAGCGCCTTATCCTCGGCCATTGAGACCCTGGGGGGGGAACCTTGGGAGTTTCCCACCATCCAAATCGCCTCCCCGGAGGATTTTGCACCGCTCGACCGCGTGATCAGCGATGTACGTTCTTACCGCTGGGTGATTTTCACCAGCGTCAATGGGGTTAAAATGTTTTTTGAACGGATGCGTATCAATCGCAAGGATATACGGGACCTTTCAGATGTGCGGGTGTGTGCCATTGGTCCCCGTACCCGGCAGGAGCTGGAGCAAAGGGGCCTGGTGGTGGATTATGTTCCCGGGGAATACCGGGCGGAGGAAATTATCGAGGGCTTAAGGGGCAAGGTGCTGCCCGGCGACCGGATTCTGCTGCCCCGGGCGGATATTGCCCGGAAATTATTGCCCCAGTCTCTGGAAGAAATGGGCGCCGTGGTGCATGAAGTCCATGCTTATCGCACCATCCTGGGGGACGGCGACGCCTCGGCTATACGGGAAGCTTTGGCCAACGGGGAAATTCAGGTGGTTACCTTTACCAGTTCATCCACCGTACGCAATTTTGTTAAATTGGTGGGCGGCGAGGGATTGCCCGCTTTGTTGGAGAAGGTGGTGGTGGCCAGCATCGGCCCCATTACTTCCGGGACAGCCCGGGAACTGGGCCTGCGGGTGGATGTGGAGGCCGAGGAATATACCATAGACGGTTTGGTTCAAGCCCTATTAAAGCATTTTAACGGACGGCAAGATGAAGCGTCTTTCAAGAAGATATAAATGAATGGAAAAGAGGGAGATAAGATAAATGATCGGTATCAGTAAACTATTATGCAATACGGACAATTACGGCGACTCCCTCCGCTATACCCATGGTTCCAGAGGGCAGAAGCACGGAGCGGTGAGCGGTCACGGACCAGTGGTGGTTTGGAATTCCACCCGCACCTGTAATCTCAAATGCCGGCACTGTTATTCCGAATCGGACGCCAAACAATATCAGGAGTTGAATACCGCCGAGGCTAAGCAGTTTATTGACGATCTGGCCGAATTTAATGTACCGGTTTTATTGTTCTCCGGCGGAGAGCCCCTGATCAGAAAGGATTTTTTTGAACTGGCTGCCTATGCCATGGCCAAGGGTATCCGGACCACCATTTCCACCAACGGGACATTAATTACCCCGGAAGTAGCCCGGAAAATCAAGGAGATTGGCGTTGGCTACGTGGGCATCAGTCTGGACGGCGTGGGAGAGATCAACGACCGGTTCCGGGGCCGTCCGGGGGCCTTTGACGCCGCCCTGGCCGGCATCCGCAACTGCCGGGCGGTGGGCCAGCGGGTGGGTTTGCGGTTTACCATTAATCGCCATAATCACCAGGAATTAAACCGAATTTTTGATTTAATTGAGCAAGAGGATATTCCCCGGGTTTGCTTTTACCATCTGGTCTATTCCGGACGAGGCAGCGAAATGATTCAGGAGGATATTTCGCCGCAAGAATCCCGGGCCGCCCTGGACATTATTATAGAACGAACCCTGGATTTCCACCGCCGGGATTTGGAGAAGGAAATTCTAACGGTGGATAATCATGCCGACGGAATTTATGTTTACCTTACATTATTGAAGAAAGATCCCCGGCGGGCGGAGCAGGTGCTGGAATTGCTGTCCCGCAACGGCGGAAACCGCACCGGGATTGCCATTGGCGAAGTGGATTGGGAAGGCAATGTCCATGCGGATCAATTTACCCGTAATTACTGCTTTGGCAATGTTCGGGAGAGAAAATTCGGGGAAATTTGGACCGATTTAAGCCATCCCATTCTGGCCGGTCTGAAGGAACGTAAACCGCTGCTTAAAGGGCGCTGCGCCCGCTGCCGCTGGATTGACCTTTGCAACGGAAATTTCCGTGCCCGGGCCGAAGCGGTGCACGGGGACTTCTGGGCGGAAGATCCCGCCTGTTATTTGACCGATGAAGAAATTACTTAGACTTTAGGGTATTTCTATGGGGTCCAGTTGTTGGCAGAGGGGATACTTTCAAAAGACTAGTAACTGGACCCAGAAGAAATACTACAAAGTCTAACAACAGGACCCAAGAAAGAGGAATACCTTTAAGGCGAATAAGGAGGTTACACTCATGCCGTGTTTTCCTACCCTGCGCCATCGGCGTTTAAGATGGAACGAAAAAGTTCGGCAGTTGGTCAGGGAGCACCACCTTGGGGTGGATGATCTGATCTATCCGGTTTTTGCCACCTATGGCCAGGGAATCCGCCGCCCGGTGGCCAGTATGCCGGGTGTTTTTAACCTGTCCCTGGATACCCTTTTGGAGGAAATCAAAGAAGTGGTGCAACTGGGTATTCCCGGCGTGCTGGTCTTTGGCATCCCGGAGGAAAAGGATGAGGTTGGCACCGGCGCTTACGATGAAAAAGGCATTGTGCAGCAGGCCGTAACAGCCATAAAAAAGGCTTTTCCGGAACTGCTGGTGATTACCGACGTTTGCTTGTGTGAATATACCAGCCATGGGCACTGCGGACTCATTATAGATGGTGCGGTAGACAACGATTCCAGCCTGGAATTGATTGCCCAAACGGCTTTGTCCCACGCCCGGGCCGGGGCGGATATGGTGGCCCCTTCAGATATGATGGACGGCCGGGTGGCGGCCATTCGCCAGAAGCTGGACGGGGAAGGTTTTACCCAAATGCCTATTATGGCTTACTCCGCCAAATATGCCTCCGTTTATTATGGGCCCTTCCGGGAAGCAGCCGGTTCCGCGCCTCAGTTTGGCGACCGGAAGACGTATCAGATGGACCCGGCCAACGGGGATGAGGCCATCCGGGAAACCAGGGCGGATATTGAGGAAGGGGCCGATATTGTCATGGTTAAACCGGCCCTGGCCTACCTGGACATTGTCCGCCGGCTGAAAGAGGAGTTTGACTATCCGGTGGCGGTTTACAATGTCAGCGGTGAATATGCCATGATTAAGGCTGCCGCTGAAATGGGCTGGATTGACGAACGTAAAATTGTTTTAGAGACGCTAACGGGCTTTAAGCGGGCCGGAGCGGATATTATTATTACTTACCATGCTAAGGACGTGGCGCGGTGGCTCAGGGAGGACAAATAAATGATTGTTTCCTGGAATACCACAAACGCTTGTAATTTATACTGTGCCCACTGTTACCGGGATTCCGGCGTGAAAGCCGAGGAAGAGCTGAATACCGAAGAAGGCAAGCGATTAATCGACCAGATTGCCCAGGCGGGGTTCAAAATTATGATCTTCAGCGGTGGAGAACCCTTGATGCGCCCGGATATTTATGAACTGGTGGCCCATGCCAAATTCCGGGGGTTAAGACCGGTCTTCGGCAGCAACGGGACGTTAATTACGCCGGAGGTGGCCAGACGGCTTAAAGAATGCGGCGCTGCGGGCATTGGCATCAGTCTGGACAGCATTGATCCTGCAAAACATGACCAATTCAGGTCCCAGGAAGGCTGTTGGCAGGGGGCCCTGGAGGGCATGCGCAACTGCCGGGCAGCCGGTCTGCCCTTTCAGATTCATACCACGGTCATGGACTGGAATCAAAATGAAGTGGAGCAATTAACGGATCTGGCCGTAAAAGAAGGGGCGGTGGCCCATCACTTCTTCTTTTTGGTTCCTACCGGCAGGGCGGTAAATATTGAGCAGGAGTCCCTGCGGGCGGAACAATACGAACAACTGTTGCAGCGGATTATGGAGAAGCAAAAACAGGTGGACATTGAACTGAAACCAACCTGTGCGCCTCAGTTTATGAGGATTGCCAAGCAAATGGGAGTGGATACCCGCTTCCGCCGGGGGTGTCTGGCCGGCACCGCCTACTGTATTATCAGTCCCAAGGGAGACGTCCAGCCCTGTGCCTATTTGAATGTTCCCCTGGGAAATGTCCGGGAGAATTCCTTTGTGGATATTTGGCAAAATAATTCGGTTCTGCAGGAACTGAGGACCCTTGACTACAAGGGAGGCTGCGGGACCTGCGGCTACCGTAAAATTTGCGGCGGGTGCCGGGCCCGGGCGCATTACTACCATGGGGACTATATGGCAGAAGAACCCTGGTGTTTGTACCATGGGCGAAAGGGGTATTAAATGGAGCTGGATCATATTGACAGGCGATTGCTGAACCTGATTCAAACGGATTTCCCTATCTGCCCGGAACCTTACCGGGTATTGGGGGAAAACCTGGGCATTACGGAACAAGAAGTATTAAACCGTTTGGAACAATTAACCCAGCAGGATGTTATCCGCCGGCTGGGAGGGGTTTTTGATTCCCGCAAATTGGGCTACAACGGGACTTTGTGTGCCATCAAAGTACCCCAGGAGCGTATTGAGGAAGTGGCCGCCGTGATTAACAGCTATATTGGCATCACCCATAATTACCTGCGGGACCACGAATATAACATGTGGTTTACCATTTTGGCCCAATCCCCCCATAAGGTGCAAAAGATTTTAAAAGAAATCCAGGAAAAAACCGGCATTCAAGAGATTATCAATCTTCCTTCCAAAAGATTTTTTAAAGTACTGGTCAATTTTGATTTGGAAGCGGCGGAAGAATAACGTTTGGTGAGGGGAATCAATGGAATTAAGCGAACTGGATAAGCAAATTGTGAAGGAATTACAGGCCGGACTGCCTTTGGTAAACAGACCCTTTCAGGCTTTGGCCCAGCGGGTGGGTTTAACGGAAGAAGAATTTTTAGCCAGAGTGCATGCCATTCAGCAGGCCGGAATTATGAGGCGCATTGGAGCCGCCCTGCGGCACCGGCGGGTGGGTTTTACGGCCAATGCCATGATTGTCTGGCAGATGCCTGAGGACCGGGTGCAGGAAATGGGTGAGCGGATGTCCCGGCTAAAGGAGGTAACCCATTGTTACCAAAGGGCTTCCCTGCCCCAGTGGCCCTATAATTTTTATACCATGGTGCACGGCCACAGCCGGGAAGAATGTGAAAGGATCGCCAAAAAACTGGCTGAACTTGCCGGGGTGAACACCTATCGCCTGCTGTATAGTGTGGCGGAATTAAAGAAAAGCAGCATGAAGTATTTTATGGATTAGGAGGTTGTCCCATGGCCCCAAGTTACCGAAAATCCCAGGAAATGTTTGAGGAGTCCCAGGTTTATATACCCGGGGGAGTGAACAGCCCGGTACGGGCTTTCAAGTCCGTAGGGATGGATCCGCCTTTTATTGCCAGGGGCAACGGTTCCCGGATGTGGGATGTGGATGGCAATGAGTATATTGATTATGTGTGCTCCTGGGGACCTCTTATTTTAGGACACCGCCATCCCGCCGTAATGCATGCGGTCCAGCGCTGTTTAGAGCGGGGCATTACCTACGGCGCTCCCACGGATTTGGAACTAACCCTGGCGCGGATGGTGGTGGAGGCTCTGCCCGGGGTGGAAATGGTACGCATGGTGAACTCGGGCACCGAAGCCACCATGAGCGCCCTGCGTTTGGCCCGGGCCTACACCAAGCGCAACAAGATTGTTAAATTTGAAGGCTGTTACCACGGCCATCATGACTCTCTTTTAATTAAAGCCGGGTCGGGAGCCTTAACCCACGGCGTTCCCACCAGTCCCGGCGTGCCGGAGAACATTGCCGGCAATACCATCAACGCCCGTTACAATGACCTGCCGCTGCTGGAGAAAATAATGGCCGAGGTGGGCCGGGAGGTTGCGGCCATTATTGTTGAACCGGCGGCCGGCAACATGGGGCTGGTTCCCGCTGCCGAAGGCTTTCTGGAGGGCCTGCGGAAACTTTGCAACCAGTACGGCGCCCTGTTGATTTTTGACGAAGTGATTACCGGCTTCCGGCTCAGTTACGGCGGGGCCCAGTCTTACTATAACGTAACGCCTGATTTGACCTGTTTGGGTAAGATTATCGGCGGCGGTATGCCTGTGGGCGCCTATGGCGGGGTCCGAGAAATCATGCAGATGATTTCCCCGGCAGGACCGGTGTACCAGGCGGGAACCCTGTCGGGCAATCCCCTGGCCATGACGGCGGGGATCGCCACCCTGGAGCAGCTTCAGCAGCCCGGAGTCTATGAAGAGTTGAACCGTAAATCCGCCCTGCTGGCCCAGGGTTTAAGCCAGGCGGCTAAAGCCGCCGGGGCATCGGTATGGTTTAACCGGGTACAGTCCCTGCAGTGCACCTTCTTTACCTCCCAGGCGGTTACGGATTTTGCCAGTGCCTCAACTTCCGACACCAAGCGGTATGCAGCCTTCTTTAAAAGCATGCTGGATCAGGGAATTTACCTGGCGCCGGCCCAGTTTGAAACGGCCTTTGTTTCCCTGGCTCACACCGACGAAGATATTGAGCGTACGGTGGAGGCTTCCTTTAATGCCTTTAAGGCCGCCGCTAATATTTAAAAAGACCAGGAATATAAAAAAGAACGGAAACAGGAGGAAGATGCCGTGATTATTACCACCACATCCAACATTGAAGGAAAACCCATCCGTCAGTATCAGGGATTGGTTTGCGGAGAGGCCATCATGGGCGCCAACATCGTGCGGGATGTTTTTGCCACCATTACCGATGTTGTGGGCGGCCGCAGCGGAGCTTACGAGGATAAGCTGGCCCAGGCCCGGGAGATCGCTTTAGAGGAAATGCAGGAACAGGCCCGGCGTGCGGGCGCCAATGCGGTGGTGGGCGTGGATCTGGATTATGAAGTAATCCGGGACGGCATGCTCATGGTCACCGCCAGCGGAACCGCCGTGACCATTTAAAGGATAAAGAGGCTGTGCAAAACGGTTTTGAGTTGCGCTTGAAAAATGCAGATAACCCGGCGAACAACCGGACGAATAAGAAATAGAACGCGGATTGAACGGATGATACGGATTTACGCGGATTTTTTATTAAAAATAATAAAATCCGTGAGAATCCGCGGAAATCCGTAAAATCCGCGCTCTATTCTCTTTTTATTTGTGGGAAATAAAGAGCTGCGCAATCCAACCATTCCGGTTTTTTGCCACAGCTCTTTTTGCTTTTTACAGCACCGTATCCAGATTCACCAGCAGCCATAGCTGGTCTCCTTTTTTGACAACGCCTTTGAGAAAATCCACATTGTCGCCAATCATGTTGGGAGGCTCCACTTCACTGTCGGTATAGCGGCCCACCTCAAGCACGCTGTCCACAATCATGCCGACCTTATTTCCCTTATTTTCCACCACAATGATGCGGGTATCTTCACTCTGCTCGGTTTCAGGCAAACCAAGACGGCGATTTAAACTGATCACCGGCAGGATATTTCCGCGAAGGTTAATAATACCCTCAATGTAGTAATCTGTATTTGGCAGCCGGGTAACTTCTGCCATGCGAATGATTTCCTGGGTTTCATTGATAGGGAGGGCGTACTGCTGGTCGTTTAATTGAAATACAACCAGTTGTTCTTCTTGACCAACTGCCATACAATCAACTCCTTTAATTTTCATCCTGAATAAAATCATGGGATTTTTATTCAATCTGAATAAGCTAGTTATTCTACAAATGTAGAATATTTCCTCTGCCGTAACAAAATACTAGGGTTATTTTATTTTGCCGTAAACATTTTGCAAGAACTGCCGGCAAAGGATTACATTTCTATAAAAAGCCGCAAAAACAATTGACTGATAATTTAAATAAGTTATAATAAAGACAATACCTAACCAGTCGGGTGAGCCTGGCCGGGAGGGTGCAACAATGTAGCATATTCCCTGAGGAGAAAGGTAAAGCCTTGGCCAAGGGGTATACCATTTGTGGTGTACACTACCCATCTGTGCCTTTCTCTGGCCGGATGGGTTTTTAATTTGGGAGGTGTATGATGAGTCGGAGAATTGGGGTGGTGGGAATTGTGATTGAAGATCGGGTAAAAGCTCCTGAAATTAACCATGTATTAAGTCAATATTCGGATATCATCATTGGCCGCATGGGTATTCCCCACAAGGAGCGTTCACTGTCGGTCATATCCCTGATTGTTGAGGGCAGCAATGACCAGATTGGCGCAATGGCCGGAAAACTGGGAAACATCAAAGGGGTTCAGGTGCGGGCGGCCTTGAGTACCAAATACTAGGGGGTGGTTCATCTGCAGTACCGTATGGAGCAGGATCTAATCGGTAAGAAAGAAATCCCCGCCGAGGCCTATTATGGCATTCATACCGCCAGAGCCGCCGAGAATTTTCAGGTTTCAGGGCAAAGGGTGCATCCGGAGCTGATTAAAGCCATGGCGGTGGTGAAACAGGCGGCGGCGGAAACCAACCTGGCCATTGGTTTGCTGGAGCCCCGGGTGGGCAGCGCCATTTTCCAGGCGGCGGCGGAAATCGCCGAAGGGAAGCTGGCGGATCAGTTTATTGTGGACGCACTCCAGGGCGGGGCGGGAACCTCCACCAACATGAATGTCAATGAAGTCATTGCCAACCGCGCCATTGAAATTCTGGGCGGGACCAGAGGAGATTATACGCTGGTCCATCCGGTGAACCACGTGAATATGTCCCAGTCCACCAATGATGTCTATCCCACCGCCCTACGGATCGCGGCGATCCGGCTGCTGGTCCATCTTTCCGAGTCCTGCGCCGCCTTGCAGGGGGCGCTCCAAACCAAAGAGGCGGAGTTTGCCGGGATATTGAAGGTTGGACGTACGGAAATGCAGGATGCCGTACCCATCACCCTGGGTCAGGAGTTCTCCGCCTGGGCCGAAGCCATCTCCCGAGACCGCTGGCGGCTGTATAAAGTGGAGGAAAGACTCCGGCAGGTCAATCTGGGAGGAACGGCGGTAGGAACCGGGTTAAATGCCGAAAGGAAATATATTTACTCGGTCATCGAACGGCTCAGGGCCTTAACCGGACTGGGGCTGGCCCGGAATGAAAACATGGTTGACGGCACCCAGAATGCCGATGTGTTTGTGGAGGTTTCCGGCTTGGTGAAGGCCTGTGCCGCCAGCCTGGCCAAAATTTCCGCAGACCTGCGGCTGCTGTCCTCGGGCCCCAGGGCGGGACTGGGGGAAATCCGGCTTCCAGATTTACAGGCGGGTTCCTCCATTATGCCGGGAAAGGTGAATCCGGTGATCCCCGAGATGGTTACCCAGGTGGCCTATCAAGCCATGGCCCAGGATTTGGCCATTACCCTGGCGGTCCAGGGCGGGCAGTTGGAGTTAAATGCTTTTCTGCCTCTGGTGGCGGCCAACCTGCTGCCGGCCATGGAAAGTCTCGGTAACTCCATGCGCATCATGGCGGATCACTGTATCCGGGGA
Organism: Desulforamulus ruminis DSM 2154; assembly: GCF_000215085.1. Lineage (NCBI taxonomy): Bacteria > Bacillati > Bacillota > Clostridia > Eubacteriales > Peptococcaceae > Desulforamulus > Desulforamulus ruminis. Next base: position 1,660,282 of record NC_015589.1, read on the forward strand.
ATTGAGGCGGTGCCTGAGAAATGCGGGGCGCATCTTCATAACAGTGTGGGAATCATCACCGTCATTTTGCCTCATGTGGGCTATGATGTAGCCTCGGAGCTGGCCAAGAAAGCACTGAAAACCGGCCGGCCGGTGCGGGAAGTTATTTTGGAAGCGGGTTTATTCACCGGGGAGGAATTAGACCAACTGCTGCGACCGGAGGAAGTGACCCGACCGGGTATTGCCGGAAAAAGAAAGAAGAAATGAAGCTCAAGGAGGGGGAAGGAATGAATTCAACCCCAAGGGGAAACCGGCTGCATATCGCCATCTTCGGCCGTCGTAATGCAGGAAAATCCAGTTTAATTAATGCACTAACCAACCAAGATATCGCCGTTGTTTCCAATGTTCCGGGAACCACCACCGATCCGGTATACAAGGCTATGGAAATATTGCCTGTGGGTCCGGTGGTGATGATTGATACCGCCGGCATTGACGATACCGGAGAGTTGGGTGAACTGAGGGTTCGGCGTTCTATAGAGGTACTGAATAAGGCGGATATGGTGCTCCTGGTCATGGATGCGGGGGCGGGGATCACCGAATATGAAATGGATATTGCCAAACGCTGTCAGGAGAAAAAGCTCCCGGTAGTGGCCGTCCTTAATAAAATTGATGCCAGCCCGGTTACCGCCCTGCAAAGGCAGGAAGCTAAAGAGAGGCTGGGTGTGGAACCGGTGGCGGTCAGCGCCCTCACCCGGGAAGGAATCAGCGATTTGAAAATTGCCCTGGTGCAGGCGGCCCCGCCCAGTTGGGATGAACAAACCATTGTGGGTGACCTGTTGAATCCCGGGGATGTGGCGGTCCTGGTGATCCCCATTGACCTGGCTGCTCCCAAGGGACGTTTGATTCTCCCTCAGGTTCAGACCATCCGGGATATTTTGGATCACGACGCCATGGCTTACATGGTTAAGGAGCGGGAACTGAAGGAATGCATCCGGACACTCAATAAAAAACCCCGTATGGTGATTACGGATTCCCAGGCCTTTCTTAAAGCAGACGCGGATACGCCGCCGGATGTCCTGTTAACCTCCTTCTCCATCCTGTTTGCCCGGTATAAGGGCGATTTAGAAACCCTGGTGGCGGGAGCCAAGTCCATTGAAAAGCTTAGACCCGGCGATAAGGTGTTGATTGCCGAGGCCTGTAGCCATCACCGTATGGAAGACGACATCGGAACCGTGAAGATCCCCCGCTGGATACGGCAGATTGTGGGAGGAGATCTGGATTTTCATTGGAGCAGCGGCCATCGTTTTCCGGAGGATTTAGCCCAGTATAAATTGGTGGTCCATTGTGGTTCCTGTATGATCAACCGCAGGGAGATGCTTTCCCGCATCATGCAGGTGCAGGCAGCCGGCGTTCCCATTGTGAACTACGGTGTATGCATCGCTTATGTGCAGGGCATTCTCCGGCGGGCGCTCTCACCTTTCCCTCTGATTCAGGAGATTTTGGACGACGAAGATTAATTCATAGGAAAGGGGTGAAATCCTTTGCGAGAAGAATTTGTCAAGGCTCTGTCCCGGGCCGGGTCCGGAGAGGAATTAAACCGCCGGGAAATCATAACCTTGCTTCAAGCCGAACCCGGAGAGGAAGAAAACCAGCTCTTTGCTCTGGCGGACAAAGTCCGGCAGCGCTATCTGGGAGACGAGGTTCACCTGCGGGGAATCATCGAATTTTCCAACTACTGTCGTAACGATTGCCTCTACTGCGGGTTAAGGCGCAGCAACAGCAACATTAAAAGATATCGTATCCCGGTGGAGGAAATTGTGGCTGCCGCCAAGCATGCGGCGGATTTGGGTTATGGCACCATCGTTTTGCAATCCGGGGAGGATTTTCATTACTCAGGGGAAGAACTGGCGGAAATCATTCGTAGGGTCAAAGGGGTCAGTAATTTTGCCATTACCGCCTGTGTGGGCGAACGGAGCCGTGAAGATTACGAGCGGATGAGAGAGGCCGGGGCGGACCGCTATTTGTTAAAACATGAAACCGCTGACCCGGAGCTGTTTGCCAAATTACGACCGGGAACCACCCTGGAAGAAAGGGTGAAAAGATTAAACTGGCTGCGGGAATTGGGTTATCAGGTGGGGTCCGGGAATATGGTGGGACTTCCGGAGCAAACCCCGGAAACCCTGGCCGACGATATCCTGCTGATGAAGGAGCTGGATGTGGAAATGGCCGGCATGGGCCCCTTCATCCCTCATCACCAGACGCCCATGAAGGATTGCCCGCCGGGAGATGTTGGTTTGACTCTAAAAGCCCTGGCTGTGGCAAGGCTGGTACTGCCCCAGACCCATCTACCGGCCACCACGGCCCTGGGAACCTTGAATCCCGAAGGTCGGCAGATGGCCCTGGGGTGTGGAGCCAATGTAATTATGCCCAACCTGTCTCCGGCTCAATACCGGGAAATGTACGCCATTTATCCGGAAAAGGCAGGGAGCAAGGAAGATGCCGACGAGTCCCACGAAAGGATTACTTCTCTGGTGAAAAAGGTAGGACGCACCGTAAGCAAAGGACGGGGTGACAGCCCTAAGGAATTATTTAGGAACCAGCCGGCTTAAGCAGCCGGGGAAAGGGAAGGTGGAGAATATGGCAGTGAACAAGGCGATTTATAATAATCAGTGGGAACCGGCCGATTTTATTAAAGAAGACGAGATCAACCGGATGCTGGAGGAGGCAAAGAACGCTTCTCCGGACAAAATACGGGAGGTTATTGCAAAGGCTCGTCAGGCCAAGGGGCTAAACTTGGGGGAAGTAGCCCTGCTGCTCCAGAATGAAGACAAAGAATTGCTGGAACAGATGTTCCAAGTGGCCAGTGAACTGAAACTCAAAATTTACGGCAAGCGTCTGGTGCTGTTTGCCCCCCTTTATATCAGTGATCATTGCGTTAACAATTGTGTATACTGCGGTTACCGCCGGGACAATCAATTTTCCCGCCGCAAGCTGAGCCAGGAGGAAGTGGCCGAGGAAGTAAAGGTATTGGAATCCATGGGTCATAAAAGACTGGCTCTGGAAGCCGGTGAGCACCCGGGTGAATGCCCCATTGATTACGTTTTGGAATGTCTCAACACCATCTACAGCATCAAATTTGAAAACGGCAGCATTCGCCGCTGCAACGTAAACATTGCCGCCACCACCATTGAAGAGTATAAAAAACTTAAAGAAGCAGGTATCGGCACTTATATTCTGTTCCAGGAAACCTACCACCGGGAGACTTATAAGAAGATGCATCCCAGCGGCCCCAAAGCCGATTATGACTGGCACACAACCGCCCACGACCGGGCTATGATGGCCGGTGTTGATGATGTAGGCTTTGGCGTACTTTATGGACTTTATGACTATAAATTCGAGGTTATGGCTCAGATTATGCATGCCCAGCACATGGAAGAACGTTTCGGCGTGGGACCCCATACCATTTCCGTACCCCGCATCCGTCCGGCCCAAGGGGTTGATTACGACAGTTATCCTTATTTGGTAAATGACGAACAGTTTATGAAACTGGTTGCCATTCTCCGTTTGGCGGTTCCCTATACGGGCATGATTATTTCCACCCGGGAAAGTCCCCAATACCGGGATATGCTGCTCAATTACGGCATCTCTCAGATTTCCGCCGGTTCCTGTACCGGGGTGGGAGGATATAAAAAAGAGGCCGAGCGTCTGGCCTGTTTGGCCGATGGAAAAACCGACTGCTGTTGTGACGATACACCGCCGCAGTTTGCCGTGGATGATCACCGCAGCCCGGATGAAGTTCTGAACTCGGTTTGTCAGTCCGGCTGGCTGCCCAGCTACTGTACCGCCTGTTACCGTAAAGGCCGCACCGGGGACCGCTTTATGGCACTGGCTAAAAACGGGGAAATTCAAAACGTATGCCAGCCCAACGCCATTCTCACCTTTAAAGAATACCTGTTGGACTATGCCTCTCCGGAAACCAGGGAACTGGGAGATGAGACCATCCGCCGTCATCTGGAAGAAATTAAAAGTCCGGAAATTCGCAGGATTACTGAAGACCGGTTAAAACAAATTGAGCAAGGGGCCAGAGATTTATACTTTTAATGGCCAAAAACAGCCTGTTAAGTTGAGAACAGGCTGTTTTTTTTGTTAACCCCTATGAATTTTTCGGAATGAAGTTATAATAGGAATGAAGTTATAATATAAACGCAGACAAAAATTTTTCGGAGGTTTTTATCTTGCAGAGTGGAGAGGTTCATTTAGCCAAGTACATGAACATTGCCGCGGACATTGCGGACAGGATCGTAAGGGGAGAATATCAAGAGGGCCAAAAGATATTTGGCCGGTCAACTTTGGCGGGGAAGTATAATGTTTCGCCGGAGACCATTCGCCGGGCTTTGATTTTGTTGCAGGAAGCAGGAATTGTTCAAGTTACACCAGGGGTGGGAGTGGCTGTTAAGTCCCTTGACGCGGCGCAGAAATATTTGGAGGACTTTGGTCAAAGACGGGTGCTCCAGGGTTTGCATGAACAGTTGTATGATTTGGTCAAGAAACGGGATCAATTAAATGAAGAAATATCCAAGTTGATCGAGGAATTAATGGAGCATACCCTTCAGGTGGAATCAAGATTTAACAAAATTGAAGAGTGGAAAGTATTACCCGAATCCCCGCTGGTGGGAAAATATCTTTCCCAATTGGAACTGTGCGATCAGAGCCGTGTTTTGACTATTCAAAGAAAAGATGTGGGCGAAATTGTTAATCCTACTTCAAAAAATGTGATTGAAGGCGGCGATATTATTACCATCTTTGGAACTTTAAGCGCCTCCTGTAAAAAAGGATTAGTAAGAGTTTAATAAACATTAGAATATGATTTATAAAAAAGGTGCTAAGGCATCTTTTTTATGTTGAATTCAAAACAACTTGCATGATATAATGAGTTGTGGCAACTTTATAAAAACATGACGTTGCCTGGAAAAATATGCTTAATTCCGTGATCGGAAGCGGAGGAACCAATTCCGGGGTGAATCCTATGTTAATAGGTAGGGTTTCCTTTCGACCCGAACCCGTCAGCTAACTTCGTAAGCATGAAGGAAAGGATGGGATAGTATGTCTGTAAAGATGTGGCAGGACGAACAGCAGTTAGAATGGGAGAAAAGGGACATTGCCCTTAGAAGGGCGGCAGAATTAAAGGATCAAATTACAGAATACCTGGAGCAGAAAAAAAGTATACCGGACGGGTTTGAAATCCAAGGAGAATACACCAAGGCAAAAAGTGAGTTGCTGGAGTATTTTAATGCCACTGAGGAACAGTGGAATGACTGGCGCTGGCAGATGGCCAACCGGATTAGAGATGTCAGAATTTTAAGCCGGTTGGTTCGCCTGGAATCCGACGAATTTAACGATATCGAAAAGGTAGGCCGTCAGTTCCGCTGGGCTGTTTCGCCCTATTATTTAGCCCTTGCCATTGCCGGCGGAAAAGAAGGCCCGGTTTGGCGCCAGGCTATCCCCAGCGGCCTGGAGATTCTTGACCGCTACGGCAAGGAAGATCCCATGGGAGAGGAGTTTACTTCTCCTGCGGCCGGTATTACCCGTCGTTACCCGGACCGCTTAATTATCAACGTAACCAATCAGTGCGCCATGTATTGCCGTCATTGCCAGAGACGCAGGAACATCGGAGATATTGATGTTCATAAGCCCAGGCAAGTGCTGGAGGCTTCCCTGCGGTACATCAGAGAAAATCCCGAAATCAGGGACGTTTTAATAACCGGGGGAGATGCGTTGCTCCTATCCAACAAGCAGTTGGACTGGCTGTTAACCGAGCTTGACAATATCCCCCATGTTGAAATCAAACGGATTGGCAGCCGGATACCGGTGACCATGCCCCAAAGGGTTACTTCCCAGCTATGCTCCGTGCTGGAGAAGCACCCGCCCATTTACATGAATACTCAGTTTAATCATCCCCTGGAAGTGACTCCTGAGGCCAAGAAAGCGTGCGATATGCTGATAAAGGCCGGAGTTGTGCTGGGTAACCAGGCGGTTTTGTTGAAAGACATCAACAATGATCCCCATGTCATGAAGCGGTTAAACCACAGCCTCTTGCGCATTCGGGTGAAACCCTATTACATTTTTCATGCGAAAGCGGTGAAGGGTACCCGGCATTTTATCACCGGGGTGCAAGACGGTATTAACATTATGGAACAATTGAGAGGGTTTACCTCCGGTCTGGCGGTACCCACTTACATTATCAACGCCCCCAATGGTTATGGAAAAACGCCGATCCTACCCCAGTATATTCTAGAAAATAAAAATGATCATGTAACGATCCGTACCTGGGAAAAACGAGTTATTCCCTATTCCGTCAGCGGTTAGCTTATAAGACTGCGGTAAACCAGAAAGCGTCCCCAATTTATCTTTTATAAAATAATGAGCTGCGTAAAAGGAACGATTCTGTGTTCTTTTTGCGCAGCCCTTTTATTTTGCGCTGGTTCAGCAGATAAAATTTTTTTCCGAAGCAAATTTATGATTGACAAGAACGAATGTTTGGTATAAAATCACAACAAAACAAATGTTCGGTGGTGTTAAACATGATTAAAAGTGTTGAATTCAATGGGGGTTTTATCCCTCCGGGAACCGTCCTCCCTTTGGAATCCTCCTCCAATTTTGATTTTACCGATGAAGTTCTCACCTGGTTGGGAAACAAAGATTCTTCTTTGGATACCCGGGTGGGCATGGGGGTTTGTTACTTGACGGCATTTTTTATGATCGGACAAATATTCCGGTATGTGTTTTCCTGACAAAGGGAAACAATGCCCTAAGAGAGTCTGGTTATTTTCCTGGTGAGTGCATCATAATAAATACATGACCAAGGTATATGTATTAGGAGCAGGGGCCAGTGCGGCTTATACGGGATCTTTCCTGGGTGAAACAAGCCCCGTAGCTAAAAACTTTTTTCAAAAGGCCATGCGGGTGATGAATATCCACCAGGTCAAAAACCGGTACTTCGGTGATGAAAACTTGAAATACCGGCATATTTTTGCTTTCATTGAGGAATTCTGGGGCATTTCCAAAGATAAAATAGCCCGCTCCGATCTGGATATGGAAGAGGTATTGACCCTGCTCAATATTGAACTCCAGGAGGATACTGCGGGACAAGGCCGCCTTGTACAAGCCTATGAAGAATTCCTTTTATTAATGGCCTTAACCTTTGATAAAATTTTGTACGGAACCCCCTGCCCGCACTACCAAAGAATTGCGGAATCCCTGCAACCGGAGGATACGGTTATATCCTTTAACTATGAGCTGCTGATGGATTACGCCCTGTTAAACCGAAAGGATGCCCGCGTCTTTTGGCATACCCGGGACGGATACGGGATTCCCTGTAATAATTTGCAGCCCTCCGCCAGAGAGAAGGAGCAGGGAGAATTGTGGAGACATGAAGCGACCGGACCGGCGCAACCTTCTTCCAACATTCAATTACTAAAGCTGCACGGTTCCCTAAACTGGCTCTATTGCCCCCGGTGCGGCCGGCTATTTACCTACCAGCACGATGGTGTTGCAGGACAGAGTTTAATTATTAACGGAATGGCCAATATGCTAAATTGCATGACCCGAAATTGCTGCCAGCGTTTAAGCCGGGTCATTATTCCGCCTACCTTAATGAAGAATTATCAGTCGGTGCCCTTTATACCGAAATTATGGGGGCAGGCCCGAAGGGCTCTAGAGAAAGCCTCGGAAATTATTATCATCGGTTATTCCTTTCCTCCCACAGACTTTCGGTCTAATTGGATGTTTCGTAAAGCCATGACCCGGAATCAGAACCTGAAAAGAGTGGTTGTCATTGATACAGCCGAGAGATACCCGTTAAAAACACTGTTAACGAAACATAAGAGCATTTTTAGAGTGAACGATATTGCATTTTATCCTAACCTAGCTGAATACAGTCCAAGGATTACCCCCCAGGCGGTTCAATAATCGGATATATATTTTTTCAGGGGAAATGCTAAAGAGAAAGACCCACCCGTCGCTTGTGGGATGCGCGGAAAGGTAAACGGGCAAAGGTGTCAACAAAACCACTGGACAAACCGACACCCATAGAAAGGTAAGGGGTTGCCTTTCTAAATGGGCTCCTGGTTCTACTACAGGAGTCCATTCTTTTTGCTCAAGGGGTGCGGGTTGCAAGGCCTAGGGTAAGGTCTGAGTCCTGAGCTGGAGTAAGCTCTTAAATGTGACATAATAAAAAATGAATAATGTTATAACATATTGAAAAAATATTTTAATAGGTATATAATTAGCTCATTAAATACTGAATGTGTTTACAATTAGTGCCTGTACCTTCTGTTACCGACTACATAAATTCAGGAGGGATACGAAGATGACCCATTTTATTAAATCATGTCCGGTATGTGGAGAACTGCTGGTTGAGCAACTAATTAACGTTAAAGTTGAAAAAGATGTGCAAACCTGTTACGCAGAATCCATTCCAGCACTGGTTTGTAATAATGAAAACTGCAGCAATAAAGAGAGATATTTTGCACCCTTTTCTTTTAACTTATTGAAAATGAAATGTCCTGAAATTACGAAATGGTAATTTCTTACCCGGCAGTAGCCGGGTTTTATGTTTGTATTGAACCTTGCAATTAGGACCGGTTCATTTATAATGGATAATGGAATGGAAGTACAAGCAGATCAGCGGAGGGATGAACCATGAAAATCGGTAATCTTGAAAAGCCGTCTTTTGTAAAAATCCATCAGGTTTTTTTATCTTTAATTAAAGAAATGACCGGTCTTGAGGCAAACCCGGAACAAAACTGGACCGAAATTGCGGACAGTGAAACCAGGGAGCGGATTGTTAAAGAATTTGTTAGAAGAATGGAGCGGCAATATGCTTTAGAAATGGTACTTAACGCTTCCTTAAAGGATAAGGAAGGGTCTTTGGAAGGGGTTATTGGAGAGATCTATCATGTTTTTTCCACCATGTTTCTGGTTGAGGCGATCAACAGCAAAATCAGAGCCGGGCAGGGCGGGGTGGATGTAACGTAATGCGGTAAAGCATAAAGAAAAACACCTAGGTTTAAGTAACCAGGTGTTTTTACTTGGTGCGGCAGAAGGGACTTGAACCCCCACACCCTAACGGGCATAAGAACCTGAATCTTACGCGTCTGCCAATTCCGCCACTGCCGCAAATGTTTTATCTTGGGAGACTTGTCTCCACCGACAAGGACTATTATAACTCATTACATTATGGGAAGCAAGAGCAAATTAATACAATTTTAGCTTTCTTTTAATACCTATCTAACTTTTTTAAGTTGTGGTTAAAAATATTGCCTATCGGTTATAAAACATGACATAACTTTGTCAGGTTTTATAGCTTATACTATGAATACATATTAAAAAACAAGATCTGAATTACAATTCTCAGGAGGGTACCGTGGGCGAACCTTTAAAGGACATTTACACCCTAGAGTTTTTATCTGGTTTTGGCGAAAAAGTACGGGCAGTGCAGGATGGCTTTGACGTGGAGGGTTTCACCGCAGCGGTGATGGCTTGGCCCTGGGAGACGCTTCCTTTGAAAGCCCGCATGGGCCGGATTGCAAAAATCTTGGGGCAATTTCTGCCGGATGATTTTGATAGGGCGCTGGAAGTGCTGTTCTCCATTGATGAAAGCTGCACCGGCTTTCCTTATTTATTCTTTCCCGAATTTGTGGTGATTTACGGGCAGGCAAAGGAGCACTGGCATCTGTCCATGAACGCCCTGGAGCGATTTACCCAGCGGTCCTCCTCGGAATTTGCCATCCGGCCGTTTCTGTTGCGGGAGCCCCAGCGGGTGATGGAACGGATGATGCATTGGACAAAACATTCCAACGAACATGTCCGGCGTTTTTCCAGCGAAGGCTGCCGTCCGCGACTGCCGTGGGGTATCGCGCTGCCCATGTTTAAACGCGACCCGTCTCTGGTGCTGGCCCTGCTGGAGCACCTGAAAGCGGACCCTTCTTTATATGTGCGCAAAAGCGTTGCCAACAATCTTAACGATATTGCCAAGGACAACTCCGGCGCTGTTCTCAGCACGGCGCGCCGTTGGATTGGTGTAAATCCGGACACAGACTGGATTCTGCGCCAGGGCTGCCGCACCTTGATCCGCAAAGCCAACCCCGAGGCCATGGCGCTGTTTGGCTACGCAGGTGTTTCAAAGGATAAACCGCTGTTTAAGGATGCCTCTCTGTCGGTTCAACCGGCTGAATTAAAAATCGGGGAAAGCTGTAAACTGGAATATACACTGAACCTATCCGGGAATGATCCGGTACATATTCGTCTGGAATATGGCATTGATTTTGTGAAATCTAGCGGCAAGCAATCCCGTAAACTCTTTCTGTTAACGGATAAAACCGTACCCGGCGGAACCTGCCTGGCGGGAAAGCGCGTTCACAGCTTCGCGGATCTTACCACCCGCCGACACTACCCCGGCGTCCATCGAATTGTACTGCTGATCAATGGACTGGAAGCAGCCCAGACTACTCTACATGTCACAGGAGGTTAAAAAATGATTGTAAACAATTTGCTATTAAAGCTCAAAAACAGAGATGCAGACAGTATTAAAAAGACACAAGCCCTTTTGCTCGGCATGAAAGGAAAAATCGAGGTTCTTCTTGATCTGCAGGCGGAAACAAATATTCGTCAGGGGCGGTCCGCATACGACATCATGCTTATTACAAAATTTAAATCCATGGAGGATATGGAAACCTATCTTGCCCATCCCGTACACCTGGAGGCTGCTCAATATATTGTCAGCGTGCTGGATGCCCAGGCTTCCGTATGCTTTGAGATAAAAGCCGAATAGAGAGAAAGCATTTGCTCCCGAAACAGCATTGACAATGCTGTTTCTTTATGATAAATTCATAACGGTGTTATGAAACGATGTTATGAATTTGGAGGAAGGTCTTTATGGCAAAGCAGATTGAAGGGGTTTATGAAAAGGTGTTGGAATGCGCCAAGGCGGAGTTTCTGGAAAAGGGCTTTCAGGAAGCTTCTTTGCGGACCATTGCCAGAAATGCGGGAACCAGCACGGGATCTATTTATACCAGGTTTTCCGATAAAAACGGTTTGTTTTCCGCCATCGTTTCCCCCGTAGAGGAGGAACTGAAGGCATGGTTTTTAGCAGAGCAGGAATCCTTTGACCGGCTTCCCTCTAATCAGAAAAAAGAAAAAGCCTTGAAGTCCTCCGCCCATAGAATCAACGCCTTTACGGATCGCATCTATCGGCATTTCGATATATTTAAGCTGCTTCTCACTTGTTCTGAAGGAACTCCCTATGCAGACTTTCTCCATGAACTGGTGGAGATGGATGTGGCATATACCGTCCGGTTTATTGAATCCATCGGAAGTGACGCGCTGTCTTCGGGAAGGCTCACCGACAAGCTTCTTCACATCCTTTCCAGCGCCTTCTTTTCCGGCATATTTGAAATCGTTGTGCATGATATGACCAGAGAGGAAGCCGATATTTATATCACCCAGCTATGGAGATTTTTCCTATCGGGCTGGGAAAGCATACTAACGAGAAACAATGAGGTTCTTTTAAAGCCTTAACAATTTTCACCTGAGTTGGCTTACTTAAGTGGAATGGAACAAACGAAAAAGAAAAACAAAAGGAGTTTATTTTGACGGGAGGACTCTAAAGATTATTTGGCCGGATTCCGATTTACTGCCGCAATGTTGTGGAACCGGTGCATGAATGTTTACAGGCAGCTTAGCGTGGGAAAATATAGGTCCCACCGGTGAAAATGAAACCGTCAGCATTGAGGGTAGGGCAGCAAAGTTAAACCAAAAACGGTTTTGAAAAAGGAAGGGGTGTCTTAAAATGGGTTTTAAATCTATTTTGAGACACCTCCATTGCTTACCGGTTTCGTACAAAAGAATTTTTTCATCAAAAAAGGTCCGGCGGAAGATCGCTTGGTTCCGCTTCCGCACCCGATACAGTCTATTGTGCTTACATGAAAGGATATGGATCGAAAACCCGGGGCAATAAAAGGTATTGAAACTTTATGATAGAAAGGAGGAGGCACGTAAAATGGAAATCCAACTCAACAAGCTGGCGGGGCATTTTGCGCGCACCGCTTTTCAGGTGGAAGGAGTGTATCATTACAGTATTGATCCGGGGCGGTGGGGGTGTGGGAAAACCGCGCCGTTTCCCGGCTTCATTCTTCCGCTGGGAGGCCAGGCGCAGTTCCATTTTGACGGGACTCCCTATTTAGCGGGTGTGGGAAATGTGATTCATGGCGGTGCCGGTATGAGCTTGGACAAGCGAGTGATCGGCAATACAAAATGGGAATACATTTTAGTACTTTACGATATCCGCAAGCCCGAACCGGAAGGGTTTACCTTGGAGAAGGCACATTTCGAGCTTATCACAGGACAAAGTCCCCGCCTGGCAGAGCTGCTGCGACGCTTATGGAGGGTATCAAGGCAGCCCGGTTCAATCCCCGCTTTCCAAAGGGAAACGATGTTTCGCTGCGTGTTGGAGGAGGTTTTTATCTGTGCACGCAATCAAACCAACGGCGGCGATCAATCACTATTTAAACAGGTATCAGACTACATCCATGAATATTATATGGATACCTTCACTATCCGAACCGGCCTTTTATTAAGCAGGATGTTGAGGGCTTTGGGAAACACAAAGCTGCCGGAAGGGAGGGGGAATGGCCATGGGGCTGCATCGATTTAAACCGCCAATGTCCGGCCGGATGGGAACCTTATGGACGCTTGCTTCTGTCCGTGATGCCGCTCTGATTGAATACGGTTGTATGGGGCACATGCTGTATGGCCGGGTATTTCTGAACCAGGCGGGAATATCCGAGGCGTGCAGGTTATATTCAACGCACATTGACGAAACCGATATCTCCCTGGGAGATACCCGGCGGCTGAAAGGCGCCATTGACGAAATTATAAAGGGTGATAAACCGAAAATCGTTTTTTTACTGCCTTCTTCCGTTCCAACGGTTATCGGAACCGACCTGCCCGCCGTATGTGAAGAATTACAGCCGGAATATCCCGATGTCCGCCTGCTTCCCTTTGGCTGCGGAGGTTTTGACGTCTGCGGACATCACGGCGTTCAGGAAGCGCTGTTACTGCTTGCCAAAACGCTGCCCAGGGATACGGAGAAAACACCGAGGTCCACCTTTAATCTGATCGGTTCCTGCGCCGATCTGTTCCGCTTTCAGGCTGACGCAGAAGAACTTGTCCGCATTATGCAGGGTGCTTTCGGCATGCAGCCCCTTTGCGTAATGACTTCGGACACCTCTGTGGGACAAATGGAACAGATGGGCGGCGCCCATATCAACCTGGTCATCCGGCGAGAGGGAGAGCCCGCCGCGAAACATTTGAAAAAACGGTTTGGAACGCCGTATCTGTTGGAGCGGCCGTACGGCATCGAAGGAACGGTTCAGTGGATAAAAAAGATAGGGCAAATATCCGGCTTAACGCCGGATCACAGCTTTATTCGGGCTGAGGCAGAAAAGGCTAAAAATCAAATGTCTTCGGCCATGCCCCATTTCAAATATGTTATACGATCACACCCCGATGAAGCGACGATTTCCCTGGGCGGTCACGCGGATGTGGTAAAAGGCGTTCTCTCTTATGCCGTAAAGGAGCTATCTCTGATCAAAGGCTTTTGCTGGTGCGATTGCCCCAGTATGGCAAGCGAAGAGATCCCCTATTTAACGGAAGCTGAGTGGACAAAGACGATTGAGTCCCGGAAAAAGGGGCTGCTGATGGCCAGCGGAGAAGCTTTGAAATGGGCAGACCGCAATATGGATCTTCAAATAGCCAACCCCGATACGAAATGGAGATTGAGCCCTTATGAGCCGCCTTTTCTGGGATTTCGTGGAGCCATAAATTTGGTCAGCTTGTGGATCAATGGAATTATAGAGCAAGACCATGATTAAACCTTTACACCAGTTGTGGGCATGAAATAGCCTGTCTCGGGATCTCTAGTTTATGTGGTTACTGTTGAGCCGGGTGAAGCGAGCGAGTTATTATAAAACTAAGGAGCGTTGCGTTGGAGATTTGTAGGGGTATTTATTCTCAAGTGCAATAAATAGTATCAGGCATACGGCACGCACTAGCATCAGGTAGTATATATTCCATCCGTCGTTAAAGAGGAGAATTCCCCTATTCAAAAGGATGGCATCAAAAGAAAAATAGATGAAGAAGGGAACCAGTTTCCAATACCATTTTTTCAAAACGCAAATAAAGAAGACGCAAAAGAAAGACAATGCGGCGTTATAAAAAACGGAGAATACTCCGGAGTCCCGATAAAGGTTTTCAAACCAGCCGACGAATGTATATTGCCATCCGGCAAGCAGAAGAAGGGTTACAGGAAGTTTTAATGTAACCAATAAAATAAACCAGAAAACGATATATCTCAAAATACCCCTCCGTTTGCTTTTTAACTGGACGAACCATCTTTTCATTAAAACGCAATAAATGAAAACGGCAACGCTGGTCATCCAGGTTTCCCACCAATTATGCTGATAGATTCCCAGATGCACATAGAGAAGGTCCAAAAGTGTAAAGATAACGGTTATTAATACAATCCAGCGATAGCGCAGCGAGTAAGCCACTACCAGCAGAGCGGTCGCAGGCCATAATAAAGCATTGGGTACGATATGCCCAAAAATGTTTTCCGCATAGTAATCCGTATAAACGCCGGGCTTATAAGAATAGCTTTTAAAAAAGAGCAATACAATCATTTCACCTATAAAAGCGATCATCATGGCAAACAAAAAAAATGATATGAATTCATAAAAATTCTTTTTCTTATATATAATGAAAATTGTCATTCCAACGCCGATAATCCCAAGGGCGCAATACCAATAGATGGCTGCCATATACTTCACCTCAATTGCTATGCAACAAAGCTATTAAAGATATTCTTAACTCTTTTAAATGAAGTATACCTTTGGAACAAAGGACGCCGCCATAAGCCATCGCAGGACAGTACCATTCTATATTGTCATAGCCCTTTACTAGGTGTCAGAATTAAAAAACCGTTGACAACTCTTCATGCAGAAGAGTTTCAACAGCTTTGCCGGTTAGTATTTTGTTGTTAATCTATTGCGCAGGGTTCAAATCCAATAAAAAGGCTCCAAACTATGTTTTGCATAACGGAAACGTATTTTGATAAACTGGTTAACAGCAAAAAAAGCCTATACTAAAGGTTTTTCTTTGCTGTATCTATTTTATTAGCTTTATATGAAAAGTTAGGTAAAAAGATGCCTATGAATCGTTTAACTTATTTCATGCAGGTGCTAACCTTTTTTTAAAATAAACCCTTTCATATCCATTTTCCTCTCTTCTGGAGTATTCAGAGTAGCCAAGCTTATGATAAAAGGCTATATTTTCGATCATCTTGACATTCGTGTAAAGCCGAATTTCATCGTAATTATTTTCAGAAGCATAGTGTTCAGCAAATGCAATCAACTGTTTCCCAAAACCTCTACCCTGGTATGCCGAGAGCAAGGCCACGTTGTCAAGCAATATATAGCCATCAAATTTCTTTAATACCAAGGCACCTACGATTTCTCCACAGAATTCCCCGCAGAAAACCTTTTCATCTACGATAAGGGGTAAATAATCATTGAGCATAGGCCCAGGTTTTTTTCCTATCCGAACAATGTATTTTTCATAAGCATTCTGTATACATGTGACAATGGCCGCTTCGTCGGCGGGGTTTGCTTTTCTTATTTTTAATATTGCCATGCTTCAGTACGCCTCCCTAAAATAAAAATACGGGCTATCCTTTTGTTTGAAGATTTTTTAAAATTTCATGATAGCGTATTGTTGCCAATACACTTGTTTCACCCTTTTTACAGAAAGAAAGCCCGGCCAGCTTCGGAACAATGCGTTCAACCACAATCTGCCCATCCACCATTTTGGATTCCAGTGTTTGCAAAGCTTCGAGAAAACGTTTGTCCTTCTTGGCCCGGTTGTAAAAGGATAAGACATAGACGTATACAAAAAGGTTGTAGTTTCGGAAGGGGTATTCCACCTGCATGAATAATGTGCCGATTCCATAGTGGCATGGGCCAATGGGTTTCCTGATGGTCCAATGCTCCAGCAAAAAATCCACGGCCTTATCAAGGGCAGGTTCCTTGTTGAGATAATTGCTAAAGCGGAACGCATTCAGGGCAGTAAGTGTGGGGAAGGGATTTGAATGCTCCGTTTCTGGCCCCCGGCCAAAGCTGAATTTATTGCAGCGCCAGCCACCGTCTATATATTGGATATCTAAAAGATGCCGGAAGGTTTTTTGCAGTCTGGCATCGGAAGCATACCCCAGGTGACAAAGTGCATTGGCGGCGTGGATGGTATGGCATGGATAAATAGAACCTTTAGGGTATATCTTGAAACGTCCATCATCCAGCCAAGTACTAAAGAATAATTCGGTAGCCCCTTTCAGCAAAGGATCGGTAGGTTCCATACCCAATTCCAGCAGGAAAAGTACGCTCTCCAGAGTTGAGAACGGGGCTCCTTTTAGCAGACGTTTGTCGGGTGTAGTCCAAAGATCGCCTCCATTATCGTATCTATGAGACAATATCACTTCAACATCTGATGCATATTGCTTCTCTACAGCCACTTCTCCCACCTCTCTCAAGACTAAGTGTACATTATATAAATAATCTGCACTTAAGTATATCAAAAAAACATAAAAACAAAAGAACCCAAACCACGAGGTTTTAAGTTCTTTGCTTCATTACTGAATGTGTCATTTGGTCAGAATAGATGCAAGGGAAGATAGTCCGTATTCACCGATAATTTGAATTTTTAATCAAATACGCTATTCTGAAATGAGGCAATCAAGGTTTTTTAGGTCAATTTTATCAACTTCTCTAAGCTTATATCCGCTATGAAATAGTTTTTGAGCTTCCGCAGAAATACACGGAATAATTCGCTCTTCAAACCAAGCACTCGAAAACCATTCTGCTTTAAAATCATACCAATCATCATTTAATCCAGCCTGTTTTGCACTTCCATCTTCACTTATTATTAAAGGATGTATATCTATATATCCCAATTCCGGATGATACAACTCAATGCGTGTCGGACTCCAATCCGTTGTAATCTCATAGCCTTTTCCTTTTAATGTATCTAATAAAATCTCTGTAAATTTCCCATCAAAATCTACATCAATATCTCTGTGTTCTCTGTTTTGTTTCCCAAGTAAAATATCTACACCCCAGCCTCCATCTATCCAATATTTTATTTTTAAACTATCCAGCAAATCCAAAACTTCCATTAGATTTTCCTTATTGGTTATTTCTTTTTTGACCATAAAAACTCCTTGTCACAAATTATTGTTTATCTGTTTTGTTATATCCAGCGATCTTCATTTATTATAACATAAAAAAACCAAGCTAATAAAAATGCACTCCTTGCATCTTTATTAGCTTGGTAACTATGGTGCGGCAGAAGGGACTTGAACCCCCACACCCTAACGGGCATAAGAACCTGAATCTTACGCGTCTGCCAATTCCGCCACTGCCGCATGGATAAACTTTGAAGTTACTCAGTGCATTTTGAATTATAACAAAAAAATTCCCATGCCGCAATCATAAAGTTGCAAAAAAATTCCCGGTAGCTATACCGGGATAAAAGGGTAACTTTCAAGTGTACTATTATTATGATTTAGTTTGTCCAATTGTACTGACATCCAAATGACAAAAGGACCTGTAAATACTTGTACTGCCATCCATATATTAGAAAAATATTCGCATCCGTTCAGGAGACAATATCAATAAAGTTAAAGTTAAAAGGAGTGAAGGAAGTGCGCAAAAGGATCAAAGGCTGGGTGAAGAATCCGGGAAGCGCCGGGGAAGCGTCGTTGGTTGGAAGAACCGGAGGATATCACGATACCTGGGAGACAGGAAAAGCCCATTTTAAGAAATACCAACAAAAATTAAGAGGCGTTAACCGTCCTGCTGAATAAAAAACGAGAGCTTATGCTCTCGTTTAAGTTGGCTGGGGCGGCTGGATTCGAACCAACGAATGCCGATTCCAAAGACCGGTGCCTTACCGCTTGGCGACGCCCCAGTATGGTGGAGGGAGAAGGATTCGAACCTTCGAAGTCGTCTGACGGCAGATTTACAGTCTGCTCCCTTTGGCCGCTCGGGAACCCCTCCATGTATTTAATTTGGTGACCCCTACGGGATTCGAACCCGTGTTACCGCCGTGAAAGGGCGGTGTCTTAGGCCGCTTGACCAAGGGGCCTTGCTTGCATGTTTTTATTGCGACGGAGTTTATTATAACAAAACAATAGTACAATGGCAAGTCTTCAGGAAGTAAAATTTAATCAAAAAAACACTATTTATTACCTAATTGTAAAGGTGCTAAACTATGTTAAGAATTATTTTTAAATGTAATCTTTTTGTAAGACTTTAGTTAACCAAAATCAATCCATATTTGATATGATCCTAATGTAATCATGTTGCTCAACGGAGGTGCCTGGGTGAGAGAGAAACTAATTGAGTTACTCAACCAGAATGAAGATAGGGTTATTGAAAAATTAATTAACTTTGCTAAAGCCGGTGGTTTCACCCGATTTACCTCCACCCGCCATGATGATTGGCATTTATCCGTGCGGGAAATCATTCAGGGCCTAAGCACGTATTTGATGAAGCATGCGGATGATGTTGTCAATGTTCACGATGCGGCTGAAAATCCGGCCTGTGAATTTGGGGTAAGGTGTGCCAGGATGCACCGGGCCCGAGGAATTACCTTAAAAATGTTTTTAGGACTGTTTAAATATTATCGCCGCGCTTATCTGGATATGGTAAATGAAAGTTATTTGACTGCGGAGGAAAAACAAGCTGCTAAAAAATCCATGAACACCTATTTCGACCGTCTTGAACTGGGTTTTTGCAGTGAGTGGGCCGGAGAGGGAAAAGACTCCCGGATTCATGAATTGCAGTTGGTCAACCGGCATCTAACGAATGAAAAAAATAAGCTTAGAACAATTTTTGAAAGCATGACCGAGTGTGTCTTTGTGGTAGATCCTCAAATGTGCATCACTGAAATAAACAGTGCGGCTGCCGCTTATTTCGAGGTTCAGCCGGAAGAAGTTATTGGTATGACCTGCTCCAGCCTTTTAGGGTGCGATTGTAAACAGGAAGAATGCCATCTTTACATTGCAATGAATAAAGCCGGTTGCTATAAGGACGTGGAGGTTGAGGTAACGACCAAGAGGGGCCGGAGGAGATTGTTAACCAGCGGCTCTTTTCTTCATGATATCAGCGGCAAATACGCCGGCGGGGTGCAAGTATTCGTTGATGTTACCGAGAAATACCGTATGGAGCAGGAACTGCGGCTGCACATGCAGGCAAACAATAGCTCCAGCGAATGTATTACCATCTTTGACGAGAGTGCCCAATTGATTTATGCCAACCCGGAAGCGGAAAAAATGCTGGGAAAAGGCATTAAGGAACTGCTGGGTTTAGGGATCGAAGATGTCTATCCTGAAGGAGAAAGAATTCTCTTTTTTCTGATTCGGGGCAATTACTGGCGCGGGGAATTATTGTTGAAACAGGGCTTAAAGGAAATCATTATTGAAGTTCATGCAACCCCCATCCGGCGCTCAATTGGTCAAATCATAGGATTCCATGTGGCGGCTAAAGATATAACCGAACAAAAAGCCATTCAAATTAAACTACAGCAGGCCAGGGAGGATACCGAGCGGGAAGCTGCCAAACTCAGGGCCATTATTTCCATGATGGGCGCGTTCATTGCTCTGGCGGATGCCGAAGGGACTATCACGGAAGTTAATGAAAAAGTGATAACCATGACCGGGGAAAAAAAGGCCAATATTATAGGAAAGAAGCTGTGGGATATCCACCAGGGGGACACCCTGGAAAAAGTACAGGAGCTTATAAAAAAATATCAAGAACAGCCTAATCAGCCCCCCCTAACCTTTACCCGTATTTTCTGCGGGCATGATGTGATTATGAATATTCAGCCCATCTACCGGGATGCTAATTACGATGGCATTCTGCTGATGGTGATTGATGTCACCGAGGTGGCGGAGTCCAAAAGACAGGCGGAACAGGCCCGGGAAATTGCGGAAAAGGCGAGTCAGGCCAAGTCTGAATTTTTAGCCAATATGAGTCATGAAATACGGACACCCATGAATGGAATCCTTGGTTTTGCAGAGGTTTTAGCCCAGCAGGGGTTGAATCAGGAGCAGCAGGAAAGTGTTAAGATTATCCGGCAATGCGGCGAGCAATTAATGGACTTAATCAATGATATTTTGGATCTTTCAAAAATTGAATCCGGAAAACTGATCCTGGAAGAAACTGTTTTTAGTTTACGTAAAATGATCTATGAAACGGTCAATGTCATTGAACCGATTCTAATGGAAAAGAATGTAGAGATGAAAATATCCATTGATCCGCATTTACCGGATTATTTAAAAGGAGATTCCTTCCGCATTCGCCAGATTTTAAACAATCTTCTCTCCAATGCGGCGAAGTTTACCCATGAGGGTTGTGTTGAAGTGAAAGTTCAGGGAGAAAGGACCCTGGAGAAAACCGATCATCGAAATTTTGTACTAACCTTTATCGTATCGGACACCGGGATTGGCATTCCCAGCGATAAACTGGCTGAAATTTTTGAGACCTTTACCCAGGCGGATGGTTCAACCACCCGAAAGTACGGCGGAACAGGCCTTGGATTAACCATCAGCCGCAGCCTTACAGAACTGATGGGCGGACAGCTTCAGGTACAGAGTGAATTTAAAAAGGGTTCGCAATTCTCTTTGACCCTTCCGGTGGCTTTGGTTCATGTGGAAAAGAAGCTTGCGCCGCAGCAAAGAAAAGAAGGTTCTACCCGGGAGGGCGTGGTTTTAGTTATTGAAGATGACTGGACCACCAAACAACTAATCACCAATTACCTGGAAAAGGCCGGTTATACGGTAATTGCCACGGACCATGGCAAACAAGCCCTGACCCTGGCTAAGATTTACCAACCGGATGCTATTATACTGGATATTCTGCTGCCGGATCTCAGCGGCTGGGATATTTTAGTCAAAATGAAAAAGACGGAAGAAATACAACAAATCCCTGTGATTGTTTGTTCGGTGCTGCCGGAAAAAGAAAGGGCTTTTTCCTTGGGCGCTGTTGACTATATAGAAAAACCAATCTCAGAAGAAATATTGATCAGCCGTTTGGAAAAACTTACGTTATCGCGAACAAGTGAAGATACCCACATTATCCTGGTGGATGACGACAAGACGGCATTGGAGTTTCTGCGCTGTGTCATTGAAGGGGCGGGTTTTAAACCCCACCCATTTATGTTGGCCCAGGAAGCCTTAGATTTCATCTTTCGCCACGAACCGGTCCATGCCGTTATTTTGGATTTGCTCATGCCTGGGATGGATGGCTTTGATTTTCTGGATCATTTAAGAAGCAATCCAAAGTTCAAAAGTTTACCGGTTTTAATCAATACCGGGAAGGACCTGACGCAACAAGATTATCAAAAGTTAAATGATAAGTATGAAAGAATCCTAAACAAGAGTTATATTCATCCGGAAGCGTTACTAAGGGAGCTAAACCTATTAATCAGAGACGGGGTGCAAAGAAAACCAGTGAATCAGAAAATGAAAAAAGGACCGGTGAATGTCCTGCTGGTAGAGGATAATTCATTCAACCAGAAACTGATTGAACACCTGTTAACCGGCGACGGATATAAGGTTACCATGGTGGAGAATGGACAAGAGGCTCTAGCCGCTTTGGACCAAGGAGAATATGACATTGTATTAATGGATATGCAGATGCCGGTTATGGATGGCTACGAGGCCACCAGGCAAATTCGCAATATGGAAAAGTATAAAAAATTGCCGGTGATTGCCCTGACCGCCCATGCCATGAAAGGGGATTGCGAAAAGTGCCTGTCGGCAGGGTGTGATGATTATCTGGCTAAACCGGTGAACAAAGACATGTTGATTAAGACAATCAAAAAATTTACCGACTCTCCTGCAGAGGAGTCCCGGGGGAAAAAAACCAGGATTAGAGATAAAGGAATTGAACTGTTGGTGCCCTGGTATTTGCAGGATCTGGCAGGTGAAATGGATAAGTTAAAAGAGGCGGCACGCATCAATGATCTGGTCACTGTGCGATACATCAGTCACGGATTGAAAGGCAGCGGGGGGGCTTACGGTTTTCCCGAGCTTTCCAACCTGGGTGCGGAGATCGAACGAGCCGCCGTCAATCAAGATCTGGAGCTGGTAAGAAGCCTGGTAAACCAACTGCGGGAGTTATATACGGAAATTTTAGAAGAGGAACTTTAAGTTATAAAGCCCGGATACCCCGGAAAGATTATCCGGGGTATTGGCTTGTGAAAAATTATATTTGTCCAAATTGACAGGAAAATGACGAGCTATAGGCGAATACCATAAAAAACAAAACGGGAGAATGAATAACGGAACGGGAGTGAAACCATGAAGATCAATGTTGAACCGATTGCAGACCAGGAATTAAAACCCTTGTATCAGGATGCTTCTCAACTTGGTTTTGGCCGTATTTTTACCGACCGTATGTTTACCATGAGGTATACCGATGGCCGATGGACCGATGCCAAAATCGAAAAATACAAAAATTTTAGTTTAGACCCTTCTGCCTGTGTATTTCACTATTCCCAGGAAATTTTTGAAGGAATGAAGGCGTATGCCGCTGAAGATAACAGGTTGCTGCTGTTTAGACCGGAACAGAATGTGCGGCGCATGAACCGCTCCGCAGAGCGACTGGTGATGCCCGCCATTCCAGAAGAAACCATGCTGCAGGCTATTGAAGAGTTGGTTTTGACGGAAAAGCGGTGGATTCCTAAGGCTCCGGGCACATCTCTTTATATCCGGCCTACCATGATTGCGGCCGAACCCTTTTTAGGGGTACATCCTTCGGCGGAATATATTTTCTTTATTATTTTGAGCCCTGTGGGGGCCTATTATAAAGGTGGATTTCAGCCTGTCCCCCTTTATGTGGAAGATACCTATGTGCGGGCTGCGGTAGGTGGTGTTGGAGATATTAAAACCGGTGGTAATTACGCAGCCAGTTTATTGGCCGGATATCAGGCGCAGAAAAAAGGTTTTTCTCAGGTACTTTGGTTGGACGCCAGAGAAAGGAAATACATTGAAGAAGTGGGCGCTATGAACATGTTCTTCGTTTTTGGCAATAAATTGGTGACCCCGGCCTTAACCGGCTCCATTCTACCGGGGATTACCCGGGCTTCGGTCCTCGAACTGGCCGCACATCTGGGTTTGACCACAGAGGAGAGGGCCATCACCATTGATGAAGTAATCGAGGGAATTCAAACGGGAGAAATTACCGAGGCCTTTGGTTCAGGGACTGCGGCAGTGATCTCCCCGGTTGGATCGCTTTTCTTTCAGGGAAAAGATTACGTCATTAACCATAATCGGGTTGGAAGCGCAACGCAAAAGCTTTACGATACCTTGGTGGATATTCAATACGGTAAAGCAGAGGATCCCTTTGGCTGGGTAAAAGTTATCGGTGAACTATAACCACTATAAAAAGGGGCGATAAGCCCCTTTTTATTTACAAATAAGAATCATAACATTCTTAAAAATTAAACAATTTAAAATATTGTAAAAAAATTAACCTTTTAGGCAGGAATTTTTACGCTGATATAGAAATATAGAATATACATATTATAGTATAAGGGGTGTTCCTATGGTAACCCTTTTAGAAGATTTGGCCAAAGATAAGGAAAAATTTCTGGCTTTTCTGCAGTATTTAATTGATAGCGGCAGACTAACAGAGGAAGAAGTTATTAATTTGGTGCGGGAACAGCAGGTATTTTTAGAAAGGAAAAAGGATACTGATCTTCAAAAAAGTAGTGATTAAATTATTATTAAATTTTTTATTTTCATTTTTTAAACTCTTTTTTGGTTACTTAGCAGGAGATGCTTGTGAAATGTCGAATTTGTCTTTAATGTGACAAGTAAGGGGGTCATCGATATTTACAAGCTGCAGGAATTGCTAAGCGAGAATGAAGATATGCTTATGTGCTTTCTAAATTATCTTCAGTTAAATAAAAAAATTACTGATGATGAAATTAAGGTTTTTTTACAGCTCTATGAAGAACAAAAAAGCGATCAGGGAAAAGAGAAAGAAAAAAGAAAATATAAAAGCTTAAAAGATCTGCAATTTATAAAATAATTACACCGGTACATCTGGTGTAATTTTTTTATGTCTTTCGATAAAAATAAAAAGAGAATGACTGTTCCAACCTGCTAAAAATTTTCCACAAACTTTAAATACCATATTCGGCCTATATTTTTCCATATGCTTGAAATTCTACAAGTGAATAAGTATATTGTTAAAGAAAGAATTTTTCTTAAAGGAGGCAAATTCATGCTGGGAAAAAGGAGAAAGCCATTTTCCGTTATAATACTCAGTTGCTTATTGTTGTTGCTGATTCCAGCGGCGGCACTGGCTGTGGATATTCGGGATGAGGCAGCAACAACTGTGATTGATTCCGGGGAAACGGTAAAGGGGCCTGGTTTTTACAGCGGAAATGTAGTGGAAATAAACGGTACCATTGACGGATCACTTTTTGTGGCGGCCCAGAAAGTACACATTAGCGGCAAAGTAAAGGGAAATGTTTATAGTGCTTCGGAAGAGATTCAAGTATCGGGTATGATTGAAGGCACTTTACACAGTGTAGCCCGCAATATAAGCATTGGCGGTCAAGTAAACGGAGATGTTTTAACCGCTTCTGAAAAAATATCCATTCTGAGAGAAGCGGTACTGAAGAGGGATGTTATGTCCGTTGCTTCCCAAGTAGAACACGATGGAAAGATTGAGCGCCAAATGCTGGCTGCTGCCAAGCACATGATGATATCCGGTGAAGTAGGGGATGACACAAGAATCACGGCAGAAAAATTAGCTATACTGGACTCGGCCAGTTTGCACGGCAACCTTGCTTATGAAAGCCCGGTTCAGGCAACCGTTGAAAGTAAGGCGAAAATTACCGGAGAAACGCAATGGAAAAAGGCTGAGACAAAGGAGACTACGGAAAATCAATTACTCAACCGGTTTGTTTCCCTACTCCTGGGTGTGGCCGGCGCCTTGCTGGTCTGGCTGATTGTTATTCTTTGGCGCCCGAAGCTCTGGCTTGCTATTGCCAGACCTATCTTTGAACGCCCTTTGGCTTCCCTGGGGGCAGGGGCTTTGACGCTGGTGCTGATTCCCCTGACCGTACTTCTATTAATGCTGACTGTGGTCGGGATTCCCTTGGCAGTTGTCCTGGGGTTGATTTACGGCATCTCTTTGTATATAAGCAAAATTATTGTTGCCGTATGGGCCGGTTATTGGCTGGCCAATCGCTTTAACTGGTCCCAACGGCACAAGGGCGCCTGGTTAGTCCTGTTGGGACTTGCAATTCTTGCCTTGCTGACAAACCTGCCCTATTTCGGTCTGTTCTTTAGCCTGCTGGTTCTATTCGCAGGACTGGGAGCCTTGGTATTATCCCAATGGAGGCAAGGGGACGGCCCCGCTGCTTCCTAATGCGGATCCGTCAGCCTTTCCATTGGTTAAGGATGGAAGCGATGGCAATTTCTAATTTAAAACATTAAAGTTTTGCAGGAAAGGAAAATAGGTCTATACTAACTTTAAAGAAACTGTAAACCCCGCTACCTGATACCTTTCCAAATAGAGGGAGAATGATTATGGAAATGATAAATACCCGGTACGGAATACTTCAGGGAGTTTCCTATACGGATTACCATCCAAATGGCATGCTGAGAAATTGTGTGGTGGTGGAGCCTAATGAATTGCCCACTCCCTATGGCGTTTTGGTGCCCCTGTATAAAGACAACGAAATTCGCAGGAAAACCGGTAAGCCCATGACCTTTTATCCCAACGGGTGTTTAAAAAACCTTCCCTTGCAAAAGCAGACGGATATTTCAACGTCATTGGGAATCTTGCCCGGCGAATACCTGAGCTTTTATGAAGACGGCTCCCTGCACCGGGTGTTTCCTTTGGATGGCAAGTTATCAGGCTACTGGAATGAGGAAGATGAACGCCAACTGGCCCATGAAATGGAGTTTCAACTTTTATGCGGGCAGTTCAAAAGCAAAATTATCGGGGTTCAGTTTTATCCCGAAGGCTTTTTAAAGAGCGTCACTCTGTGGCCCGGAGAGGTGGTTGCCATCGAGTCGCCCCTGGGTCCGATGGAGGTTCGGACAGGGCTTTCCTTTTACCCGCGAGGGAGGATTAAGTCTTTGGAACCGGTTCGACCCACGCCGGTACTCACTCCTGTGGGCATAATGCATGCTTATGATTGTCAGTCTTTAGGATTAAGCGGGGATGCCAATTCCCTTTGCTTTTCCGAAGAAGGAACCCTGGTTTCCCTGTTAGCTTCTACTGATCAGTTAGAAATAACCGGCAAAGACGGAGAGAAGCACCTGTTTCAACCGGGTCACAAGCCAAATCTTTTCAATCCGGAGGTTATGGACCCCATACCGTTGAAAGTGGAGTTCTTTGGCAAGGGTATTCGCTTATACCAAGATAGAGTAAAGGAGTTCCACCTTCAGGAGTATATCATTAGGGTAAAACCTTTGGAATTGCAAATGAGTTGTTCCGGCTGTGCTGGCTGCACAGGCTGTAACAGCCTGCCATTGGGTTAAAAGCGGAAATGGGACGGGGCAGTGTAATATGTTTTTCATAAAAGCTGATTCAGAGGTTGCGGTCATCGTAATTCATGAGATTTACGGGTTAAATAAGCATATGGCAACCTTTTGCAATAAGATAGCTCAACAACAGATGGATGTGTTTTGCCCGAATTTATTGAATAAAAATAAACCCTTTGACTACCGGCGAGAGAATAAAGCCTACAGTTATTTTATTGGCCATGTGGGTTTTAAAGATTCGGTTGCCAAAATTACAGATCTCAATCAATCCCTTCGCAATCAATATCGTTCTGTTTATGTAATCGGTTTTAGCGTGGGGGCCACCATTGCTTGGTTGTGCAGTGAAAACGAGCAATGGGATGGGGTGGTTGGCTATTATGGTTCCCGGATTAGGGATTATATGGATATTAAGCCTCGTTGCCCGGTACTATTGCACTTTCCGGAACAAGAAAAATCCTTTCATGTGGACGATTTAATAAGGACTCTGTCCCAAAAAGAAAGCACGCAGGTGCTTAAATATGAAGGCCTGCATGGATTTGCCGACCCTTATTCAAAAAATTATTGCAGGGCTTCCTGCGAAAGGGCCTTTCGACAGACACTTCACTTTATTAAAAAATCTACTTTTTAATTCGCTCAAGACATCAATTTACAGTAAGGCAGCAGTGCATCTGAATAAAAAGTGACGCCGGGGACCGCGGTAAAACGGGTTCAGATATTAAACGAACCGTAATGACATTTTAAAGTGTCATTACGGTTTTTTTTATCCATATGAGAAAAAGCTAAGGTTTATCGACAAAGAATTGTTGTATCAACACAAGGTTTACTTGTTTGTCATCCCCGCGACCAATCGGTATGATTGTAATAAAGATAATTATCACAATGATGACTGAGCTCGGAAATCAAAAATAACTGCAGGGGGGCAATGATGTTATGGATAAAACCATCTCCAACGAAAAAATATCCAATAACTATTTTGATGGCTTAAAGGTATCCAACACGCATAAAATACTTTTCTTTATCATTATGCTCGCTTATTTTTTCGAACAAATGGACAACTGGAATTTTGGTTTTATTGCCCCGGCGCTAATGAAATCCTGGGGAATCACCATGACAGATGTAGGCAGAATCCAATTTGCCTATTTTGTAGGAATGACCCTGGGTGGGCTCACAGGCGGGATAATCTCCGATCTCATCGGTCGCAGGAAAACATTCCTGGGGGCCATCGTGTTGTTTTCACTGGCCTCAGTGGTTAACGGTCTTACCAGCGACCTGACAGTATTCACCATTTCCAGGGCTTTAACCGGATTTGGCGTCTTTTGCCTTATGGTGACCTCCCAGGCCTATATTGCGGAAATGGCTCCTGCCGAAAGCCGAGGTAAGTGGCAGGGACTGGTGGCTGCGGTGGGATTCTGCGCCGTTCCCTTTATCGGGGCCATGTGCAGGGCGGTGGTACCTATGCATGACGATGCCTGGCGTTATATTTTCTATCTGGGCGGGCTTGGATTGATTGGATTTCTTATCGGGCTCAAATATTTGAAAGAGTCTCCCCGCTGGCTTGTGGCGCAAAAAAGGCTGTCAGAAGCAGAAAAAGTAGTAGAAGAAATTACCGGCATAAAAGTGGACTTGACGGAAGCTGCGGCCAAAATATCTCCCAGGAATAAGGTAATGGAAGTGCTGATAGGCATGTTTTCTAGAAAATATATCAAGAGAACACTGGTGGTATTGTCTTTCATAGCGCTTACCACTCCCGCCACCTTTGTGGTGACTGTATGGACGCCTACCCTGTTAAGCCAAAGAGGTTTAAGCCTGGAAGACAGCCTGATGGCTTCTACCATTCTAATGATTGGGGTACCGGTAGGATGCTTCCTGGCCTCACTGATTTCCGACAAGGGCGGCAGGAAAATTCCGCTGGCCATATTAGCTGTTTTGATTAGCTTATGTGCTGTTATTTTTGGTCAAGTTAACGGATTTATTCCCATTGTTTGTTGCGGTTTTGTCCTCATAGCCTGCGTTATGGCCTTAGGTTTTGTAAGCTTCAGCTATATTGCCGAACAGTACCCCACTAAAATGCGTAACACCGCCACCGGCTTTCATAACGCTTCGGGACGCATGGCCACTTCAGTTATCCAACTGGCCGTACCGGTGGTTTTTGCCCAGCACAGTTTTGCCGGAGTCTATAACATGGTGGCGCTATTAGTCCTTCTGCCAGTGGTGCCGTTGTTAATCTGGGGGATGCGCACCGGGGGCAAATCACTGGAAGAAATCAGTTAGTTCCTGTCCGAAAGGGGCAAATCACTGGAGGAAGTGGCCTAAGTAACTTAATTTCCTGAATGAAAAATAAATAAGGCTGATTATGAAAGTGACCATAATCAGCCTTTATGCACTCTTTTTCCGGTTAGTTTGTGGGCCGCAACAAGTTTAAGAATGCTAAGAAAACCCTCGGTGACAGGATTTAAAGAGTTAATAAAGCACCCGTAAATCAATTTAAAGCTGTTTTCGATGGGGACGGTGATAATGGCCTCATCATCAAGCAGTCTGAAGTCTGAAAAACTTGTAAGACCAACGGCTTTGCGATCCAGAATGGCTTTTTTATAAACTTCCACATAACTGGTTTTTACAGAGATATTTAAAGAACTGAGATCCTTAAACATGTGTTTAATCATACTCAGGTAGTTTTCGTGGCTGTATAAAGCAATGGGATGAGCGGATAGTTCTTTTATGGTAATGATTTTCTTTTTGGCCAGCACAGAGGTTTTAGCCACACAGGCCAGCAACGGATTTTCCGATATTTTTTCAAAGGTGGCATTCACTCGAAGAATCTGCTCCTGATAGGAATAGTCCGGCAGAATCACTAAACCAATATCCACAACGCCGTCGTTTATTTGTTGGATAATTTCAAGGAAGTGCTGCTTTTCTTCAACCTGAACATCCACCTGTGGAAACTTCCGGTTAAATGAGTCCAATACTTCAGGTAAATAGTTGTAACTTACGTTGGGCGCAGCACTGATGGACAGATGACCCTTTATGGATTGCACGTTGGTATTGGTCAGTGGCTGCACCACCTGCAACAGTTCTTCATATTTTTGAACGATTTCCAGAGCCTGCTCAACCACGGCTTTACCGGCGTCGGTTAAGGTCACTCCGTGACGGTTGCGGTGGAGCAAGGTAACGTTTAAATCGTTCTCTAATTTTTGAATAATTTGGCTTAAGCCCTGTTGGGAAATGAAGAATCGCTTGGCAGTTAGCGAGATGGATTCTGTTTTAGCGATATCCACCAAATAATTTAAGTGCTGAATGTCCATTCGCATACTCCTTTCCCAGGAAATGATTGATCCAGTTGTATACAGGCCTAGCTTATCATAAGCTTTTTATTTAATCAAGAAACCCTATGGCTAAAGCAACGGGCTGAAAAACCATCTTTACAAGTAGCCCACACTACCGATTTATTCGCCGGCAATATGTTAATCTTGGGGCAAAAGGGCAGTGAAAACTTTCCCAAAGTTGATTAGAGAAAAGCAAAGAAAGGAATGTGAACATGACAAAACCCATCGAAGAACTGACTTTCCTTAACGACCTTCATTACTTCCACGAACATACCTGGGCTAAAGTTGAAGGAGATTTAGTTAAAATAGGGATTACCGATTTTGCCCAGGACAGTTTGGGCAGCATTATCTTTGTCGAACTACCCAATCCGGGCGAGGTCTATGATCAAGGAGATGAATTTGGACAGGCTGAATCAGCCAAAACTGTTTCAGCACTCTATATGCCCGTGAGCGGTGAAATTGTTAAGGTCAACAGTGTACTGGAGGACGCCCCCCAAAATGTGAACGAAGATCCCTATGGTGCCGGCTGGATGGTGATTGTAAAGCCCAGCAACCCTGCTGAAGTAAAAGAACTGCTGTCTAAGGAAGAGTACCTGAATCAGATTAAGTAAAAGGAGGGATGAAATATGAGTTTTACCATTTACACAGCCACCGGCTGTACCCGTTGTAAAATCATTAAACAATTGATGGATGAACGGGGGATTGTTTTTGAAGAGCAAGATATGAAGGCCGAAGGAAAAGAAGCCTTTCAAAAGTTTTATGCTGCCAACCGCAAAGCTATTTTTCGCGGCCCGGAAGGTGTGGAGTTTCCCCTGCTGACCGACGGTACCGCCATTCGTCAGGGTATTGGCGCTTCCATCGCCTATCTTCTCTCCGGCAATAAACTGGACGGTTTTTTTAGCGCAGGCACTTTGCATAAAGAATGGGTGGACGGAATCCATGTTTCTGGCGGCGACCCGGTATATGCTGCAGACTTTATGGCTGTTCTGAGGTACCTGAAAGGCAATCATATGAAACTGCAGATCGATACCAATGGCTTAAACAGCCAGATTCTTCAGCAGATCCTGGATGAGCAACTGGCTGAAGTGGTTATTATGAATGTATTGGCACCCAGGGAACTTTATCGTTACATGGTGGGTTCCAACATGGATATTGTGGAAGTAGAAAAGACCATGACCCTGGTTACTCAGTTTCCCGAATATAAATTTCAGACCCTCGTAGCTCCCGTCCTGCGTTCCGAAGGAGAGATTGGTTATCTTACTGCCAAAGAGGTAGGAGAGACCGCTAAATTCATTGCCGAGGTAACCGGCAGTATGAAAAATCCTTATCTGATTAAGCGCTTCAATCCCAAAGAATGCAAGGATGAACGCTTTAAAACCGTGAAACCCATGGCGGCGGAGGACTTATTACCTTACCGCACGGCCGCCAGAAACCATCAGGTGTTTGTGGAAGTGGAAAAGGCTTAAGCCTTAATATAAAAAGTACAGGAGGAAGGAATATGACATATCCAAGTGTTTACCCCACAGGGGTCACCATTTACAAGCCGGAAAAAAGTTGGAGCGGTTATACCATTTTTCAAGCCAGGGAGCTTGGTGCGCTGCTCATTGATATGAACGGTTCGGAAATCAATCTTTGGAAAGGACTGCATGGATTTCCCAATAAGCTTTTTCCCGGCGGCTACGTCCTAGGCCATACCGCCGAAAGAAATAACGCCTTTGGCATGCAGGACCAGACCGATCTGGTGCAGGTGGACTGGGAAGGCAATATTGTCTGGAAGTTTAACCAGTATGAGTTTATTGAAGATCCCGGTGAAGAACCTCAGTGGATGGCCAGACAGCACCATGACTATCAGCGCGAAGGAAATCCGGTAGGGTACTATGTTCCCGGCATGGACCCCCAGGTGAATAAAGGCAATACGCTGATCCTCTGCCATAAAAATGTTAAGAATCCGAAAATTTCGGAGAAAATGCTTTTAGACGATGTCATTATTGAAGTAGACTGGGAAGGGAATATTATTTGGGAATGGGCCTGCAATGAACACTTCGACGAATTGGGTTTTGACGAAGCCGCCAAAAACATCTTGGCCCGGGATCCCAATATGAGGTCCGCCGGCGGCGGCATGGGCGACTGGATGCACGTGAACTCCATGTCTGTGCTGGGCCCCAACCGGTGGTACGATGCCGGTGATGAGCGCTTCCACCCCGATAATATCATTATTGATGGGCGTGAAACCAATATTATCGCCATTATCGATAAGCAAACCGGCAAAATTGTTTGGAAATTAGGGCCCTACTATGATAGCAGCGAAGAGTTGAAGAAACTGGGCTGGATCATCGGCCAGCACCATGCCCACATGATTCCCCGGGGGCTGCCCGGTGAAGGAAATATTTTGGTATTTGATAATGGTGGCTGGGCCGGTTACGGTTCACCTAATCCCGGTTCTCCCACCGGAGCGAAAAATGCTCTGCGGGATTATTCCAGAGTATTGGAAATTGACCCTACCACACTGAAGATTGTTTGGCAGTACACTCCTGCTGAAGCCGGTTTGGTGGTGCCTGCCGACAGCAACCGTTTCTATAGTCCCTTCATCAGCAGCGCCCAGCGACTGCCCAACGGCAATACTTTAATTACGGAAGGATCCGGCGGACGTCTAATTGAGGTAACCGCAGAGCATGAAATTGTTTGGGAATATATCAGTCCCTATTGGGGTGAAAAATTTAAACTAAACATGATTTACCGGGCTTACCGGGTGCCTTATGAATGGGTTCCTCAGGTGGAACGCCCCCAGGAAGTTCCCATCCAGCCCATTGATGTTACTACCTTCCGGGTACCGGGCGCTGCAGGCCCCGGCAGAAAGAAAGAGGTTGCGGTGGAAGGCACCAAGCCTTACCAGGGTGACGGTGCCCTGTGCGTTGCCGCAGGCGACGAATTTGAAGAAAAAGAATAAATCTAATGGGGGGCTTCCGGCCCCCCGTTCATTCATCAGGAAAGTATTCGTGAACAGGGGGTAAGGTCATGACGTACAATGCTGTGGTTATTGGCGGCGGTCCCGGGGGATATGTCGCAGCCATTCGAATTGCCCAGTTAGGCGGCAAAGTAGCGCTGGTGGAAAAGGATCAACTAGGCGGTACCTGTCTAAACAGAGGCTGCATCCCAACGAAATCCCTGATTGCTGCTGTAGACAAATTAAAGGGCGTGGAGGAGGCAGCGGCCTTTGGTATTGCAGTGAATCAGCCGGTGGTGGATTTTAACAAAGTTCAGGGCAGAAAAGAAGAAGTGGTAGAAAAACTGGTCAGCGGCATCCAATTTCTATTGAATAAAAATAAGGTAGATTTTTTTAAGGGCGCCGCTAAAATTAAAGCTCCCGGTGTGGTGGAAGTTGCCGGCGACGGTGAAACCAAGGTACTGCAGTGTGAAAATATGGTGATTGCCACCGGTTCCAGCCCGGCTTTAATTAAAAGTCTGGGGTACAACGGCACCAGCATCATTACCAGCGAGGAAGCTCTGCAACTGCAGGAAATACCGAAAAGCCTGCTGATTATCGGAGCCGGGGTTATTGGCTGTGAATTTGCCCATATTTACGGCAGTCTGGGAACAGAGATTACCATGGTGGAAGCGGCACCCAGTATTTTATCTCTTCAGGATAAAGACATTTCCCGGCGCATGCAAACAATTTTTAAAAAGAAAAAGGTTACTATCAAAACCAATGGGTGCATTAAAAAGATTACCGAAGTGGATGGCGGCATACAGGCCGAATTGGAAAATGGTGAACGCCTTACCGCCGAGAAAGCCCTCATCTCCATCGGTCGGGTGCTCAATACCCATAACCTGGGCTTGTCCAAAGCAGGGGTTGCCTTGGGAGAAAAGGGACAAATTTTAGTGAATGATCAAATGCAAACCAATATAAAAGGGATTTATGCCATTGGCGATGTGGTTATGAAATACCAATTGGCCCATGTGGCTTCGGCCCAGGGAGTAATTGCGGCGGAAAACATCATGGGCAAGGAGGCGGTCATGGATTACCGGGCGGTTCCCAGTTGTGTTTTCACCAGCCCTGAAATCGCTTCGGTGGGGATGACCGAGCAGCAGGTTAAGGACAAAGGCCTTCCGGTCAAAACCGGCAAGTTTAATTTTATGGCCAACGGCAAGGCCCTGAGCATGGGCGAAGGGGATGGGTTTGTTAAGGTTGTGACCCACGCCGAAACCGATAGAATATTGGGCGTACACATCATTGGTCCCCATGCCTCAGATTTAATTGCCGAAGCCACCCTGGCGGTCCAAAAGGGTCTGACTGCCAAGGAACTGGCTGGGGTTATTCACGCTCACCCCACCCTGGCGGAAGCGTTGATGGAAGCGGCGGAGAATGTACACGGCTTAAGTATTCACGGCTAACGGCGTTGGCAGAGGAAACGGCAATGAAGGTTTGTTAAGATTTTTCCTTTAGATAAAAACTTTCATTGTGGCAGTACAGATTCTTGTTGTTTGTCTTCTGAAAGTCCCTTCGTTATGATAATAATGAGATAACCATCACCAATATGGGGTCTAAGGTCCGGGGGGAAAGAAGGCATGAAGGATAAGGCGGCTTTACTTTCGACATCACCTTGGGTAAAAGCACATTTCTTAAAATCAGAGGATTTAACCAAAGAGGATATTGACTGGATTCAAAAAATCGGTCAAAAAAGGTGTTTTCCCCGAGATGCCATAATCATTGGGATGGGCAGTTGCGGCGAGCAAATGTACTATTTACTGAAAGGAACGGTACGCAACTCCATCTTAAATGCCGGTGGGGTGGAAAAGTCGGTTTGCTATGTAACTGCCGGCTGTTTTCTGGGCGAGGAGCCTTTTTTTCACGGACAGCCTACCCTGTACCATACCGTGGTTCTTGAGGAGGTTGAAGCCCTGGAGATCAGCCGTAAATACATGAAAGAAATGATATCGCGACCGGGCTTAGCCCATATTTTGCTAAATTCGGTAAGCTTTAAATCCCGTATCCTGGCCACCCAGATTGAAGACCTTGCCTTTCGTAATACGCTGGAAAAGGTCTCGCGAATCCTTTACTGCATTTTGGCGGAGAATAACGGAGACCGGGAAAAATCCCGGCCCATCCACACAAGTCAACAGGAATTGGCCGCCATTGCCGGTGCTCATCGGGTATCCATTACCAATGCCATTTCCCAGCTAAAAAAGGAAGGGATCATTAACAGGGCCAGGGATGGGTCCATTATCGTGCGGGATTGGGAAAGACTGAAAGAGAAAGGATTTAGCTGCCATATCTAATTTTTTATAAAATCCTATGGACGTTCTTATGATAGAAAGACGTTGACAAGAACATCTAGGATCGATAAACTAAGTACAAATAATGGCGATGGAGCTCGCCATAACCGCCCTTGGGCTAATGGCTCCTACCTAGAAATAGGTAGGGGTCTTTTGTTTTTTCGTATCTGGGTTAGTATTTAGTATAAGGAACCATTTATTTCTAAGGAGGTATTTTTTATAGCGGAGGAAGGAATAAATCTTCAAATTTCAGTTTTAACGGTTGTTACCTTAACTGTGGAAATTGCTCAGGTAGACGGGCTTAACAAAAAGACGAGTACTATAAATTGGTTGAAATAAGAGCGAACTCTATTTTTAAAAAGCATAAGGAGAAACTGATCATTATAAACAATTAAAAGTAGAATATATCGTCAAGCAAGGGGATATGGCACAGGAAATTGTTGATTTTTCCGAGAAAGAGCAACATGACCAAATTGTAATAGGCAGCCGGGGCCTTAGTAATATCAAAGAATTATTTCTTAGCAGTGTAAGTCATAAGGTGATTCAAATAGCCAAATGCCCAATCGTTATTGTGAAGTAGGTGATTCTATGATGAATTATTTAGTAGTTGGCCTGGGGGGGATCTTAGGCTCTATAAGTAGATATGCCTTGAGTTCCTTTGTCTCAGGATTAAACAAAACGGCTTTTCCCTATGGCACATTAAGTGTCAATCTGATTGGTTGTTTCTTGTTAAGTTTTATTGCTTATGGAAGTATTCTTAAGTGGAATCTACCCAAAAGATATATTCTTGCTATTAATACCGGATTTATTGGGTCTTTTACGACCTTCTCAACATTTTCACTAGAAGCTCTAAACCTAATCATTGAAGGCAAACTTATACTAGCCATTGCCTATGTGTTAGTCAGCGTAATGGCAGGGCTAACGCTCTCCTGGCTGGGAATCTATGC
The DNA here is from genome assembly GCF_000215085.1 of Desulforamulus ruminis DSM 2154. Classification (NCBI taxonomy): domain Bacteria; kingdom Bacillati; phylum Bacillota; class Clostridia; order Eubacteriales; family Peptococcaceae; genus Desulforamulus; species Desulforamulus ruminis. The sequence goes on from NC_015589.1 coordinate 1,696,485, forward strand.
TTCAACCAAGATTTATCAAAAAGCCCGGTTAAGAACAGGCATGTAAAGGAGTCCTGGTTTTGAAAATATATCTTTTAATTGCTATTGGTGGATTATTTGGTGCCATCAGCAGGTTTGCGCTATCAGCTTTTATTCAATCCAAGCACAACAGACGATTTCCCTATGCAACTTTTATCATTAATCTCACTGGCTCATTTTTACTTGGTTTTCTCTTTGGAAGGCATAATTTAAGGCCTGAATTCTTCTTTTTGTTTGGAACTGGCTTTATGGGAGCATATACCACTTTCTCTACTTTTGAGTTTGAAAGCATAGAATTGATACGAAAAGAGAAGTTATTACTCGCTATAAGCTATCTGGTTTTCAGTGTTATTATTGGCGTCTTTTTAGCATATCTTGGTTATTTAATCGGAAAGGGTTTATAAAGTTGAACCAAAACAAAACAATAAATAGAAAACTCGCTGGCTAAAATGCTGGCGAGTAATTTTTTTATCTTTTTTCCTGGCTGCGTTATATTGGAAACTGAATCTTTCATTATATTGTACGGGATTAACAAGCCTCAAAAAATTTGCTGTAGGAGAAACAGATTTATTAAATTGCTGTTTTATGATTGAAATTTCCATTTATAGTTTGTTTTAGGACTGCTTCTCTGATACCTAGCAGAAGATCCTTAGAAAGTCCTTATGTTGAGACGCTTTGACACTAATGGCATGGGGTCCTTCCGTGAACTAGGTTTGGCGCAGACAAATACAAAAAAGAGTCCGGAGGTTTGATTACCTCTGGACTCTTAAAATATAAAGATTTGGTCGGGGTGACACGATTTGAACGTGCGACCCCCTGCTCCCAAGGCAGGTGCGCTACCAAGCTGCGCCACACCCCGAATGTTTTTCTCACGAGGTTTATTTTAACAAATAAAAACCGGCATTGCAATAGAGGGAATGATGGCAGACAAAAAAAGTCCAGCTTCATAGCTGGACGGGGAGAGATAAACTCACCAAAGCGGAGTTAATGATAGTTTTGACAAATAAGCGTTACTTTATTCTTTGAATGGAAAAATTTTTAAATACAGGAAATATTAAGTGGACAAAGCCCATATACATTTAATACTAGAAATTGTAAACCCGGAGGGGGTCTATAGGTATGAGTATACGTAGAATACCGTGCATATTGCTGGCGCTCTTTATTTGTCTGGCATTTTCATCCCAGGGTCTGGCCGAGCCGGAATCGGGAGATACAAGTTCACAAGAGAGTCCGGTGGTAACGAGTAAAATATTTATTATCATTATAGACGGACTGCAGGATGACGTCCTGCAAAAAACCTCAGCCCCCAATATGAATGGAATGGCCAATACCGGAATTCGTGCCTCTGGGGTTGTTTCGGTTTATCCGGACACAGCCCAAGCTACCGTTGCCTCGGTGCTTACCGGCAGGCTGCCGGCAAAGCACCAATTCATTAAACCGGGAGATCAATTCAACGGTTTAACCCTGCAAGGAGCAATGGAACAAAAGAAAATTAGTACTTCCTTCTTTGGGGCCGAGGGGGAATTGAAAAAACTGTTGTATCGCGGAGAGCATAATTGCAGCGGACCTTTTAACGGCAAGGATGAGCTTGTGATCAATAACCTCTTGAATGAATGGTCACAGACCCAGTCCTATTTAAATATTATTGTTTTGCCCGAACTACGCTCGGTTATCAATGAATACGGTATTGACAGCAATGAGTATAAAATGGCGGTTACCAAGACGGATAATCAGGTGGGGCGTTTATTTAGAAAATTACATGATGAGAACACCTTTGCCAGGAGCATGATTATTATTACCGGGACCATGGGAAAACCACCGTTGTTTGTGAAAGGATTACCCTTTAAGGAAAGTATTCAAATCCCACCGGTAAGCCTTTGTGACATTGCACCCACCATCGGATATTTAAATGGTGCGAAGCTGGATCAAGCCGACGGTATGATTCTTTGGAACGTGCTAAAAGATATGCCGGGGCAAGACGAGAATGTCTTAATGAAGGAGCGAGTAAAGGATCTGAGTAATGCCAATGCCCGCTTGCAGGAAGAGATGCGGCGATTGGAAAAGGAGAAAGTACGTGTTAAAGAAGAACAGGCACTGGTGGCCCGGGAAAAAGAAAATATCCAGGGACAGATTCGGTTGAGAGATCAAAAAATTGCGGGGTTGGAAAACAGAATCAGCCTGTACCATATTGGATTTGTCGCCATTATCATCCTGTTAGGATTGGGTTATTTAATTCTTTTCCGTTTATTAAGGAAAAGGTATCTCATGTTTTAAATAAAGAAGTCCGGATTTTTCCGGACTTCTTTATTTGCGTAGATGGCCTGCGATTTGGGTAGAGATTTCTTCGCTTTGTTGCTTCACCTTGGCCAAGTACATAAACACACTGCCAGGATAATCAATTTGCTCCTGAAGAACCGCATGTTCCAGGGAGGTCCTTACCAGTGAAATGACACAGTCCGGCGAATGGTTGTCCCGGCATTCCTTACATAGTTTACAGCTTTCAGCAATGGTCTTGGATATGGCATCGGAATAATAGGGCTTCAAGTCATTTTGGGGAATTAACTTACTGGCCCCCGGTATGTCCAACACACCCTTTTGATCGGCGAAATGCAAAACCTTTTTGGCAAAGCCCACCAGACAAGTAGACTCTTTGCATTGGCCGGCTGAGAGGGTATCACAATTCTGACAAAAATCGTTTAACATCTTCATTAAGGTCTCAAAATTCACATCCGTGTTCTTGGCAACCGACATAGGATCAATCCTTTCCGCATTACTCCATTAAAAATGCCGCAAATTCGTCTTGTTCTTCCTTTCCACTGCTGTAAAGCTCTGTAGGTGGGGTAAAGGTCTTTATACCCACCCGTTCAATGGTTTTGCACAAGCGTTCGTGAGGCTCGGCATGACTGCGATATTTTTCCAGAATAAAATCAACCACGTTAAATAGATTATTTTTGTTTACATCAGCGGCTACTTTGCTGCCATGAATGGGTTGATTAGTGGCGCCTCTGCCGCCAATCACAACATCAAATTTATCCCCGCCTCTGGCAATGAGGCCAAGGTCTGCACAATAAGGTTCCGTACAGCCCCGGGAACAGCCGGCGGTAGAGATCTTAAAATCTTTGGGCACGTCTTGGCCCAGATAGCGCTGCTGCAGCTCGATTCCTACCTCAAGGGCCGGACCCAAGGATCTGGGGCAAAGTTCGGCGCCACCCGGACAGGCCTTTATACTGCGGACCTTATTGCCAAAGGGTGCAATTTGCAGATCCAGTGTTTTCAGTGCCTGCAATAAAGCGGGAATATTTTCTTCCTCCAGAACGGCAATCAAAGTCTGCCGAATGCCACATTTAATTCTCCAGACGCCTGTGTCCCGTGCGGCTTCGGCTAGTCCCATAAATTGTTCCGGCGTAAGAATGCCTCCGGGAACAACAATATTTACCGCATATAAACCGTTACGCTGTTGACGGAAAATGGCTTCGCCCAAAGTGATTCCTCCTATACAAATATTTTCCATTATGGCTGCCATTCTCCGTTGATAGGACAAATGGTTGCAGCCTACTGCTCAAGGGTTTTAGCCTGAGCTGGTGGAAACGATGATCCAATATTAACCATTTAATTCGACAATTTTATTTAATTTTCCTCTTCTTGCAAAGACTTTTCCCGATTTCGGGGTTTGCGCTGAGTTGTATCAACTTCCCAAAGGAACCCACGGCTAAAAAAAGAACACCCTGTTGTTAGGGTGTTATAGGTCTACAAATTTTTCTTTGATGGCGTATAAGGCCGCTTGGGTTCGATCCACCACCCCGATTTTTTGAAAGATATTGGTGAGATGGTTTTTCACTGTTTTTTCACTGATAAATAAGGATTTGGCAATGGCCTTGTTGCTCTGGCCTTTGGCCACATGTTTAAGAACTTCGATTTCACGCTCGGTAAGCGCCTGATGCTTTTTGTCATACTGCTCGCTGGAAGTGAGCCGGCTGAATTCGGCCAGGACACGGGCTGTGAGCGCAGGAGGGATGAAAGATTCACCCCGGGCTACGCCGAGAATGGTTTGGATCAGTTGGTCCGGGTGGACATCTTTGAGTACATAGCCGGAGATGCCATGTTTTATGAGTTCAAATAAATATTCATCCTGGTCATGAATGGTTAAAGCAATAATACCGATTTGAGAATGTTCCTCTTTAATGGCCCGACAGGCTTCAATGCCATTCATCAGCGGCATATTAATATCCATTAAAACAATGTCAACTTCCTTTTGCTTGCAGAATTCCACAGCCTTTTGTCCGTTTTCAACCTCACCCACCACCTGGATTTGCGGCTCGATGGACAAAATCTTTCTTAGTCCTTCCCTAATTAAAGCATGATCATCAGCAATTAATAAATTAATGAGCTTCATCCCCATATACACCCCCAAATGAAATCACTCATTGTTTTCGATAGGTATCCAGAAAGATACTTCCGTACCTTTTCCTGGTGCAGAGGAGATCGTTAAATCTCCCTCCAGGAGCTGCAACCGCTCCCGCATCCCGATGAGACCATAACCACTGCCGTCTTCACGGGGCTTGGTCAATTCTCTGTTAAATCCACAACCGTTATCCTTTACATATACGTTGATGCGCTTGGATTTTAGTTCCATTTTTATAATAACGTTGCTTGCCTGGGCATGTTTTTTTACATTGGTTAGTGCTTCCTGTATCATTCGGAAGATGGAGACTTCCAATGAAGCATTCAGTCGGCGTTCATTGCCAAAAAAAACGAATTCCACATGAATGCCGTTTTGAACTTTATAATCTTCCATATATCTTTTAAGCGCCGGTATTAATCCAAGATCATCCAAAACCATGGGGCGCAGATCAAAGATAATTTTTCTGACATCCTGCAAACCATGACGAACCAGTTGTTGCAAAGAAATAAGCTCTTCTTTCACCAGACTGGGATTCATTTCAAGCAGTTTTAAACAAAATTCCGCCCTCATGACAATATTGGCCATGGACTGGGCGGGGCCGTCGTGAATATCCCGAGCCACCCTTTTGCGCTCTTCCTCTTGGGCCCGGATAATGGAAAGCCCTAGCTGCTGCATATCATGCAGGTTCTCCAGCTTTTCACTTAATCCGGACAGACCGTTGCTGAGAAACTGCATGGCTACACCCACCTGAGAAACCAGCTTTTCTGCCCGTTCAGCGGTATCCTTCATGCGTTTTAAGGTAAGCTCCAGATGATCCCGTTTAAAACGCAAGGTTTTTTCCTCTTCCCGCAGCATGATTAACTTTATTTGAATGGCCTGGGCCTGTTCATAAGCCTGTTTTATATCTTTTTCAGAGTAGCGGCGGAAGTCCCTGCTTACCTCCATTAAACGGATTCTGGATTTTCGTTCATCGGACTCCAGGGTATTCACATCACGGATGATAATCGCTACCTGCTCTTTGATATCTTGAATTTGATCCTGAACTCTTTGCTGTTCCTGGCGAGCGCTCTCTGCAATAAAATAAAGCTGTTCCTTACTTTTTTCGATAGCGGCAATGGTTTCTTTAATAATATTATCCAAAGTTTTAATATCAATTGGCATACGAAGACCGCCGTTCCGACTTTATTTTTGGATCTATCTCCTTATTCGTTAAAATCTGGAGAATTTCCTTCAAAAAAATGTAAATTAGCACAAAGTCTTTTATTGGTAAATATATTAACATTTTCTACGCAAAATTTAATCTTCCGGTTACATTCTCCTAATTCCCTTGTATTATGCTTGCCTTAGGACAAGGAACCAACGGTTCTATATAGGATAGGAGGAAATTGGGTGTTAAGAGGCATTTTGAACAGGGTAAAAGCGAAAAAAAGCAAGAGAAAGATCAAAAGGAAAGTCCCAGGGACAGGCTTTTCTTTCTTTTTAAATTATTTGACAGTAAAAAAGCCGTCCTTTAAGCAATGGGTTATGAAACCCTTTTCTTTTAAGCGGACTTTTTCTATTCCCAAACCGTCCATGGAAAATATTTCGCTGCAGGCCAGAATGGTCATTGTTTTTGCGGTAATCATTTTATTGATCACTGCCGGGATGGGAACGGTGATTTTTGAAGAAGCCAAAACCAGTATTGCCAGTGTGATGACCAGCAGGATAAAAATTACCGCAACGGATAATGCAGATAAAATTTCCATCATGCTTCACAGTATGGATAAAAGAGAAATTGCCAGTAAAACAGACTATTATTTAACCAAGCAGCGCAATGCTTATAAAGTTTTAAACTACCGCGCCTATGTGGATGTAGTGGATGACCAAGGTAAAACGGTGGTGCCGGTGAAGCAGGAACAACCCCTGCAGCCAAAGGAAAGCGACCTTGCAGCTTTATTAAAAAAAGGAAAAAATGGGGAAAGTCAGTCGGCTTTGCTGGGAGGAGTTCAATGCACGGTAGTCATGGAGCCCATTCCGGGTAGACCCTGGTACTTTGTGGCAGGAGTTGCCGAAGAAGATTACCTGGCACCCGTGAGTCATATGAGAATGATGGCCCTGGGGGTAGGTCTGGGGGCGTTGGTATTGGCCACCATTCTTTGTATTTATGGGACACGCAAATTTTGCCTGCCGCTGCAGCAGATGATTAAAATGATGGAGCGGGCCCGTACCGGTGACCTAACGGTTCGGGCTGTGGAAAGGGGGGTCGGTCCGGAATTTAACCAGTTGGGAGTTGCCTTTAATGCTATGCTTAAGGAACTGGCATATTTGTTAAATGAATTAAATCAAACCACCCAGGTGCTTTTAAAAAGCAGCCGGGAAATGTCTCAGGTAGCCGATCAGCAGTTGGATGCTGTGAAAAAAACGGGCCAGGCTGTAGGGATGATGTCTTCCTCGGTGCAGCAAATTACAGCCATGGCCGGAGTTACCCAGGAGTCCGGCAGCAGCATGATGAAGGCTGCGGGAGAAGGAACCGGGTCTGTGAAAAAACTGGTTGAGGTGATCAATCAGAACCATGAAGTTATTGCAGAAGAAGCCAGAGCTGTGGGCAATCTGGGAACCCGGGTTCAGGAAATCAGCCGATTAGTGGATTTAATTCGAAAAATATCAAAGGACACCCATTTACTGGCACTGAACGCTTCCATTGAGGCTGCCCGGGCAGGTGAACAGGGAAGGGGTTTTGCAGTGGTGGCCGCTGAAGTGGGGCGATTGGCCGAAGATACGGCCTCCACCACCAAAGAGGTTGAACAAATCATTGCCGCCATTGCCAAGGAAAGTTCTCTGGTCCTGGAAAAGGTGGAACAAAGCAAAAGTATTGCGGAGGAGGGGATTTCGGCCACCTTGAGGGCCGAGGATGCTTTACAGCACATTGTGGATACCATTCATTCTACCTGGCAGCAGATCAGCAATATTTACCAGGGGGCGGAACAAATATCCCTTGGTACTGCCACCGTGGAAGAGCTCATTCAGGATTTGGCCGGGGATCCGTACCGCCAGGAGGAGCAGCACAGCGCCACGGCACATCAAATTGCCAGCACTGCCCGGACCCTGGATGAACTGTCCGGTGCCTTAAGAAGCAGATTGGCCGGTTTTAAGCTGGCTTCGCTAAATCCAGTGGAAACGATGGAAAAGGAATCTTTAGCCGATTGCACTGTGTACGGTGAAGAAGGCAAGCAAAGCAATGAGACCATACAGGTAGCTTAACTTTTTGCCTTTTAATACAAACTTAACAAGCATTTAATGCTTTGTTTACCAAGGAAAAATTAAATATTAACAAACTACGGATAAAATTGAATCAGGAGGTGGGAAGCAAAGAGGAAGCGGGGTTCGTTTCAATTCATCATGACTACGAGATCCTTCAACCATAAAGGCCGATGAACTAATTAATTGAATAAGATCAAGGAGGAAGAAAATGTTTAAGAACACAAAAAAATGGATGCTGGTATTTGCACTTATTTTAACTGCCTCAGTGGTTTTTGCCGGTTGCGGCAACAAAGAAGAGACTCCCTCAACGGAAGGAGAGAAAAAAGAAGGCAGTCTGTCCGGTTCCATTACTATCGCAGGTTCTACCTCGGTACAACCTCTTTCGGAAGAATTGGCTAAAGCCTTTATGTCCAAAAATTCCGGTGTTACAATTAATGTTCAGGGTGGCGGATCTTCTGCCGGGGTAAAGGCAGCCAATGAAGGAGCTGCTGAAATCGGAGCTTCTTCCCGTGAACTGACGGAAGAAGAAAAGGGCATGGGCATTACGGAACATAAAATTGCCCTGGACGGAATTGCGGTAATTGTTAACTCCAAAAATGCGGTTGCTGAACTAACCATGGATCAAGTTAAAGATATCTTTTCCGGAAAGATTACCAACTGGAAAGAAGTTGGCGGTAAAGACGGTGCCATTAGTGTGGTAAACCGTGAAGAAGGCTCCGGTACCCGTGGCGCTTTTGAAGAACTGGTACTAGGCAAAGAAGCCAAGTTTACTGACAAGGCCTTGACCCAGCCTTCTACCGGTGCGGTACGCACAACGGTTGCCGGTGACGAAAATGCGGTGGGTTATATCTCTCTCGGTTCTTTAAACGAAGAAGTTAAAGGGATAAAAATTGATGGTGTTGAACCCAATGTTGATAACGTTGTGTCCGGTTCCTTTAAAATCTCCCGTCCCTTCCTGTACCTGACCAAAGGGGATGTAAATGATGTAACCAAAGCCTACATTGACTTCGTGATGAGTGAAGAAGGTCAGAAGATTGTAGAAGAATCCGGCTTCATTTCTGCAAAGTAATTCCGTAAACAGATTATTTGAACTATACTGGGAAGAGGGGGCTTGTGCCGCCCTCTATCCCGATTTCACCCGGTCTCCATTTTTGCCCAAGTTTGGCGGAGGCCCAATTTTCTTTATTATTTCATATGGGGGCCAATGGATGAAAAAAATACATGAAGCAATCATAGAAAAATTTTTACTGATCAGCGCGGTTGTTGCCGTTTTAGTAGTGTTGCTGATTACCTACTTCATTTTTGCCGACGGATTTCCTGTAATGCAAAAATATGGTCTTACCCATTTTATTGCCAACAGTGATTGGCATCCTTTGGACAAACATTTCGGCCTGCTGTCTATGATTGTGGGTTCCTTCCTGGTCACTTTCGGAGCGCTTCTTTTGGGCGTGCCGCTAAGTGTAGGCTGTGCCATTTTCCTGGCGGAAATTGCTCCCAAGGGGGTTACCCGGATTGTCCGACCGGCCATTGAGCTGCTGGCAGGCATTCCGTCCGTGGTCTATGGATTTTACGGTTTGATCATCCTGGTTCCTTTAATTCGAGAAATATTCGGGGGCAGGGGTTTCAGCATATTAGGCGGTTCCATCGTTTTAGCCATTATGATTCTGCCAACGGTGATTAATATATCGGAAGACGCCATCAGGGCCGTACCCCGGGAATATAAGGAAGGTTCCCTGGCCCTGGGCGCTACCCACTGGCAAACCATAAAAAAAGTGATCGTACCCAGTGCCCGTTCAGGTATTCTTACAGCCATTGTGCTGGGGATGGGACGGGCCATCGGTGAAACCATGGCGGTTATCATGGTAGTGGGCAATGTTGCTTCTCTGCCCAAAGGCATCCTTGAACCGGTTAGAACTTTAACCGGCAACATCGCCATTGAAATGGGTTATGCTGCCGGGGAACATTCTCAGGCTTTGTTTGCCACCGGGATTGTATTATTTGTGATTATTATGATTTTAAACTTTATGGTGATGCTGGTACCTAAAAGGATCGGTGAATAACATGCAAAAAGTTCGGTCAGCGGTATATCTGGAAGAAAAGATTGCCCGCATATGTCTATGGGCGTCTGTTATGATCACGGTTGGAGCCCTTATGGCCATTATTTTTCATATTTTACAGCACGGTCTGGCGCACGTTAACTGGTCCTTTCTAACAGAACATCCGGAGCGTATGGGAAAGGAAGGGGGAATTTTCCCTGCCATTGTCAGCACGGTATATTTAATCGGCATCTCCCTGGCCATCGCCACGCCCATCGGTATTATGGCCGCCATTCAACTGACGGAATATACTAAAAAAGGCCCCTTGGTCAAGGTGATCCGTTTTGCCACCGAGACCCTGGCAGGAATTCCTTCTATTATTTTTGGATTATTTGGTTTTGCTTTTTTGGTTTTGTTTATGGGATTTTCCTGGTCTCTGTTGTCAGGGGGGCTTACGCTTGCTTTCATGGTTCTTCCCACCATCGTTCGCACCAGTGAAGAGGCCATTAAAAGCGTTCCTGCCAGTTACCGGGAAGGAAGTATGGCTTTAGGGGCTACCAAATGGCAGACCGTTTGGAAGATTGTACTGCCCTCGGCTTTGCCCGGTATTGTTACCGGAGTAATCCTCAGTATTGGCAGGGTGGTTGGTGAAACCGCTGCGGTTATTTTAACGGCCGGCAGTTCCCTGAATGTGCCCACATCCATTATGGACCCCGGGCGAAGCATGTCCGTTCACCTGTATATCCTGGCCATGGAGGGAATATCTATGGAAAAGGCCTATGCCACAGCTACGGTGTTAATTATTTTAATCTTTATCATTAATATGCTGGCTACCCGAATCATGAAAAAAATGAGTTCAAATCTGGCTGCCTAAATCAAGGTCCTCAAGGACCTTGATTTATTTTTTATTAAAAGGACGTAAACAAAACCCTCATTGTCCAAGGACATGAACCAGAGGTTTTTTTTGATATGTTTTGGTTTAATGGTGGTGGACAAGATTGCCAACCTTACCGTAAAATAATGGAAGGAATTAAAGGGGGGTTGGTCATGTCACCAAACAGAAGACCACTTAAAAAGGAATTTGACGCTACTAACATGACCGTTTACTTCGGATCTGCTCTTTTTACCAGTGGAATAACCGGAATTCCTAACCTGTTTTTAAAATATTACCGGGAAGTTGGAATTACCGATGCTGAAATGATGCTGATTATTCAGTTGCTTAGGTTCCGCAATGAGGAGCAGCAACTGATGCCCGGCACGGAAGCGCTGGCCGGCTGCCTGGCAGCGGATCCGCTGCTCATAGAGAGGCAAATTAAGAGCCTGCTGGATAAAAAAATCATTGGCATTACCAACTATTACAATCACAGCGACGGTTCCATTGTCCAGGGATACGATTTTGAACCGCTGGTTTTTGAGCTTTCGGAGGTCTGGGCCTTAAATCAAAAAAGAGAGTTGGACCATATTGCTCAAAAAATGAATCATAAGGGAAAAGGACCGGAGAAAATAGAAGATGAACCGGATCTGTCCTTTTCCGCCCAGCAGAAAATTTTGTGCCAGACCTTTGAAAAGGAATTTGGACGGTTGCTCTCCCCCATGGAAGTGGAGCAAATCGCGGCTTGGATAGAAGAAATGGAAGTTGATTTAATTCTGGAAGCCTTGAGACAAGCCGTGATGAGAGGAAAGCACAATTTTAAGTACATTGGCAGTATTTTATTGGGATGGAAGAAAAATAACCTGAGAACCCTTCAGGAAGTGATGGAATACCAACGAATATTTTCGGAAAATCGAGCTAAGCAGGGTCAGCGCAAAACTGAGACCGAATCAGGATCCCGAATGGACCAAAAAAAGAAAGCTTTAATGAGATCCATGTACAGCTAAGAACTTTTTCGTATAAAACGCTTAAAGGCGTTTTATTTTTTTTATTAGTTCATATGTATATTGTTGCCAGAAATGTGCAAACTATCAATTGGGTAAGAAAGGAGGAAATAATGAATAGGAAGTACCGTAAAATCGCCGGAATATTGGCGATTGTATTAGCAGTCACATCCGGCTTGGTTGGCGTTACGGCGGCTGCCGCTGGGGAGACTAGCGACGGTGCGGGTGCTTTAGAATACGGTTCTATGGAACCGGATCAATCCAGTTTCCAAATTGGTTACACCGTCAGTGCGGGGGATACTTTATATCAGATTTGTAAGGATTATAATGTATCTCTAACTTCTTTAATGAGAGTAAACAATCTCAAAAAAACGGTCATCTACCCTGGACAAAGGTTAACGATTCCCACCGCCACTGTGTCTCCCTACGGCATGGTTTTGTCCCGAGGTGAAGCATCAAGGGATGAAATCCGGTTGCTGTCCAAACTGATTCATGCCGAAGCCCGGGGAGAATCCTTTGAAGGAAAAGTTGCTGTTGGGGCAGTGATCTTAAATCGATTGGCCAGTCCGGATTTTCCCAAAAGCATTAAAGAAGTCATTTTAGAAAGCAATGGCCGGGTTTACCAGTTTTCACCCGTGCAGGATGGATCCATTAATCTGGAACCGGATCAGGAATCTGTGGAAGCTGCGTTACAAGCTTTGATGGGCCACGATCCTACCGACGGAGCACTGTTTTTTTACAACCCGTCCGTAGCCAAAGATCAATGGATTAGAACCCTTCCGGTTATTACGAAAATCGGTAATCACGTTTTTGCCACCAAGATATAGAAGTCGGCCCCGGGCCGACTTTTCCTTATGCTTAGGAAGTTTAAAGGCTAATTTGCTTTAGGCTGATCCAACGGGAATTAACAACAGCCCAATCAATATTCTTAAAAAATGCTTCCATATAGCTGGTTCGGTTGGTACCATAGTCCAGAAAATAGGCATGTTCATGAACGTCCATGACCAGGATGGGTTCAAAACGAAACACAGAACCGCAGTCGTTGGCATCTAAGCCATAATTGTGGAGGTGGCCGTCGTCAAGGTCAAAACCTAAAATAGCCCAGCCTCGGCTGGCTGAACCGGTAGCGCGGAAATCTTTCTCCCAATATTCGGAAGAGCCAAAATCTTTTACAATGGCCTGTAAAATGGGACCATTGACCGGTCCCCCGCGGCCGCCCAGATTGTCAAAGTACCATTCATGAAGCTTGCATCCATTGATGGCAAAGGCTTCTTCTTTTTTTAGAGAACGGATGGAGCTAAAAATAGTATTTGTTTCAGTGCGATCCGCTAAACCGAGTTTTGAACGAATTTCATTGGTTTTGCTTACGTAACCCTGGTAAAGGGCGTAGTGTTCTTGTATTTGCCGGACGGATAGGCCCAGCATCGTCAGCAATGAGGGTTTTAAAGGACGAATCTCTAACTGGGCAAAGGTTCCGTCGGTAAAACCGGGAATATAAACGGTATCTCCGGGACTCAGACGTTCAAATTGGTTTAAGTGGGGATTGGCTAAAATTAAAGCGTCAAGGTCAATTTTATACTTTTTCATAATATTTTTAATGGTGTCGCCCGGTTTAACAATATGCTTTGGCATGAATATCACATCCTTTAACTTCCTGGTAATATTGTATTCGACTGGAACTTTTTGGTTACCGGAACCCAAAGCATAAGGGTTTTTATTGAGGAGATAATAAAGAAAGTACGTTTTGCAATTTGCCATTTATACGGGTTATTTTTAAATAACCACAGAATCATTCCCTTAAATCAATGATCTGGAGGAAATACATTGAACCGGGTAAACTGGTTGCAACGAATCATCATCCTGGCCATTGGGGTCAATCTGCTGATTGGCTGTACTTCAGCGGGGACAATGGAGCCGCCGGAAGTGCCCGTACCCTCTAAAATTGTGGATGCCAACAACCGGTTGATAACCACGGTATCCCAGGTTAACACCGTACCCGTTGAGTTGGATCAAATATCTATTCACCTTCAGCAGGCCATTGTGGCCATTGAGGATGAACGGTTTTATCAACATCAGGGCATTGATTTTAAAGGCTTAGGCAGGGCGGTTTACCAAAATTTAATTAGCCGTAAAATCGTTCAGGGAGGAAGTACCATTACCCAGCAGTTGGCTAAGAATCTCTATCTAGGTCCTGAACGAACCTTTGCCAGGAAAGCCAAAGAGATTTATTATACCTTCCAACTGGAACGTAAATATACCAAAAAAGAAATTTTAAATATGTATTTAAACCATGTTTATTTTGGACAAGGGGCCTATGGAATTGAAGCGGCAGCCAGGACTTATTTTAACAAATCTGCTGCGGACCTAACCCTTGGTGAAAGTGCCATGCTGGCGGGCTTGCCCCGGGCTCCCAGCTATTATGCACCGACCACCAATCTGCAAGGGGCCAAGGAAAGGCAGAGCGTGGTTTTAGCAAGAATGGTTGAACTGGGCATAATTTCACCCGAAGAAGCCCAGGCGGCCAGAGAGGAAACCATTGAGCCGCAAAAACAGTCTGAAAACCTTAAACAGGCCCCTTATTTTGTCGCTGAGATTATCAAATATATAGAGAGTAAATATCCCGATGGCTTGGAAATGCTGTATTCCAGCGGACTGACCATTCAAACAAGCCTAGACCTTGAACTGCAGAAAACCGCTGAGCAAGCCCTCCGTCAAGGGCTTGAAAAAATAAATCCGGAGATTAACGGTGCCCTGGTGGCCGTTGATCCTACCAATGGATACATTAAAGCCATGGTGGGGGGGAGAGATTGGCAAAAATCCCAATTCAACCGGGCTCTGGCCAAAATGCAGCCGGGATCTGCCTTTAAACCATTTTTGTATACGGCGGCCATTGATGCAGGATATACAGCGGCTACGGTCCTCACCTGCGAACCTCAGACTTATCGGCAGGAAGGCGCGCCTCCTTATACACCAAAGGATCATAAAGTGGGTTATCATTACCGTCCCTTTATTTTAAAGCAGGCTTTGGCCATATCCGATAACGTGATTGCGGTAAAACTGGCCAATATGCTGGGACCGGAAGCCATTGTACGGTTTGCCCAGGCCATGGGCGTTGAAAGTTCCTTAAGGCCGTATCTTTCCCTGGCCCTGGGAACCTCTGAAGTAACCCCTCTGGAAATGGCCACTGCCTTTGGACCGTTAGCGCAGGCGGGAATTCGTACCAAGCCCTTGTATATTTTAAAAATAACCGACAGCAACGGCCGGGTACTGGAAGAGTACACGCCTCAGCGGGCCAAAGTTTTGGATGAGAAGGTGGCCTATATTGTTACGGATATGCTTCGGGCGGCGGTAACCACCGGAGGGACGGCAGCGCAGCTTTCTCAACAGGTTCATCGGCCCATTGCCGGAAAGACCGGCACCACCGAGGATTATACCAATGCCTGGTTCGTAGGGTATACTCCCGGTTTGGTTGCCTCCGTTTATGTAGGATACGACGACAAAAGCAAAAGGGTTGGTTTAACCGGAAGTGATGTTGCCGCACCCATTTGGGCACAATTCATGGAACAGGGATTAAAAGATACTCCGGTAGAAGATTTTAAAGAGCCTGACGGAGTCACTCGGATGGAAGTATCCACCACCGATGGCTTAAAAGCAACGGAATTAACGGAAGAAAAAATGGAAGCGGTTTTTGTTGAAGGAACTGAACCCAAAGTACCTTCCCTGGGTGAGTTTTGGTGGCAGCAACCCATTGATTCCGGAGAGGGCCCGGGAGATCTAACGGATAACACGGAAGAATCGCCTGGGGAAGAGAGGCCTGAAAATGATGATCCCTGGAGAAACTCAATTGACAATGAATAACAGGCCTTAAGGCCTGTTATTCATTGTCAATGGCACTGGAATTTTCAGCTAGATAGCAGTTATCGCAATAATAAAGCATATCTTCATCATAAATCACGTCTGGAGTAGAGTTTTCTATTCCGCAGATGCAGCATTTAACCATGCCTTCGTCCCTCCCGGGATGATTTCATTAAGTATAAAGGTTTGGTCAAATTATAGAATTTGCCGGCACCGTTGTTTTGCTTCTTCCAGCAAAACCCCGGTTTTTTTGCACAGATCCTGAAGCTGTTGTACCTCTTTAGAATCGCCGGGAAGATGACTGATGACCTTACCCATATTCATGGTACACTCCTGAGCATTTTGAATGCAATTTTTAAGTTCTGCCTGATCACTTGTATTCAACCTACTTTCACCTCCCTCTATATTGGATGAGAAGATATTTTTAGCCGTGTTGACTACTTCTCCGAATCCCGATCCCAGGTTATCCATTTGGTGGGCACCACCTTCTTTACGAATTGTTTTGCTTCAAGGCTAGAGATGTCTAACAGAGCATAGAGAGGACTGTAACCGGTAAGCGCGACCAGCAGTACTTCAAAGCCGAGCAGCCCAAAGAGGATTGACCAGGTGGGGCTAAAATGTTTTAGTAATCCAATGGCAACAAAGGCCAGGCCAAAGGGAAAGCGAAATATGCGATCCGCCGTGCCAACATTTTTTTGCATGGGCATTCCTCCAGCTTGTTTGATTTTAGTATCCGCAACTCCCCTGTGATTATACTTTTCCCCGGACAAAGACTTCATGGAAAGAATTAAACTGATATTTTTTTGACGAAAGATAGGGGTTTGGGAATGGAGACACCTGAATCAACAGAAGGTGGGACCGTGAGAGGAGTGGATCTATGTTCCCAAGAAAATAACTGCTTACATGTGATGGCGACTGTTGACGAGGTCAGTCAAGTGCAGTATAATTGTATTTGCCCTCGGGATGTGGCTCAGCTTGGTAGAGCGCTGCGTTCGGGACGCAGAGGCCGCAGGTTCGAATCCTGTCATCCCGACCATATGTTTTGTCAAAAGAAGTTGATTTTTATAAATCAGCTTCTCTTGCTTTTATGCTAGAATGTAAAGTGAATTTAGATAGTTTATAGGATACCAGCAGTAGTATACTTATTTCCGACTGGAAATAAGTAAACAAAAGGATCGTGTTAAATTGTATAGCAAGGATTTGGTTTTTCACCATATAGGGATTCCCGTAGATAAGTCTAAATTGAGCAAGCAAGCACGATACTCTCCCCTTTTTAAGATGTACTCAGAAGAAGGGATAAATGCACTTGGACTGCACATAGAATTTCATGCATTTGATGAAGGTAGTTCTCTTGACAAACGAATACAAACCTACCCACATGTTGCATTTAAAACTGAAAATATTGATATAGCATTAGAAAACCAAGATGTTATTATGCCTTTATATGAACCCTTTGCCGGTTACCGCTGTGCTATGATATTGGTAAATGAAATGTTGATTGAATTGATAGAAACAACACTGCCGGAAGAAAAAATATGGAAAGATGAAAAGACGCTTAAAAATGGTGTTTTATATGGACAACCTAACAGTTAATTCGTCTTGTTACGGAAAAACAAGCCATTGTATGTTTACAGCATTGATTAATGGCCGGCCTCGCTAGTTATTATTTCTTGCTATCGAGGAGGTAGAATGAAAAATGAAACGAAAGGAGGGTTTGCAGTATGTATAGCCTTGCCGGAATGAAAATCACCCTTTGCCCTATGATTCCTGTCATCTCTACCTATAGGGATAAGTACGTCTATTTTTCATCTGTTACTATATTGGAGAAGGCACAAGAATACTGCTGACCTTTCGTTTGTTCATAAAGGCGAAGCGACAGCGGGCTTCTTTGCTCCTGTCGCTTTTTTGTGTCTTTCTCCTTCGATAAAGGGAGGAAGATTTTATATGAATATAACAATATCTAAAAACCCCGGCTGGAAAAAGAGGATGGTCCTGTTTCTTCTAAGCCAGAACATTTCCCTTTTTGGCTCCTCGGTGGTAGGGTTCGCCATAATCTGGCATATCACCCTAACAACCTCCTCCGGCACATGGCTGATGTTGTCCACCCTCTGCTCCATGCTGCCACAGGTGCTGGTCTCGCTCTTTGGCGGCGTGTGGGCCGATCGATATAGCCGTAAGCATCTTATTATGCTGGCCGACGGCTTTATCGCCCTTGCCACTTTAGGATTGGCAGTTGTCTTTCTGCTGGGTTTTGAACGGCTGGAACTTTTGCTGATGGTAGCGGCGGTACGCTCTATCGGTGCAGGCATCCAAACGCCTGCCGTCGGCGCAATCTACCCTCAACTTGTACCACAGGAGCATCTGACCAAGGTGCAGGGGATCAACCAGACCTTAAATTCGGTTCTGATGCTGCTCGCCCCCGCTGTTGGCGGTCTGATTTTGGGCTCGGTGGGGATTGTGGCCGCCTTTTTTGTGGACGTGGTCACGGCTACGCTGGCCATTTTAGTTATGAACCGGATAAAAGTGGAAAAGATCCATCGCCAGGAAGCCTCAGACTCCGTATGGGCCGATCTGAAGAGCGGACTGGATTATGCTTATGGTCATCCGCAGCTACGGCGCATCATCATCTGTTACTTGTTTTCTTTCTTCCTCATCACCCCGGCGGCGGTGCTCTCGCCCCTGATGGTGGAGCGCACTTTCGGCAACGAGGTTTGGCGGCTGACCGCTAATGAAATGGTCTGGACGGTGGGGTCGTTTTTCGGCGGGGTGTTTGTTTCTCTCAAGGGCCAGTTCAAGGATAAGGTGCGGACAGTGTCCCTTTGCCTGGTGGCCTTCGGTGTGATGTTCGGACTGCTGGGCGCGGCATGGAATTTTTTATCCTTCCTTACTTTCATGGGGATTGCCGGATTCTTCCTGCCACCCATGGCCACCGCGCAGACGGTACACATTCAGGAGATCACCAAGCCCGAGGTGCTGGGCAGGGTATTTTCTATTGTGCAGATTATCTCCGCAAGTGCCATGCCGGTAGCAATTTTGCTGTTCGGGCCTCTGGCGGATATAGTGAGTGTGGAGTCCATTCTGATCGTGAGCGGCATCCTGCTGGCACTGGTGGGCATACTATACGGGCGAGGGCGTAAAGACGAGGCCAATCAGTGATGGACCGAAAGGCAGTCAAGTTGCTTTTAAGAATAACCCTTCTGTTAACTGCCTGTAAACCATTGACCTTGCTGGTCTCTTGCGGGAAATGCTGTTGTATCGCCACTGGGACCATCCTGTTTGCTAAGTCAATATAGATGAAAGGCCGCCTTGGCCGGCCTGCGGGCTTTCTGAGAGCAGTTTCAGAAAGCCCGGTTTTTATAACTACATCTACAGTAAATACTAAGGAAGATTTGAATTCTTACAGGGATCGGTAAAAAGCATCTGGTTATTAAGTTTGGTCATAGGGATGATTCAAACCCTTAAGATAATTCGTCCAGGTATGCTGAAGCCATACCGGATCTTTTCGCTGAAAGGGTTAACGGATAAAAGATTGTACCGTTGGAGTAAGAGCATCTGCCAACCAGAGGGGATGCATTTTTAAAATATCTGCGGGTAAACGGTCGCAGGGAAAATACCGTAAATCCAGCGTTTCCGGTGAAGCCACTGTAAGTTCTCCAGCTACTACCTCCGCTTGAAAGCAACAGGTTACAAAATGAGTGACAGTGCCATTGGGGTATTGGAAAATCTGGGAAACGGGGTCGGAATAAACTCCAATCAAGCGAAATATTTTTACTTGAAGACCGGTTTCTTCAAATACTTCTCTAATGGCAGCATTTTTAACCGTTTCTCCGGGTTCCACATGTCCGGAAGGGATTCCCCAGAGATTTACATCAGCTCTTTTTTGTAGCAGTACCTCACGTTCTTTATTAAAGATAACGATCGCCACCCCGGGGCGAATTTCTTTGACTTCAACCATTATACATTCCTCCTAAAAAATAGCCCGAGAGGGAAGATTCTGCGCATGGGAAATACGCCGAACCTTCCCCCTCGGGCCTTTTATACCAATAGGTGCTTCCTGCTGCTGCAGGATCTGTAGCCCTCGGTCCAAACCCTTAACCATTGTAAGGTGGAACCCTAGCTACCCCATCCCGGTTCGTGTGTTATTCATTAAATAATAACAGATTCTAAAATGAAGATGTACTATTTCAATAAAAATAACGGATCCACTTTCGGCAAAAAAGAATGTAATTTGCTTTTTTACGCCTTAATAATAAAGTTATTGATTTGACAAGATGACTACCGGAAGATATAATTTGATTAAACAACCAAAATAAAAATTGAACGATCAATAAGGTGGTTCCGTTTTGAGTAGTAGCAAGGAGACTGAATTTAATAATCTTCCTCATTGGTTTCAACGTATAATTCCTTTAATAAGTGTTATTTTGTCTGCACTTGCATTTTCATATGTTGTGTATCGTTACAACCAAGCATCATTGGAGCTCGTACACTGGGTTAGAATTATAATCTTTGCTCTGATAGGCATAGTGTCATTGTTCTCCGCTGTCCTTTATGCCTTTAATAAAGAATTATCTTGGAAATGGGTAATTGGGGGCTTATCTTTAATTCCTATCCTGTTGGCACTACAGCTTATCCTGCTATTTATGAATATTTTTAAAGTAGCCATTGGTTCTATTTTGGAAGGACGTTTACCCGAGACGGTTCGAATGTTTATTGAAAATTACCCAAGCAAATTTGATATTATTATATTAGCAGTGCTTTTTATGGCAGGTATTTTGTGGGTCATTGATAAGCTAAGAACAAAAGAAAAGTAAGTATGGGGGAATTGTTATGGGAGATCAACCATCCTTTATAGCAGAAGCAAGAAGAGAGCAAATCATTAAAGCCTCGATTGAGACACTGGACGAAATCGGTTATGTAAATGTGAGTTTGGCTAAAATAGCAAAAAGGGCCAATGTAAGCACGGGTTTAATCTCTTATCACTTTTTAGATAAGGAAGATTTACTGAACAATACGCTGGCCTATTTATTAAAAAAACAGCTTGATTACATTCAAGAGAGAATCTCAAAAGAAGAGTCTGCATATGATAAACTGATTTCCTTTATTGATGCAAGTTTAGCCTATCAAGGAACACATAGGGTTGATAATATTGCATTAATAGAGATCATTTTTAATGCGCGTACACCGGATAACGTTCCTTACTATAAAGTATCTAGTCAGGAAGAAGATCCGTTGTATAAAAAATTGCAGGAGATTTTGTGTTTGGGACAAGAGACCAAAGAGTTTGCTAAATTCGATTCTAAGAGCGTCTCTATTATAATACAAGGAGCTATTGCTGAAAGTATGCTTATGAACGGAGAAGGATTTGATTTAGAAGCATACAGGGAAGAATTAGTAAATATGGTGACAAAGATGGTTAAATGAACTAATGTTAAATATCCATAAATTTACATTTAATCTAAAATAAATCATAATGGGAGGATTTAAGATTTAGATAAATTTCTCTTATAGTAAGGTTCATTTTAAAAAGATATAAAATTATATTTTCGTACATATTCAGTAAATATTAAGCTATATTTCAGTGGGTTTTTATAAATATGAATTATACTATAGTCAATCGGTGCACATATATAATATTACAATATAATTTAAATACAGTTAATATATTATTAATTAGTGCGCGCGATAATAAGAATTATACAGGAGGTACCCACATGAAATTAAGGAAGATTGGCTCCACTCTCCTGGCTACCGCTATTCTCACAGGGACCATGACGGGTATGGCTTTTGCCAATACCTGCAATAGTCCCCAACAAGTAAAAAAACCAATTGCTTCTGTTGCTCAGGCGAAAAATGATTTATTTCCGAATAAATCCAATAAACAACTTGTCCAAAAACCTGTGTTGCACCAGGAGTATCTTGAAAAAGCAGCCAATGTACTGCGGATGACGGTGGATCAACTGAGATTTGAACTTGAATCAGGTAAAAAAATTGAAGATATTGTGGCCCAACATGGCATGACCATGGAACAATTTAATAAGAAGATGCAGGAAATAAGGAAGAAAGAAATTACCGATGCAGTTCGGGATAAAAAAATGACCCAGGCTCAAGCCAATAAGAACATGAAAGAAATGGATCAATATTTTAAAAATATCGCTCCAAAATATAACTAACCAAAGACCATTTAATACAGAACCCGTTAATGCTTAACCAAAAGCATTAACGGGTTTTAAATTATCTTGAATATTTCATTTACTTCAATTTTAGAGAACCGTGTTTGGATTATTTTTTTTCTTCAAAGTGGTCAGCACACTGCTTAAGTGCTCTTCCATCGCTCTTTTTGCTTCCTGGGGCTTATGCTGAATGATCAACTCCAGGACCTTTTCGTGCTGCTCAATGGAAAGGTTGGCCCGACCCGGTATGGTATGGGTTTCATCGGAAACATTCTCCAGCAAGTCTAGAATATTTTCCACCATCATAGCGATAACCGGATTTTGGGAAGCTTCTGCGATCAAAAGGTGAAACTTGCGGTTTAAATCCGCAAAGCGGTCACCATATTCAATAGGATTTACCGTGTGAGCTTCCTCTAACAAGTCTTTGATTTTCTCATAATCTTCCTGGGTACATCTCTCTGCTGCCCACTGAGCAGCAAATTTTTCCAGAAGGATACGAACTTCGTAAATGTGTTCAATGGTATCCAGGTGATAGGTTAAAAGATTGGATAACTGACGCCCCACAAGTGCACCGTCTACCGTAGCAACAAAAATACCAACACCGTGTTTGACCTCAAGTAAACCAATACCGGCTAAAGTTTTTACGGCGTCTCGAATAACCGTCCGGCTTACGCCGAAATTTTCAGACATAACCCGTTCTGTTGGCAGACGGTCACCCGGTTTTAACTGCCCTGAAGAGATCAGGGTTTTAATATAGCCCGCAACTTCGTTTCGTAAAGTATCGCTGCGACCAATTTTATTATTAAACAAAGAGATCACTCCTGATAGGTAATGATTGGTATTGGTATTACCTCTGATTGGCATTGGTATTACCACCGTAATAATACTATACGCAGATGGAGGAAGCAACTACTGTTTTAATGAAAAAATAGAATTTTCTGTGCCTGAAAATACTGTTAAAATCGTGTTTATTCATTAGAAAATAGAAGTATCGGAAAGTTATTACTTGAACAAGGTCGTTTATATGACATTATTAATTTGACGAAATTATGCGGATAAAAGTAAAATTAGATAGGTAATACCACATACCTATTATATCATTCCTAATACCTAATGAATATAGTTTCAGTGCAAAAGCAGGGATATTATGTGATTATTTTTTCAAAACTAAATAACAATACCTTAAATGTTTAAAATATTCCTGCTAGGCATGGGAAAAAATATGTCGGGGTGAAAAAAATGAAAATTGTAGTAACGGAATTAATCTGGGAGGAAGGCCTTGAAATTCTCCGGGAGTTGGGAGAAGTGGTTTATGACCAGACACTTTGGAAAAGTGATAATCTGGCCGAAATCATTAAAGATGCCGATGCCTTGATCGTAAGAAATCAGACCAAAGTAACCAAAGCTTTAATGGGACAAGCCCCCAATTTAAAAGTTGTTGGCCGGTTAGGGGTAGGGCTGGATAACATTGACGTAGCAGCGGCAAAAGAGGCTGGCATTAAGGTTGTCTTTGCCCGGAATGCCAATGCCATCTCGGTGGCAGAATATGTTTTCTCGGCCATGTTTTCTTTCTCCCGTCCTTTAGAAAAGGCGTCTCAGGATGTCAAACAAGGAAATTGGAACAGAAAACTTTTCACCAGAGAAGAGATTTATGGCAAAACACTGGGCTTGGTTGGAGTAGGTGAGATTGGGGCGAGATTGGCTTCCAGAGCCAAAGCCTTTGGGATGAAGGTAATTGGTTATGATCCTTTTCTACCTCCCTATGAACTGGCCTGCACAGATATTGGCGTAAGCATGACTTCTCTGGAAACGGTGCTGGCTGAAGCCGATTATATTAGTCTGCATGTACCGCTTAATGATAAGACCAGAAATTTAATTAATAAAGAACGTCTAGCTACCATGAAAAAGACAAGCTATATCATTAATACAGCCCGTGGCGGCGTTATTAATGAAGAAGATCTTTATGAGGCTGTAAAAGCACAAATCATTGCCGGCGCGGCTCTGGATGTGCTGGAGAAGGAGCCGCCCACCGGAAACAAATTATTGGAACTGGATAATATTATTGTTACTCCACACATTGCCGGCTTAACCGAAGAAGCTCAGGTACGTACTTCCGAACTGGTGGCCAGAGAATGTGCGAAGGTTCTATGTGGACAAGGGTCCATGTGTATAGTTAGATAACTCCAAAGGGAGGCCGAATGGATGAATTTTTCCGGGGATCAATTAATTCAGTTTTGTACCAACCTGCTTCAAGGGGTGGGCGTACCGAAGGCCGATGCTGAAATCGTGGCCGACGTATTGGTGGATACCAGCCTGGAAGGGCTGGACACCCATGGTATCAGCCGGTTGCCCATTTATGTGACTCGTATCCAAAATGGAAGGATCAACCCCCAACCAAACATTAAAGTCAATAAAACCGCTCCGTCCGTGGCCACGGTGGATGGCGACAACGGATTGGGCCAACTGGTAGGCGTAAAATCCATGGAAGTGGCCATTAATCTGGCCAAAGAAACCGGTGTGGGCGCTGTAGCCACCAAACACAGCAACCATTATGGCGCATCTTCCTATTTTTGTAAACAGGCTGCAGCAGCAGGAATGGTTGGATTAGCCTTTACCAACACACCCTCCGGCATTCCCCCCTGGGGTGGCAGGGAGTCCTATTTCGGAACTAATCCCATTGCCTTTGGGTTTCCCGGTAAGGAACAGCCGGTAGTGGTGGATATGTCCTCCAGCATCGTAGCCAGAGGGAATATCATCTTGGCGGCTAAACAAGGCAAACCCATTCCTGAAGGGTGGGCCATTGACAAAGAAGGGAAACCCACCACCGATGCTAAGGCCGCCCTTGATGGAGCCGTTCTCCCCATGGCGGGTCCTAAAGGCTACGCCATGGCCCTGGCTGTTGAAATTATGTCCGGTATTCTTAGCGGTTCGGCCTTTGGTAAGAATGTAGGCTGGATTTATGACGAAAGCACCCAGCCGGTAGATATTGGCCATTTCTTCATTGCACTGGATGTATCAAAATTCATGCCCATGGGTGCATTTATTGATCGCATGCAACAGATGATAACAGAAATTAAAGAAACCCCCAAGGCTGAGGGGGTAGAAGAAATCTATATTCCCGGTGAGCGAAGAACCAATAAGGCCGCTCTGCGGAACAAGGAAGGTGTTCCTGTTTCCGACCAACTGCTGGCGGAATTGAACCAGTTGGCCCAGGGAGTTGGGGCAACGATCTTAGGATAGTACTTAATTTTTGTCTAGGATGCTACCGGAAAATCGGTATCATCCGGGCAAAAATTAATGATAAAAAGTCTACACAATCGTAGCGCAAAAAGGAGGAGTTAAGTTGATTAAGTTCCTAGTACACGACCTGGCAGACATGGTTGGTGTAGCCGTAGCCGACATTAAAGCCGGCGAAGCAGTCACCGGGAAAGTTCAGGACTCGGACAAGACCATTGAGATTCAGTCCATCAGTGATATTCCCCTGGGCCACAAAATCGCCCTGAAAGATATCGCTGCCGGTGAAAGGGTAATCAAGTATCACGTGCCCATCGGTAAAACCGTACAGGCCATTAAAAAGGGTGAGCATGTGCACACCCATAATTTAAAAACGGAAAGGTGGTAAACCCAATCATGTCTATCCCCACTTTTTATGGCTATCGCCGGGAGAACGGCACCGTCGGCTGCCGCAATCACGTCATTATTTTACCTGTGGACGATATTTCCAACGCTGCTTGTGAAGCGGTGGCCAAGCATGTCCAGGGCACCATGGCCCTGCCCCATCCCTACGGCCGTCTGCAGTTTGGTGAAGATTTGGAACTGCATTTCCGTACGCTGATCGGCACCGGCTGCAACCCCAACGTAGCGGCGGTCGTGGTCATCGGCATTGAACCCAACTGGACCAATCTGATTGTGGAAGGCATTGCTAAGACCGGCAAGCCGGTGGCGGGCTTCTCCATTGAGCGCAACGGGGATTTTAAAACCGTGGAGCAGGCTTCCTGGAAAGCCAAGGAATTCGTTCAGTATGCCACCGGACTGCAAAGAGTAGAATGCAGCATTGATGAGTTAACCATTTCCACCAAGTGCGGTGAGTCGGATACCACTTCCGGCCTGGCCGCCAATCCCTCCATCGGCCGTTTATACGACCGTTTGGATCCCATGGGCCTGACCTTGTTCTTCGGGGAAACTTCTGAAGTGACCGGCGGGGAGCATCTGGTCGCGGAGCGTTGCGCGACGCCGGAAATCAGGGAAGAGTTCATGAAGACCTGGACGGCTTACAACCAGTTCATTTTGGACCAGGGTGTGGATCTGTGCGGTACTCAGCCCACCCAGGGGAACATTGCCGGGGGTTTGACCACCATTGAGGAAAAAGCCCTGGGCAACATTCAGAAGATCGGTAAAGTGGCGAAAGTACAGGGTGTGCTGGCTCCGGCGGAAGCGCCCACGAAGAAAGGGCTGCACTTTATGGATACCTCCTCGGCAGCGGCGGAGTGCTTAACCCTGATGGCCGCCGCGGGAGCGGTATGCCACTTCTTCCCCACCGGCCAGGGGAACATTGTAGGGAACCCCATTCTGCCGGTGATTAAGGTATCGGCGAACCCCATTACGGTATCCACCATGTCGGAGCACATTGACGTAGACCTGAGCGGCATTCTGCGGGGCGAGATGGATCTGGACGGAGCGGCGGATGCGCTGATGGACATCATGATCCGTACTTTGAACGGCCGGATGACCAATGCGGAAACCCTGGGTCATAAGGAGTTTGTTTTGACCAAGTTGTATCGTTCCGCTTAATATAGCATTTAAGTATAGCATAGTTTGCAGGCGTAATGCAGATCTATGTGGCAGGGGGAGCGATTCCTCTGTCACATAGATTCAAATGGATCAAGGGAGCTAACACCTAAAATTTTTTCAATATTTAAAACAAATGACATATTAGATTGTCTCTGTATAAAAGACTTTAGATTAAGTGCAAAAATAAGCTTAGATAAATTAATTAATCTTCCTTAACATGCCTTTTCTTACAAGAATATTTGCTTTAAAAAATTTTGTCTGAAAGTTAATATTAAATATGACAAACAATCCTTCCATTTTACATTCTTTTTATTTATCAGGTAACTGGTATAAATCACCTTTTTCCCATGCTTTCCTTATTTAATATCCATTTAAAATCGGGAGGTGAAAAGATGACTTCTGAAGGAAATGAAGTGACAAATGCACCCTTGTGGAAGAAGACAGATTTTATAGTCGGCCTTTTCTTTCTCGTGTTTTCGGTTTTTGTACTGGTTGAATCCAGCCAGATGCCTAAAACCATGCCGGGGGCCGGGTTTGGCCCTGGTGTAATGCCTTACTGGTTGGGTTGGGGTATTGCGGGATTAAGTGTTATTCTAATGGTTCAGGCGTTTCTGAATAAAAAGGGTGGTTCCGGCGAAGGTCTCTTTAAGTTTTCGGAAATATTTAGTGTAGGGCTTATGTTTGTTACCCTTTTTATTTACCTAGGTTTGATGAATACCATTGGTTTTGGACTTGACACCCTGTTGTTAGTGACCTTTGTTGCCAGAAGACTAGGTAATTATGCATGGTGGAAATGCGCCCTTTTGGGATTAATTACAAGTGTGGTAACCGTCTACCTATTCCGGGTATTACTGGATATGCCTTTGCCCGTCGGTTTCCTGGGCTTCTAGATTTAGCATAACAAAATTCGATTGTGAGGTGAAACCGTGGAAAGCTTTACCATGCTATTAAATGGTTTTGCAACGGCTTTAACTCCGGAGAATCTGCTTTTTGCATTCTTTGGCTGTCTTTTGGGAACGTTAATTGGAGTATTACCGGGCCTTGGCCCCACCTCCGGGATTGCGATCCTGCTTCCCCTAACAACAATCTTACCTCCCGTGCCGGCCATTATTATGTTGTCGGGCCTATACTACGGAGCCATGTACGGTGGATCGACAACCGCCATCTTGGTAAATATCCCCGGAGAAGTGGCTTCTGTGCCGACGTCTCTGGATGGATATAAAATGGCCAGGAATGGACAAGCAGGGCCGGCCCTGGCCACAGCGGCCATCTCCTCCTTCGTGGCAGGGACACTGAGTTTGCTCGGCTTGTCTTTCTTTGCACCCACTCTGGCCGGTTTTGCGCTGGATTTTGGTCCGCCGGAATATTTTGCCCTAATGATCCTGGCTTTAAGTGTAGTGGTGAACCTGACCGGTAAATCCTTGGTCAAGGGCTTGCTTTCAGGGTTAATCGGTTTCTTGATTTCTACCATCGGGATGGACCCTGTGAGCGGATATGGCCGTTTTGACTTTGGCAGTATCTCCCTAATGTCCGGTATCGACTTTATTAGTGTAATTATCGGTCTGTTTGCTGTAGGAGAAATCCTGTCCAATGTGGAGCAAGCGGGAGTTCAAGTTTTCAAGACCAAATTGGATCGGTTATATCTCAACTTTAAAGAAATTATTATGTTGTTACCAACTATGATCCGGTCCACTGTAATTGGCTTTTTCATGGGTCTGTTACCGGGTTGCAGCCCTGGGGTAACTGCTTTTGTGGCCTATGATGTAGAAAAGCGGGTATCTAAAAACCCAGAAAACTTTGGGAAGGGGGAGATCAAAGGGGTGGCCGCGCCCGAAGGAGCCAACAATGCCACGACCAGTGGCGGTTTTGTTCCCTTATTTTCCTTCGGTATTCCTTCCGGTCCGGCTCTGGCAGTTTTATTAGGCGGTTTCATGATGTACGGCTTACAACCGGGGCCAACCTTGTTTGAAAAGAACGGAGATTTCGTTTGGGCAATTATCGCGTCCATGTACATCGGCAACGTAATGTTATTGGTACTGAATCTGCCTCTGGTAGGTTTGTGGGCTAAGCTGGTACGGGTTCCTTACCCTGTGTTAGCGCCCATGGTACTGATATTCTCTTTCCTCGGTGCCTATAGTGTACGGTTTAAGATGTTTGACGTAGGCGTTGCCATCCTGTTTGGCCTGCTGGGTTGGATTATGAAAAAGGTAGAAATTCCAACAACGCCATTGATTCTATGCTTAATCTTAGCCAGTATGTTTGAAACCTCCTTGAAACAGTCCTTAAGTATGTCTAACGGAGATCTTACAATCTTGTTTACCAGACCCATTTCAGCGGTATTAATTGCCGTAGCTCTGGCTCTGGTGGCCGGATCGCTCTACACTCGGATTAAACACCCTGAAAAAGCTCAGGCAGCTCTGGCTGAAGAATCAGAATAAGCTACCAAAATGGAGGTATGTGTATGAAAAAGAAAAACTGGGTGCGTATTTTAACCGTAGTTCTGGCATTAAGCATGTTAAGTTTGGCAGGATGTGCCGGAAATAAAGGCGGGGAGCAAGAAGCCAAAAAAGTGGAATATCCCACCAAACCGGTAAACCTGATTATCGCCTTTAACGCCGGTGGATCCAGTGATGTTCAGGCTAGAATTGTAGAGAAATACTGGAAAAAATATTTTAACAACCAACCTTTGACCTTTGATTATCAGGTGGGAGCCGGCGGTAAAGTTGGTTTTACCGAGATTACCAAAGCTAAGCCGGATGGCTATACCATTGGTGGAATTAACATTCCCCACATTAACCTTCAGGCTATGAGCGCCCAGGCTACCTTTAATACCGATGACTTTGCTTATATTGCCCAGGTGGTTAATGACCCCACCTTGTTAGCGGTAAAAGCGGGCAGCCCCATTACCAATCTGGAGCAATTTGTGGCTGAAGCCAAGAAAAAAGGCGGCAAAATGACCATTGCTACTGTTGGTACTTTCACAGCCCACCACGTTGCAGCGCTGCAGATTATGGAAAAAATGGGTATTGAGCTTACCATCGTACCCTTCACCGGGGCTTCGGAACAAAACGTGGCTCTGATGGGAGGACACGTGGATGCCATGGTTGGCAACCTGAATGATGTAATGCGGGATCTGAGCAAGTTCCAGCTTCTTGCCATTGCTACCGAGGAACGTCATCCCTGGATTAAGGACGTTCCCACCTTTAAAGAGCAGAATATCGATTTTGTATCCGATATCCGTCGTGCATTTGCCGCTCCTAAGGATATTGATCCGGCCGTGTTGAAGATTCTTCGGGATGGATTTGAAAAGATCTGCAATGATCCCGAATATTTGAAGGATATGGAGAAAATCGGTCAGCCTGCGGAGTATCTGGGTGGCGAAGAACTAGAGAACTTGGTTAAACAATACAATGAAGAGGCCAAACCTCTGGTTGAAAAATATGAATTGAACAAATAGAAAATGTTTCTTACGGCTTACCCTTCAATAAGGTAAGCCGTACAACATCTTGCACACAGAAAGTTTATTTTAGGGAGGGGGATGATTCGTGGAGTTCTTTTCTTCCGAATTTCTTACTGCATTGCTAAGCATCATTGTGATTAACATTGTGTTAAGCGGGGATAATGCCGTTGTTATTGCCCTGGCCAGCCGCAAACTGCCGGTGGACCAACAAAAAAAGGCGGTTTTTTGGGGCAGCTTTGCAGCCATCGGTCTGCGGATTATTTTAACAACTGTTGCTGTGGTTCTTCTTAAATTGCCTTATGTTCAGGTCATTGGAGGAATCCTGCTGATTCCCATTGCAGTAAAATTACTGGTAGGGGAAGAGGAGGAAGAGGCCTGCAAAGAGGCGGATTGCTTACGAGACGCCATTCAAACCATTGTTGTAGCCGATCTTCTTATGAGTCTGGACAATGTTCTGGCCGTAGCCGGGGTGGCCAAAGGAAATATACCCTTGCTGATCATCGGTTTGGCCATCAGTATACCCATTATCATCTTTGGAAGCCAGATTGTAATGATGTTAATGAAACGGTTTAAAATTATTGTTTACCTCGGAGCCGGATTGCTTGGTTATACTTCCGGGGAGATGATTACCGGCGACAGGCATGTTAGCGCTTTGCTTCATGGTTCTGTAAGCTTTTTACACTGGCTGATTCCTGTGGCACTGACCGCCTTTGTTATTGTAATGGGGATTTGGTTGAACAAACGGCAGGCTGCCTCCCAGGAAGGACATTGTTAGCTTTAGCTATTCACGGCTCAAAAAGCAGCGACTCTTTTTACGCTTAGATTTTAGGGCTGCTTCAATAAGAAGGATCAAAGGTATTTTCTGTATCAGAAAATACCTTTGACTGCGTGGTGGAATGAAGTTACCGGCAATACCAATTTTCAGGCTGCTTAATCAAAACATAATTGTCCTATACCGACGTTAGGCATTAGGGTATAAGAGAAAGGGGGAATGACCTCCTTTATGAAAAGTGTGAGTTGCTATACAGCCCTAAACCACAAATAAAAGGTTTAGGGCTGTATTAATCATCTAGAAAAGACGGAACTCCCTTAGCGCTAAAGTATAATCCCTAAATCCCTTGTATTTTTGATCAGCCATTTTATTAAATAGAAGAATATTAACGATCCAAGGATTTCAAAAAGGTGATTTTTGGCTAATCCGAATTATTTAGAAAACATCTCAAATCACAATTAAAACAAAGATAAAGGAAGATTATTACTTGTACAAAGTCCTTTATATGACATTACTGGCTTGACGAGATTGGGTAGATAAAAGTAAAATTAATGGTAATACCTCATACCTATTACGTCACTCCTATCTGGGTATAAATCGTAAGGGCATGTGATTCATTTTTTAATATAAAGTTTGTACAGCGTCCTTAGGATAGTGCTTGATTTTGTCGGAGATAAGAAAGATTATCTCCAACAAAATGAATAATAAAAAGAGCAAAAAGGAGGAGTTAAGTTGATTAAGTTCCTAGTACACGACCTGGCAGACATGGTTGGTGTAGCCGTAGCCGACATTAAAGCCGGCGAAGCAGTCACCGGGAAAGTTCAGGACTCGGACAAGACCATTGAGATTCAGTCTATCAGTGATATTCCCCTGGGCCACAAAATCGCCCTGAAAGATATCGCTGCCGGTGAAAGGGTAATCAAGTATCACGTGCCCATCGGTAAAACCGTACAGGCCATTAAAAAGGGTGAGCATGTGCACACCCATAATTTAAAAACGGAAAGGTGGTAAACCCAATCATGTCTATCCCCACTTTTTATGGCTATCGCCGGGAGAACGGCGCCGTAGGCTGCCGCAATCACGTCATTATTTTACCTGTGGACGATATTTCCAACGCTGCTTGTGAAGCGGTGGCCAAGCATGTCCAGGGCACCATGGCCCTGCCCCATCCCTACGGCCGTCTGCAGTTTGGTGAAGATTTGGAACTGCATTTCCGTACTTTGATCGGCACCGGCTGCAACCCCAACGTAGCGGCGGTCGTGGTCATCGGCATTGAACCCAACTGGACCAATCTGATTGTGGAAGGCATTGCTAAGACCGGCAAGCCGGTGGCGGGCTTCTCCATTGAGCGCAACGGGGATTTTAAAACCGTGGAGCAGGCTTCCTGGAAAGCCAAGGAATTCGTTCAGTATGCCACCGGACTGCAAAGAGTAGAATGCAGCATTGATGAGTTAACCATTTCCACCAAGTGCGGTGAGTCGGATACCACTTCCGGCCTGGCCGCCAATCCCTCCATCGGCCGTTTATACGACCGTTTGGATCCCATGGGCCTGACCTTGTTCTTCGGGGAAACTTCTGAAGTGACCGGCGGGGAGCATCTGGTCGCGGAGCGTTGCGCGACGCCGGAAATCAGGGAAGAGTTCATGAAGACCTGGACGGCTTACAACCAGTTCATTTTGGACCAGGGTGTGGATCTGTGCGGTACTCAGCCCACCCAGGGGAACATTGCCGGGGGTTTGACCACCATTGAGGAAAAAGCCCTGGGCAACATTCAGAAGATCGGTAAAGTGGCGAAAGTACAGGGTGTGCTGGCTCCGGCGGAAGCGCCCACGAAGAAAGGGCTGCACTTTATGGATACCTCCTCGGCAGCGGCGGAGTGCTTAACCCTGATGGCCGCCGCGGGAGCGGTATGCCACTTCTTCCCCACCGGCCAGGGGAACATTGTAGGGAACCCCATTCTGCCGGTGATTAAGGTATCGGCGAACCCCATTACGGTATCCACCATGTCGGAGCACATTGACGTAGACCTGAGCGGCATTCTGCGGGGCGAGATGGATCTGGACGGAGCGGCGGATGCGCTGATGGACATCATGATCCGTACTTTGAACGGCCGGATGACCAATGCGGAAACCCTGGGTCATAAGGAGTTTGTTTTGACCAAGTTGTATCGTTCCGCTTAATAAAATGAATGTAGCTTGTAATACGGGTAAAGGTGCTGGTTTATTCAGCACCTTTGCCTACGTCTGATTTAGCAGCTTATAAAATGATTACATAAGAGATCGTTTTAAAATTTTTATGGTTTCGATTGAGAGGGATATCCATGCGTAAGAATAATCTTTTTGCCCTACTGATGACAGTTCTTTTTTTATCTTCTTCCATGCTGGCAGGCTGCACCGGCCAAGGTAAAAATCAGGAAGAAAAGGGGACCGGCAGCTATCCTGAAAAACCCATAAACATGATTATTGCCTTTACGGCCGGAGGATCCAGCGATGCTCAGGCCCGAATCATGCAAAAGTATTGGAATAAATATGTTAAACAGCCATGGCTGTTTTCTTATAAAGCGGGTGATGGCGGCGCTATAGGCTTTGCGGAAATTGCCAAAGCATCTAAGGACGGCTACACCATTGGCGGCATTAACGTACCCCATATTGTGCTGCAACCCCTGCAGGGAGCGCAATACAAACCGGAAGAGTTCGCATATATTGCTCAGGTGGTAACAGATCCCCAGGTATTGGTTGTTAAAAAAGGCAGTAAATTTAAAAATGTAAATGAAGTGGTGGAATTTGCCAGGGCCAATCCTGGAAAATTAAAAGTAGGCATTGTGGGTACCTTTACCGGCTGTCACATAGCCCTGTTGGACTTCCAGGATAAAGCCGGCATCCAGGTTGATCAGGTGGTATATAAAGGGGCAACCGATCAAAATGTGGCTTTGCTGGGCGGCGAGCTGGACGTCATGATGGGCAATTACAACGATGTCATGCGCGGCTTGGATCAGATGACCATTCTAGGGATCGCTACTCCCGAGAGGTATAAGTCTTTACCGGAGGTTCCCACTTTAACCGAGCAGGGATATAATGTGGTATCCGACATCCGCCGCGGCTTTGTAGCTCCCAAAGGGATTCCCGAAGCAAACCTGACCTTCCTGCGGAAGGTTTTTAAGAAGATGGCCGCTGATCCGGACTATATTAAAGAGATGGAAGAGGCCGGTCAGCCTCAAGAATACCTGGACGGTCCTGCCTTTGAGAAATATGTAATGGAGCAGCAGAAACAGGCCGAGAGACTGTTAATGAAATTCCATCTTATATAAAGAATTTTTATAATCAATTTATAAAGGATAACGCAGTGAATCACTGCGTTATCCGGATCATTTTTCTTTAAACTTTACTCGGGGGCTTTCTGGGTTAATGGATGAACCTTTGCCTGAGGACCGGGCGTTTCAATATTTAAATCTTTTAAGGTAACCTGATTACCCCAATGCCAGAGGCAACCTTTAGAACCCGGCTTTTTATTTTTTTCATTACTCATCTTTTTTACCTCCTTTGTTTTCAATACCTTCATGCATATTTTTTCCCGAAAAGAAAGATATCATCGAACAATAGCCTAAAGAAATGATTGAAAGATTTAATAATAAAGCGGACTTATGAAAATATTTACCTTGGAAAAACTGTCTTATAAATGATCTTTTTCTTGGCGGGTAAAATTCAGAAAAGCAAGTCATGGAAGTGACTTGAAATAAACGGGGAAAGTCGTTAAAATTTATTTGAGTCAAGTACAAGACAAAATTTGAACAATCTCTTCAAATTGCATAAATTTTTGCCTGATGTTTCGTTGTTTTGTATTAATAATCCTGGACGCTGTATTACATTCAGGGGTTGGTATGACCATCATGCCTGAGTGGAAAAATATTTCTGTTTGAGTAACTTTGCAAAAACAAAACCTATAAAAAGTCCAAAAATCTTAAAATATGGGTTTTAAAATAATTGTATCCGGCAAAGTGATTTATGTAGCAAGGTTTTAACAAATTTAAAAAGAGGAAGTGGATAAATCATGTTAAAAGAAGATTCTCCAACCCAAGTGAATCCTGAAGAAATCACACCCATTCCTGTTACGGTAGGTATTTCAGCCCGCCATGTGCACCTTACCCGAGAAGATGTTGACACCTTATTTGGTCCCGGCTATGAATTGAAAAAGTTTAAAGAACTCTCCCAACCCGATCAGTATGCCTGTGAAGAAACGGTAACGGTGGTCGGTCCTAAGGGAGTGATTGAAAAGGTTCGCATCCTGGGACCGGAGCGGAAGCAAAGCCAAGTGGAACTGTCCATATCCGACTGTTTTAAACTGGGGATTAAGGCTCCCTTGCGGGATTCCGGCGACCTGTCCGGTTCTTCTTCCGTCACCCTGGTGGGACCGGTAGGTTCCGTTACTATAAAGGAAGGGGCCATTATTGCTGCCCGTCACATTCATATGCATACTTCCGATGCTGAAAAATATGGTCTTGAAGACAGGGATAGAATTTATGTTCGGGCCAAGGGGCCTAGAGGCATCATCTTTGGTGATGTTTTGGTTCGGGTAAGCGATAAATATAAACTGGAAATGCATGTGGACACCGATGAAGGTAACGCGGTGGGTCTCAGGAACGGGGATACGGTTTATGCTTATAAAATTCACGGTCATATCTCTGAACTGGTCAAGTAACATCGCCTTTTTCCAGCAAAGAATATCTTTGTGCTCACACTAAAGGAGGAAAAACGTTGCTCATTCTGGTCGTAAACTCTGGCAGTTCTTCAATTAAATACAAATTAATGGATATGGAGAGGGAAACGGTTCTTTTATCCGGCCTGGCGGAACGAATCGGCTTACATGGCTCCAAAGTCAAGCAAACTTCGGACACCGGAGAACTGGTGCTGGAACAGGATCTGCCTGATCATAAGGTAGCCATGGAAATTGTTCTAAGGTGTATTACTGATCCCCAATACGGAGCCATCAACGATGTTTCCAGCATCAAGGCCGTTGGTCACCGGATTGTCCACGGTGGAGAAAATTTCAAGAAATCCATGGTGGTTACCGATGAATTGATTCAGGGACTGGAGGAAATTGCCGACCTGGCTCCTTTACACACCATCCCTCACATTGTA
Organism: Desulforamulus ruminis DSM 2154; assembly: GCF_000215085.1. Taxonomy (NCBI): domain Bacteria; kingdom Bacillati; phylum Bacillota; class Clostridia; order Eubacteriales; family Peptococcaceae; genus Desulforamulus; species Desulforamulus ruminis. The sequence goes on from NC_015589.1 coordinate 1,732,239, forward strand.
ACCATTAAGAGCTGCCGGGAACTGATCTCCCATGCTCCCCAGGTAACTGTATTTGATACTGCCTTTCACCAGACCATACCCAAATACGCCCATATGTATGGCGTTCCCTATGAGCTTTACCAGAAATACAAGATCCGCAGGTATGGATTTCACGGCACTTCCCACAAATATGTTTCCGGTCGGGCGGCAGAAATTTTAGGAAAGCCCCTAAATGAGTTAAAAATTGTGGTCTGCCATTTAGGCAACGGTTCCAGTATTACGGCGGTGGGGAACGGTGCTTCTATCGATACTTCCATGGGCTTTACACCGCTGGCGGGACTTCCCATGGGCTCCCGTACCGGCGATATGGATCCGGCTGTGGTTCCCTTTATTATGGAAAAGGAAAACCTCAATGTTAACGAAATCAATGATCTGATGAACAAGAAAAGCGGGGTACTGGGTGTATCGGGCGTCAGCAGTGATTTTCGGGATCTGGAAGAGGCGGCTGAAAAGGGTCACGAGCGGGCGGAGTTGGCTTTGAGCATGTTTGCTTACAGCATCATTAAATATGTTGGCGCCTATACGGCGGCACTGGGCGGTCTAGACCTGCTGGTTTTCACCGGCGGCATCGGTGAAAATTCAAAAGATATGCGGGCCAGAGTTTTAAAGGGCTTGGCTTATACCGGTCTGGAAGTGGACGAGGAAAACAACAATACCCGTGGCAAAGAAATCATTATCAGCAAGCCCGGGTCCAAAATTACGGCCATGGTGGTGCCTACCAACGAAGAGTTAATGATTGCCAGGGAAACAAAGGCTTTAGTTTAAAAGAAATCCCCATTGTATAAAAATGTAAGATAAAAATCATAAATTGTTATTAATAATGTAAGAACCCGGCTATATAATAATTTTAAGGGAGAAAGTACCGGCCGGGAGGTGAGAACCATGTTTATTAAACACTGGATGCTGCGGGAAACCGCCCACTGCAAAGAGGGTTGCACGAAATAGTCCGGGGCAAGACGGTAAACTGCCCAAAGAGGCTCACCTGTTCAGGTGAGCCCTTATTTTTTTGATTGCAGGATTCTCCTTCATTACATTTTATTAACCCGGGCTGAGCAAAATAAAGCAGTGGAATAAGGACAAAAATATACTGACCGTTAAGGGGATTGCGGGTTCTTTCGGCCCTGTGGGCTGCCTTAACCTGAAGAATTATCGGTTGACATACGAACAAACCCGGGAATATAATGATCTTAGTTTAATAAACAAAGACCTTCAGGGTTAGGTGCAATTCCTTACCGGCGGTATGGCTTTAGCCGAGCCCGCGAGCCCGCAAGGGCAGATCTGGTGAGATGCCAGAGCCGACAGTTAAAGTCTGGATGGGAGAAGGTGATTGATTTTGCCCGGCAAAAAACCAATTTTTTGTTGGGCCGTTCTCCTATTGTTTTTCTTACCCTGGGGTATCCCGGGGTTTAATTTTTTTAACAGGAGATGAAGCCGTTGGAAGCGGGTACTGACAGTCATTATATGCAAATGGCCCTGGAACTGGCTGCCAGAGCCAGGGGGCGCACCAGCCCCAATCCCCTGGTGGGGGCGGTTATTGTCAAGGAAGGGCAGGTTATTGGGAAAGGGTTTCATGCCAAAGCAGGGGGCGCCCATGCCGAAGTGGTTGCTCTGATGGAGGCCGGCGAACAGGCCCGGGATGCCACCCTATACGTCACCCTGGAGCCTTGCTGCCATTACGGGCGGACCGGTCCCTGCACGGAAGCGGTAATCAAGGCAGGCATTAAACGGGTGGTGGCGGCCATGACCGACCCCAATCCCTTGGTTGCCGGGAAGGGCCTGGAAGTTTTAAAAAAGGCCGGTGTGGAAGTAAAGGCCGGTGTCCTGGAACAGGAGGCAATGCACTTAAATGAGGCGTTTATCAAATATATTACCACTAAACGCCCCTTTGTAATTTTAAAGTCGGCCACCAGCCTGGACGGTAAAATTGCCACTGCCGGTGGTGAATCCCAGTGGATTACCGGAAAGGCGGCCCGGGAACAGGGGCATTGGCTGCGGGACAGGGTGGATGCCATCCTGGTAGGCGTCAATACCATTCTTGCCGATGACCCTTCTCTGACGACGCGGCTGCCTGAAGGAAGGGGAAAGGACCCCGTCCGCATTGTGGTAGACAGTTTGGCCCGGACTCCCACCGCAGCCAAGGTATTGCTGCAGGAATCCGCAGCCCATACCATGATTGCCACCACCGAAGCGGCTCCCGTTGAACGAAGGGCCAGTTTAATGGCGGCCGGGGCAGAAGTACTGGTTGTCCCGGGTCCGGGCCCCCGGGTGGATCTGGTGAAATTAATGGAATTACTGGGGGAAAAGCAAATAACCCAGATTTTAATTGAAGGGGGCGGGAAGTTAAACGGTTCCGCCCTGGCGGCAGGCATCGTAGACAAAGTGGTCTGGTTTATCGCCCCTAAGATTATTGGCGGGGATAGTGCTCCGGGAGCCATAAGGGGGGACGGGGTTCAGGCTCTTAAAGACGCAACCCAATTATACGATGTTTCTGTTCAGTGCCTGGAGGGAGACTTTGCTTTTACCGGATATACCTCAAAAAGGGGTGAGAGAATATCTTTACTGGAATAATTGAGGAGATTGGAACCATTAAGAATGTTTCTAGGGGATCCGACTCCGCCAAGCTGCATATCCTGGCTTCCAAAGTGCTGGAAGATGCCCGGGTGGGGGACAGTATCGCGGTGAATGGAGTTTGTCTGACGGCTACTACCTTTGGAGACGGGATATTTACAGCCGATGTAATGGCAGAGACCCTGGACAAGACCAATTTAAAGGAATTACGGCCGGGCAGCAGGGTAAACCTGGAAAGAGCCCTGCGCTTAGGGGACCGGCTGGGGGGGCACATGGTATCCGGCCATGTGGACGGCATCGGGACCATTGTGGGTCTGGAGAAACGAGATATTGCCACCCTGGTTATGGTTCAGGCGCCGGACCAGGTCATGAAATACATCATCAACAAAGGTTCCATTGCCATCGACGGCACCAGTCTTACGGTGGTAAGTTTCCAGCGGGACCGGTTTCAGGTTTCCTTGATCCCTCACACCGCCCATGCCACCGTGCTGGGCAGTAAAAAAGTCGGAGAGACTGTAAATCTTGAAGCGGATTTGTTGGGAAAATATATTGAACGTTTACTGCAGGGCCGGGGGGAACAAAGGGAAAATTCCCAACTGAACCTCCAGTTCTTGGCGGCCAACGGATTTTTATAAAGGAGGAAGACGGACGTGACATTTACGTTTAATACCATTGAAGAAGCCATTGAAGATATCCGGGCAGGGAAAATGGTGGTGGTGGTGGATGATGAGGACCGGGAAAACGAGGGGGATCTTATCATGGCCGCCGAGAAGGTGACCACCGAAGCGGTCAATTTCATGGCCACCCACGGGCGGGGGTTGATTTGTATGCCTATTTACGGGGAACGGCTGGATCAGTTGGCGCTGCCGGCGATGGTCAGCAATAATACCGACCCCCACGGCACCGCTTTTACCGTATCTGTGGATGCCAAGGAATGCTCCACCGGGATCTCCGCTGTTGAACGGGCCCTGACCATCCAGAAGATTATGGATCCGGACACACAGCCGGAAGATTTACGCCGTCCCGGACACATCTTTCCCCTCCGGGCGAAAGAGGGTGGAGTGCTGGTGCGCACCGGCCACACCGAGGCGTCGGTGGATTTGTCCCGCCTGGCGGGGCTAAAGCCTGCCGCTGTTATTTGCGAAATCATGAAGGACGACGGCACCATGGCCAGGGTGCCGGAATTGGTGGAATTTTGTAAAACCCATAATCTAAAGCTGATTACCATTGCCGATTTAATTAAATACCGCAGCCGCCACGAGAAATTTATTAAACGCGTTGATTCTGCCAAAATGCCCACCAAGTTTGGGGATTTTACAGCGGTGGCCTATGAAAGCCTGCTGGACGGCAAGGGGCATATCGCCATGGTGAAAGGGGATCTTTCCAGTGTGGAAGCCCCTTTGGTCCGGGTTCATTCGGAATGCTTAACCGGGGATGTTTTTGGTTCCTGCCGCTGCGACTGCGGGGATCAGTTGGCCAAAGCCATGCAGGCCATTGAAAAAGAGGGGACCGGTGTTTTGCTTTATATGCGTCAGGAGGGCAGGGGAATCGGCCTGTTAAATAAAATCAGAGCCTATAAGCTGCAGGATTTAGGCGCTGACACGGTGGAAGCCAACCTGGCCCTGGGTTTTCCCGCCGATCTCAGGGACTATGGAATTGGCGCACAAATTTTAGTTGATTTAGGGCTCAGCAAAATTCGCCTGTTAACCAATAATCCTCGGAAGATAGCAGGATTGGAAGGTCACGGTCTGGAAGTGGTGGACCGGGTGCCCATTGAAATCGCGGCGGGACAGGCCAACGCAAAATATTTAAGCACCAAGAAATGCAAACTAGGCCATTTGCTCACGGTAACAGATCAAAATAAAAAGACCAGTTAATAGGAGCATCTAAAACAGAAACAGGGGGATCGAGGATATGACAAAAGTATTTGAAGGACATTTAGTAGGGAACGGATTAAAATTTGGCATTGTGGTGGGGCGTTTCAATGAGTTTATCACCCATAAGCTGCTGGGCGGGGCTCTTGACGCCTTGAAGCGGCATGGCGTTGAAGAGGACGATATTGAAATCGCCTGGGTTCCGGGGGCCTTTGAGGTACCTCTGGTGGCCAAAAAGATGGCCGGCTTAAAGCGCTATGACGCGGTCATCTGCCTGGGAGCCATTATTCGCGGGGCAACACCGCACTTTGATTATGTTGCCGCCGAAGTTTCCAAAGGAGTGGCCAAGGTGGGTCTGGATTCCGATCTGCCGGTGGTCTTTGGCGTAATTACCGCGGATACCATTGAACAGGCCATTGAGCGGGCCGGCACCAAAGCCGGTAATAAAGGCTGGGATGCTGCCAATACCGCTCTGGAGATGGCCAATTTGTTAAAAGAATTAGCCTAAGGGGTGTTTCTTTGGGGGCCTGTTGCTAGTCTTATGCCGTATTCCTTGAGAGTCCTGTACAGGACCCTTAAGCATACCCCATAGTCTAACAACAGGACCTCAGAGGAATACGTTTTAGCTCTAACGACAAAAAAACGGCCCTTGGCCGTTTTTGTCGTTTTTATTTACGGGGTGTAACTAAATAGCACGCTGTACTTTTCCACTCCGGAGACAACGGGTGCAAACCATAATCCGTTTGGGGGAACCATCAATGATGGCCTTTACCCTTTGCAGGTTGGGAGACCAAGTCCGCTTTGTCCGAATATGGGAGTGGCTTAATTTAATGCCAACGGCAACACCTTTGCCGCAAACCTCGCATTTGGCCATTGTTACACCTCCTTTAGGGACACACCTTCTATGTCCATAAATCCTCTCACAAGCTCACTGAATTAGTATACCACAAATAAAGGTAAAATCAAACGGTATTTTACTTATGTTACTTTATGGAGAAATACTTCTCAGGAAAATAATGCCATGTTATAATGAGAACATATGTTTTTGTGCCTTTTAATCATTGATTAAAAAACTTTGGTTATAGGCGGACCTTCATGACCTGGATGAGGTGATGATTTTGCTGTTACAAAAACCGGTGCAGTTTCTCAAAGGAGTGGGACCCCAGCGGGCCAGACAGTTGGAGCGGATCGGTATTTTAAGCGTTGGGGATTTACTTTATCATTTTCCCCGGGAATACCAGGACCGGAGCAGCATTCGACCGGCCCACTCCTTTGCTCACGGGGATTTGGCCACCGTCCGGGGAACCGTCATTACCGGCCAGGAGACAAAACCCAGACGGGGGCTGACCCTCACAAAACTGGCTTTGGAAGAAGAGGCGGGAATTTTTTACGCCGTTTGGTTTAACCAACCCTATATCAAAAAGCAGTACCCTCCGGGGAAAAGATTGCTGCTTACCGGTAAAATGGACCGCAGTTTTGGGGTACCCCAGATCCAGGTGGCGGATCATGAAGTGCTGGAGGGTGATGAAAGCCTGCATAGCGGAAGAATTGTCCCCATTTATCCGGCTACCGAGAATATTAGCCAGCGTTTTTTTCGGAGCATGATTAAAGGATTTTTGGACGGAGTCGGAGCGAATCTGCCGGAGTTTTTACCGGATGAAATTCTGGACCGGTATCATCTGCCTTGTGTTGCCGAAGCGCTGGCGGAAATCCATTTCCCCACCAGCATGGAAGCCTGCCAGCGGGCCAGAAAGCGTTTTGTCCTGGAAGAGTTGTTTCTTTTTCAATTGGGGCTTTGCCTGCAGAAGGACCGCACCAACCGGCAGGAAAAAAGCCACCGCTATAAAAGTCGTAAGGTTGTAAAATCTTTTGCTGACATCCTGCCTTTCCAATTAACAGAGGCCCAAAAACGGGTCTGGCAGGAAATTGAGAGGGACATGGAGGCTTCCCGGCCCATGAACCGGCTGCTTCAGGGAGATGTGGGGTCCGGCAAAACCGCTGTGGCGGCTTTGGCCCTGTACAAAGCGGCAGCATCCGGACTGCAGAGTGTCCTTATGGTCCCCACGGAACTGCTGGCAGAGCAGCACGCCGCCAGCGTCGGCAAACTGTTGGAGCCCTTGGGCATCCGGGTGGCGCTGCTGACCGGAGGCAGCCGCCGGGGCCGCAAACAAGTGCTGGAGCAGATTGCCGGAGGAGAAATTGACGTGGTGGTGGGCACCCATGCCCTGATCCAGGGGCCGGTGCAGTTTAAGCAACTGGCTCTGGTGGTTGTGGACGAGCAGCACCGTTTCGGGGTACGCCAGCGGGCGGCCCTGCAGGATAAAGGACACAGGCCGGATATTTTGGTGATGACCGCCACGCCCATCCCGCGAACCCTGGCCTTAACCCTTTACGGTGAGCTGGAGGCATCTGTCATTGACGAGCTGCCTCCGGGCAGACAGCCTGTTAAAACCTATCATTTGAGCTTGTCCCAGGCGGGGAAAGCGGTGGGGTTAATCCGGCAGCAGGCTGTGGAGGGCCGGCAGTCCTATGTAGTATGTCCGCTGGTGGAAGAATCGGAAAAGATTGATACTCAGGCGGCCATTGAACTGCATGAACGGTTGAAGCGGGCCTTAAGCACCTGTTCAGTGGGCCTGCTGCACGGTAAAATGAAGCCCGCTGAGAAAGAAGCCGTAATGGGAGAGTTTCGCAGCGGTTCGCTGGATATTCTGGTATCCACCACGGTGATTGAAGTGGGGGTGGATGTCCCCAATGCCACCGTGATGGTCATCTGGGATGCCCAGCGGTTTGGTTTGTCCCAACTGCATCAGCTCCGGGGCCGGGTGGGCAGGGGGAAGCATTTATCTTACTGTATTCTGGTGGCGGATCCGTCCACCAGGGAAGCCAGGGAACGGATGGCAGCCATGTGCCGGACGCAAAACGGTTTTATTCTGGCTGAAGAGGATCTTAAACTGAGGGGACCGGGAGAGTTTTTTGGCACCCGGCAGTCGGGCCTGCCGGATTTTAAGATTGCCAGTTTAATCAAGGATCAGCGGGAGATTGAGCAGGCCCGGGCAGAAGCCCGGCAACTGTTAAAAGACGATCCGGATTTGCGTCTGCCTCAGCATCGGGAACTGTTAAACCAGTTTGCTTTACGGTTTCCCGAATTTGTAAAATACAGTGAAATTAGTTAAGTGTGGGGATCCTATATCTCCTATGGACCCTGTAAAAAGACTTTTTGGCAGTGGAGAGTTCTGCAAATTTATTGACATGTACACAATTATCCTATACTATAAAATGGAAATGAAAATATATGTATACGGAATACATATAGGGCAGAGGTGGAATTCTGCTTAATCATTGATGTAGCCCTTGTTTATTGTCAATTTTAGCATGAAGCTATTATTTTAGAAGCTTGAAAGCTCTCTTTGAGGGCTTTTTTTATGTGCAAAAAGGATTAGGGGCTATTACTGAACATTTATACTTCAGTGTAAAGGCGGGTTATGACAGAAAGAAGTTGACACCGCCTTGTACTGGCATATTTAAAATAAAGGAGGAAATGAATTGTGAACAAGCAATTATGGGACAAGGCGGTTGCTTTCCATGGGCATGAATGCCCCGGTCTTGCCATCGGCTTCAAGGCCTGCCAGGCTGTTTATGAAAAAATGGCAGTGGGGACTTCTGAAGATGAGGAAATTGTATGTGTTACCGAGAACGATGCCTGCGGAGTAGATGCGGTGCAAGCCCTTTTAAGCTGCACCCTGGGCAAAGGCAATCTACTTTATCGGGGGACCGGTAAACAAGCTTTTTCTTTTTTTAACCGGAGAAACGGGAGAAAATTGCGCCTTTGTCTCAAACTGCAAAAACAGGAGGGCATGGACCGGGCGCAGTGGCAGGAATATCTGTTAAAAGCGCCCGTTGACGAAATATTTTCCTTTTCCGAACCTGAATTTGATCTGCCTGAGAAAGCACGGCTGTTCCGAACAATCCCCTGCGAACTCTGCGGCGAGGGGGCTCCCGAACATAAGATGCATTTGCAGGACGGCAAAAAGGTATGCGCCGATTGCTTTAAGAGCTATGACCGGGGCTGGTAATTCAAAAGAAAGGGGAAATTATGATCAAAGAAAAGTTCATGGGAATCCTTTTGGCATTTGTATTGATTTTAAACGGGTGTACATCCGTGGATCCCGCATCCTCTAAAGCGTCTCCGGCGTCCTCCGGGTCCCGCATGGTTACGGATGCGTTTGATCGTCAGGTGGAGCTCCCTGAGAAGATAGAAACTATCGCCGCCATCGGCGGAGCGGCCCGTATCCTAACTTACGCCGGCTGCGCGGATAAACTGGTGGGCGTGACGGATATGGATAAGCAGAATCAATCGGCTATGCCTTATTCCGTTATCAATGCGCAGCATTTTGCAACCCTTGCGTCCGTTGGGAGCGGCGGAAATAACGATACCTGTTATATTGAAGAGTTGGTAACCCTCGGGCCCGACGTAATCTTTGCCTTGACGGATGAAGACACGATCAATAATGTAGCGCAGAAAACCGGAATTCCTGTCATCGGCATCTATCCTGACGGTATGTTTGACCAAAGCTTTTATTCGGCGCTGGAACTGATTGGACAGGTGATGGGCACCCGGGAGCATTGCGCCAAGGTAATCAATTATGTGCAGAACTGTCAGAAGGATCTGGATCATCGCACCAAAGACATCCCGGACAAAGATAAGCCCTCTGTTTATACCGGGGCTGTGAGCTTTCGAGGCGCCCATGGCTTTGAGGGTACCTATGCTCATTATCCGCCCTTCACCGCCATCCATGCCAAAAACGTTGTGGATGAAACAGGCGGTTCGGGGCCCTTGCTCATTGACCTTGAAAAAGTAACGGTATGGAATCCGGATATTATCTTTCTAAATCCCACCAATATGAATCTGGTCAATAAGGATTACGCCAAGAACAAAAAATTTTATGATTCCCTTCAGGCAGTACAGAAAGACAAGGTATATGCCCAGATATCTTATAACTACAACTGGACCAACCTGGAGATCGCCATCGCAGATGCCTATTACGCAGGCAAAATCATTTATCCGGAGCGGTTTGCGGATATTGATCCAATAAAAAAAGCCGACGAAATTTTTACCATCATGCTGGGTGAGCCTTTTTACCACAAACTGGCGGCGGACGGCTATCGATTCGATAAAATTACCATAGGAGAATAGACTCCATGAAAAGCCGGAGGACGTATAAAGAATACATACGTTTTAAGACGTACTTCATCCTGCTTCTCGGTGCAGCAACCGCGCTGACTGCCCTACTGGCAGTCAGCGCCGGTTCGGCGGGTCTTTCTTTGACGGAGGTCGTCGCAACGCTTTTGGGTTATGGCAGTGAGCAGCAGTCCATTGTTGTGTTCAACATCCGCATGCCGAGAGTTGTAACGGCCATTGTAGCCGGGATCGGACTGGCCACCGTAGGCTGTGTTATGCAGAGTATATTGCGCAATCCGCTGGCCTCCGCATCCACATTGGGTATTGCCCAGGGAGCTGCCTTTGGTGCATCCTTTGCAATTATCGTGCTGGGAGCCGGAATGCAGAATCAAACGCTGGACGGCGTTACCATTTCCAACCCCTATCTGGTTTCCGCCTGCGCTTTTGTCAGCGCCATGATGTCAACCTTCATTGTGTTGGGATTGTCTCACTTCAATAAAGTTTCGCCGGAGAGCATGGTGCTGTCGGGAGTGGCTCTTAGTACCCTGTTTTCCGGCGCTACCACGCTGCTGCAGTATTTTGCGGCGGATGTAAAGGTAGCGGCCGTAATATTCTGGACCTTTGGGGATCTTGGGCGCACCAGTTGGAACGAGGTAATCATTATGAGCGTTGTGGTAGCGGCGGCACTGCTCTATTTTGCATTCAACCGTTGGAACTACAATGCCCTGCAAAATGGAGAAGAAACAGCCAAGGGGCTGGGCGTCTATGTAGAACGTATGCGCCTTATGGGCATGTTTATTTGCTCCCTGACCGCCTCGACCATTGTGTCCTTTGTGGGTATTATCAATTTTATCGGACTCATTGCGCCTCATCTTGTGCGGCGTTGTATCGGCAGTGATTATCGGTATCTTCTGCCTTCGTCAGCTTTGATGGGCGCTTTGTTGCTGTTGTTTAGCGATACGGCGGCCCGTCTGGCAGTGGCGCCGGTTATCCTGCCTATCGGAGCCATAACCTCCTTTCTAGGAGCCCCCCTGTTTTTATACTTGCTTTTTAAGGGGGTTGGCACAAGATGATTGAAGTGAGAGATTTGAATTTTTCTTATAATGGCGGCCGTACCATTCTTAATCAGGTTGCATTTGATGCTAGGGAGAGTCAATGCATTGCCATTCTGGGCAATAACGGAGCGGGAAAAAGTACTCTGATCAAATGTCTGAACCATATTCTGGTTCCTCAACGGGGAACCGTTTATGTCAACGGTGAGGATATCCGTAAATTGAAGCGAAATGAGATTGCCAAATGCATGGCCTATGTAGCTCAGCGCAATGCGGGTGGGATGTTTACGGTGTTCGATTCTGTCTTGCTGGGACGTAAGCCTTATATTAAACTGGAGCCGAAGCAGGAAGATATAGATATCACCCAGTCGGTTATTAAGCGTATGGGGCTGGAAAGCTTTGCTCTGCGCTACGTGGATGAACTCTCCGGAGGTGAGATGCAAAAGGTGATGCTGGCCCGGGCGCTGGCTCAACGACCACGGGTACTGCTTTTAGACGAGCCTACCAGCAATCTGGACCTTCGCAACCAGTATGAGGTTCTGGCCACGGTACGGGAGATTGCTAAAGAGGAACGCATCAGCGTAATCATCGTTATCCACGATCTGAATCTGGCCCTTCGCTACTGTGAGCGATTTCTATTTATGAAAGACAGGCAAGTTTTCGCTTACGGAGGAAGAGAGGTTATGACTCCCGAAAATATCGGTTATGTATATGGAATTCCTGTGACCGTGGAATCCATTCGCGGTGTGTCAATGGTGGTTCCTTTGCCCGAGATTTAAAATAGATTCATAAAAAGGTTTTTACGAGTTCCCCAAAACAAGCACATTGGATGAAATCGTTCTAAACGAGAAAGAAAGGACTTTTTTCATTTCCTACAATGCTGAGGATTTAGATATGAGCCGATTTACCGCTTAGAGGATTAGCCATAGGCGTGTAGCTATATTTTTGTAAGGGAGACTAGGAAATGAATATTAGGAACTTACAGAAAATGCTCTCAAACATTACCGAGATAAAGCTGCTTGGGAAAACGGCGAAGGTAAACGAAGTAATCTGCCATATTATAGGTCTTGTTCGCTATGAGCATGACCTGCGCATTGTTGCTTTACAATACGACGGAGCGTTTGCCGAGCGTATTGAGGCAGATGAAATCGCATACCCGCAGACCAACCGGGAGTTTCTGCGCAGTGACAAAAATATGAATATGACAAATATTTTCCATGCTGTAAATACAATAAGTATCGGAGAAAAACAGTTTGCTGTGGGCGGAACAGAAACCACGCGCTGTGATTTGCAAAACTGGGAAATGCTAGTGATGCTTATCGAGTTTTTAAGGCTGGGATGGAATCCATCCGGCATCGAGTATCAAAATATTGAAAGCTTGTTTTTGACCATTGCCGAGCTTTCAGGAGAATATGACTGTATGCCGGATTTTGGAGAAAGCCCCGTTCTGCATCTTACATTCCGATATGAACCTGTACCATATTTGGTTGAGCAGTCTGTAACGCTGGCAGTCGGTACAAAATATCCAGACAGGCTGTGGTTCCAAGATAAAAACACAGAAGAAAAGCATTGGGTGCAAATCAACCGGGTCTATCTTTTGGATATATGGGAAGAAGCAATGAAAATCTTTAACGATCCTTGTTTGACAGAGAAATTCACCGCCGCCGAACTCGAAAGGAATAAAGAAGAGTTTGAAAGAGGCCTCACTGCAATTTGTCCCAGGTGCATGTGCTTTCCCGTAATTGAATATGAGTGTGAAGAAGATATAGCCCTGCAATTCCATTCAAAAACATGGCTGGACGCTGAGCCGGATGATAGTGGCTACTGCATAGGCTTCCTCATGAAGCCGGATGAAAAAATAGGTGTTTTAGGACTCCCGCTCAAGACGGCAATGGTTCAAGAACCAATGCCCCAGGATACCCTCATAATCCAATCGGAATTGTTTTCGTATATCAAACCTCAAAAATATGAAGATGTCACTATGTAATTTCCTGAACTATAGCTTACAGTGCAAGTGCTTTGAAGATGCGTGTGGAACCGTATGATATATTTCAATGACCCGTAGTTTTTGCGAAAAAACAAAGGAAAAGGAATCCAGAAAGGATAAGCAGCATCCTTAAAGTGTGAATCAAGAACCTCCCTAGCCTGTATTTTGTCGGTTAGGGAGGTCTTGACATTAAATATTATAAAAATGAACAGGCTGTAAAGATTTACTTGGTATCCTGCATTTTTTTAGCCAAATACTAAAAATAGGAGGTGGCTAATTTGCAGGACCATGAAAAAAAGAAGAAGGAAATAAACAAAGAGAATGTACGTTTTGAAATCGGCCAGGAAATTGGGTGGGTTGATGAAAGCAATAAAATCGGGTTAACGCAGCCCACCACCGGAGCAGATACCCTAAACAAGGGGGGGCAGGGAAACGAGAGCCCATATACTCCCCGATTTAAGGACTAATGCAGGTAAGTGGTATACTCTTCGGAGGAAATGGAAGGATGAAGGGCTAACGAAATGCCCCCGGCCACAATGCGGGCGGTGTTTTCAATCAGCGCATCCACTTCCTTGGGAGTCACCATTAATTGCCCGGAGGTATAGGGCTGCAATACATCCTGGATAATTCCCTGGAAGGCTTCCGAATTCATATTGTAGTAAACCGGGGCCAAAGCAGGGCTGTTCTTGGTTTGTTCCACCAGGCGGTCCAGGGCTTCGCCGGCAATAACGGCGGCCGGCACCACTGTGGGTACGCCGATGGCAATGACCGGAACCCCCATGGACTCCTGATTGATGCCGGCCCGTTTATTGCCGATGCCGGACCCCGGGCTGATACCGGTATCGGCCAGTTGCAGGGTGGTGCCGATGCGCTCCACCGCTCTGGAAGCCAGCGCATCCACGGCAATAATCAGCTCCGGTTGGATACGGTCCACCACCCCTTTAATGATTTCCGCCGTTTCAATGCCGGTTAAACCCAGTACCCCGGGGGCCAGGGCACTGACAGAGCGCATACCGTCCTTGATCTCGTCCGGTGCATAGTGATACATATGCCGGGTTACCAGCGTCATGCCAACCACCTTGGGTCCCAGGGCATCCGGGGTTGCGTTCCAGTTGCCCAGTCCCACCACCAAGACATTGGCGTGTTCGGGAAGATGGATCAGGGACGATAATTGCTTGGCCAATATTTCAACCACGTCTTGGTGAGCCTGACGGTTATTTTCCCGGATGACTGGAGCCTCAATGGTCACATAGGTTCCTCTGGGCTTGCCCATGATTTCTTCCGCCTCGGCTTCCTGAATTCGTACGATGGTCACCGTGGCATGGGTATAACTCTCTTTATCCATGGCGCAGCCGGGAATTTCCTGGCCGGTTTGGCCGCGGACAATTTCATGGGCCTCTACGGCCAGATCCACTTGAATGGAATTTTTTTTAAAAAAATCCAGATCCAAAACAAATACCTCCTATTAAGAGTCAATGTATCCTTCTCTCTGTATATCCTGTTCCTCCCAGGATTCATTTATACGAAGGACCAGTGTAAAGAAATCGATTTTTTTTCCGTAATATGTTATAATGGCAAAGTATAGGCATTGAAGACCATATTAGGAAGGGAATCTCAGGGTTGCGAATAATTGGTGGTTTAGTCAGAGGGCGAAACCTGAAAAGTCCCAAAGGAATGTCCACAAGGCCCACCTCAGACAGAGTCAGGGAAGCTCTTTTTAATATTCTTTCACCCCGGGTTTCCGGCAGCTATTTTTTGGATTTATTCAGCGGAACCGGAGCGGTAGCCATTGAGGCCCTCAGCCGAGGAGCCGAAAGGGCGGTCATGGTAGAAAAGGATCGCGGAACGGCCGGGATTATCCTTAGTAATTTAAAGTTGTGTAATTTAACGGAAAAGGCGGAAGTACTCAATCTGGATACCAACCGAGCCATTTCTGTATTGGCCGCCCGGAAGGTTCCTTTTGACTTGATTTTTATTGATCCACCCTATAAAAAGAACTTTGAAGTTCCCACCATGGAACAAGTACAGCGGTTTGATCTACTGGTTGATAACGGGATTCTGGTGGTTGAAAGTGATAAAAACGATCTGCCGCCGGATGATGTAGGAAAACTGACCGCCTACCGGCGTGAAAAATATGGTGACACAGCATTGACATTCTATCGATATGACAGCTAGCGGGAGGCAAAAAATGCGAATAGGTGTTTATCCAGGCAGTTTCGACCCCATCACAAACGGTCATTTAGATATTATTGAACGATCGGTTCTGCTGTTTGACTGCTTGATTGTGGCTGTGGCAAAGAACTCCCAAAAAATAAAGCCTCTCTTTACGGTTGAAGAGAGAGTGGACATGCTGGAGACCATTTTAAGCAAATACCCCAATGTCATTGTGGATTCTTTTGACGGCTTAACCGTAAATTACGCTTTAAAACAAAGCGCCAATGTGATTGTCCGGGGTTTGAGGGCCATTACCGATTTTGAAAGTGAGTTTGTCTATGCTCTCACCAATAAAAAGCTGGCTCCGGAGTTGGAAACCCTGTATTTAATGACCCGGGCTGAATATTCTTTCATTAGTTCCAGTATTGTTAAAGAAGTTGCGTCCTATAACGGTTGTCTCAGTGCAATGGTTCCTGAAGCGGTAATCCAGAGATTAAAACAAAAATTTGGTTATGCTAAATAACCGGGGAGGGATAAACGGTGGAGCTCTTTAATGTCCTGAATGAGCTGGAGGAACTCATTGAGGAGAGCCCCAAGGTGCCGATGACAAGACGGATTATGGTAGACGAGGGCAGAATTCTCGACTACCTTGATCGTATCCGCACCTCGCTTCCGGAAGAAGTTCGCCAGGCAAAATGGCTGGTGAAAGAACGGGATAAGGTACTCTCTGAGTCTAAAAAAGAAGCCCAGCGGATGTTGGAGGATGTGACCCGCGAAATTGAAAAACGTGCGGATGACAGCGAAATTGTAAAACAGGCCGAGCAAATTGCCGAGGCAACCATTAAGAAAGCGGAAGAAGTAGCAGGACAAATCCGCTTAGGTGCCAGGGAATATGCTGATGAAATTCTCCAGGGTTTGGAGGAAAAACTAGGTAAAATAGTGGAAGAAATACAAATGGGCAGAGAAGAGCTCAGAAAATAACCAACTAACGAACCGGAGAAGTTCTTTCTCCGGTTTTAATTATGCCTTATGGATTAGGTTTTTCTTTTACTGATTTTGCAATGTAAACAAGGAGAAAGGACTTTTTTCCCTTGTTTAAAACGTTTGCCGATGAACAAAATTCCCAGCAGGATCATAATTTCCAAAACTTCAAAGCCCATTAAAGTACCATAATAAGCCGAGGGACTGTGACTTCCCAATGTATTGTACCATTCAGGAGGAACATTTAAGCAAAATAAAATAAGGGCCAGGGCAATCACCAGGGCGTAGGAAATGCTCCGAGTGATCAAAAGATACAACCAGGATACGGCCATAAAAATTAAGAATCCAAATTCAACGATATTCGGCACCATGGAATCACCTTGCTGTAGTTTTACCTACAGTATGAGGAAATCCAGTCAATTTTAAACAAAAAAAGAATAGAACACGGATGATACGGACTTCAACTGATTTTTACGGATTTAATAATTTATATTAAAAATCCGCGAAAATCCGTATAATCCGTTCAATCCGTGTTCTATTCTTTATCCGGTTGTTCGTTGTGTTATCTGTGCCGGGTTAGCCTAAGCTTTTTAAAATGGTTTGCCAGTCGCAATATTTCTCCACGTTCTCCAAGGCTTTATGAATACTGCCTTGGTCTGCAGGGGTAATGCGTCCCGACAGCTCGCTGAGTTTTTCAATGGTGGTATAAGTGTCATAGTGAACCAAAATCACCGGTACATCCTTTTCTACAGCCCGGCTGATGACTTTGACATCCGGGTACAGGCCTCCGGTGAGAATAATGGCGGAAGTGCTGGTCTCCAGTGCGGCCAGAGCCATATCCGCCCGGTCGCCGCCGGTGATGAAAACCTTATTATTGGTACGTCTTAAAAAGGCCAGGGCGCTTTCGATGGTCATGGCGCCTACCATAATGTCTTCCACCAGCAGGTCCAGATGTTTCTCACCGGTTAAAAGCTCTCCCCCCAGTACTTCATAAACCTGGGCTACCGAGGGCGCGGTTAATTCCGTTATCTTGGGGATAATCCCCAGGGTTACAAAGCCGTTTTCATTTAACAGGGGCTTATACACGCCTTCGATTTTTGCCAGAATGGGTCTGGGAACATGGGTAAAGAGATTACCGATCACAGGAACGCCGGAGTATTGAATATATTTATTGAAAAACACCGCCTGATCAAGACTGTAATCATTTTTAACATTAATCAGATAGATGGCGCTGGATTTAAGTTTTGCCGCCAGGGAAGGGGCATCCAGACCAATGGTACCCATAATGTGGGGGAAAATGGCGCTGTCCACAATGACCAGATCCGAATGGGCGGAAAGCTGATGAAAGGCTTCTTCTATGGTCTGGAGCATTTCCGCCTGCCGGTTGCCCCGGGACAGATAGAAGGGGCTGGCATTGGTGGGAACAATGGTCTCCAGGGGGGCGTCCATATTTAAAATTTCCTTCATTAAGACCGCATCCTCGTCGGCCTTGCCGGCTGTCACCGCAACTCCCACCGGTTTGAAATAAGACACTTTGAGGCCTTCCTGTTTAAACTTAAGGGCAAGCCCCACTGCCATTGCCGTTTTGCCGCTGCCTGCGGAACCCATAATAAACAGGCTTTTCAATGGTAAACACCTCACCATCTCTTTATTGTATTTTCTCCAATTTTACAAGATTAAATGTTAATGGTAATTTTTATATCCAACGCCGAGTAGCCGTCGGTATAGGCTAACAGGGGATTAATATCCATCTCGCTGATTTCCGGAAAATCAAGTACCAGCCGGGCTACTCGGGATACCATATCAATAATGCTGAACATATCCGAGGGTTTTTCCCCCCGGTAACCCCGCAGCAGGGTGTAGGCTTTGGTCTCGGTAATCATGGCCTGGATTTCCTGACGGGTCAGTCCCCGGGCCAGGCGGAAAGACACGTCCTTTAACAGGTTTACATATACGCCGCCCAAACCAAAGGCAATGAGCGGGCCGAATTGAACATCCCGGGTCATACCAATAATCAGTTCCGTTCCTTTGGGCATCATTTTACCCACTTCAATGCCATGGGGAATCACATTAGGCAGATAACGCTGAACATTTTCCATAATCTCAATAAAACCGTTGCGCACTTCTTCGGAATTATGCAAACCGATTTTAACGCCGCCCACATCGGTTTTGTGCATAATCTTTGGAGAAGCAACCTTTAATACCACGGGATAACCGATTTCCTCAGACAAGGCCACCGCTTCCTCCGGCGTTACGGAAAGTTTGACCGGCACAGCGGAAATACCGTAGGCTTTGGCCACGGCCGCTGCTTCGCTGCCCAGCAAAACACTGCGGCCGTCCCGGAAAACATCGTAAAAAATGGCTTTTACCCGATTTTGATCAATGTCGTCCAGTTCGATTTCACCGATCTCCGCGCCGGCAGCGGAAGTTCTGGCATAGCTCACCATGCCGGCAATGGAATAGACGGTGGGTTCCGGAAAGGTAAATACGGGAATTCTGGCCTGGGCCAGCTTTTTAGCGCCCTCCGCCAGCACCCCGCCGCCCATGTAGGCTGAAAAAATCGGTTTATCCGGATATTTTCCGTGGAGATCAATAATTTTCTGGGCAATGTTTTCCGGGTCGGTTACGGCGGTGGGGCAGACCAGAACCACAATGCTGTCTACATTGGGATCCTTTAAAACCGATTCCAGAGCAGCGGCGTAACGATCCGCCCGGGCATCTCCCAGCACATCCACCGGATTATAAATATTGCCTTCCGCTGGCAAATGGGACCGCAGAACTTCCAGGGTTTCTTTTTCAAAACGGGCCATGGTCAAACCGGAATTTTCGATGGCATCCGCTGTCACAATGCCTGGACCGCCGGCATTGGTTACAACAGCAACCCGGTCTCCCTGGGGAATGGGTTGATAGGAGAAAGAAAGAGCCAAGTCAAATAGTTCCGTCATGCTGTTGGCCCGGAGAATACCCGCCTGCTTAAAAGCAATTTGATAGGCCAGATCACTACCCGCGAGGGCCCCGGTATGGGAAGAAGCGGCCAGGGCGCCGGCTTGACTGGTGCCGGATTTAAGGACAATAACCGGTTTTTTCCTGGAGGTACGGGCTGCCACATCCAAAAAGTGTCTGCCGTTTTGTACATCTTCTATGTAACAAAGGATGACCCTGGTGAAAGGGTCGTCCGCAAGGGCTTCAATAAAAGCGGCTTCATCCAGATCCGCCTTGTTGCCAAGGCTGATGACCCGGCTGAACCCCAGGCCGATGGATTTGGACCAGTCCATGATGGATACCAGCATGGCCCCGCTTTGGGAAATGAAGGCAATATCCCCTTTCAGGGGGAAAACAGCGGAATAAGAGGCGCTGATGGGAATATGGGTATCCATCAATCCCACGCAGTTTGGACCCACCAGACGAATCCCGTATTTATGGCAAACAGCAAGCAGTTTTTTTTCTAATTCCAAACCTTCCGGACCAATTTCCTTAAATCCGGGAGTGATCACCACAATGGTTTTAATGCCCACCCGCCCACATTCATCTACTACCTCCGGGCAATGCTTGGCGGGTACACAAATAACCCCCAGATCCATCTTTTCAGGAACTTCCAAAAGGGATGCAAAGCAGGGAAGCCCCTCTATTTCCGATTCCCTGGAGTTAATGGGAAAAATACTTCCTTTAAATCCACTGGCAAGGACATTTTTTACCAAAATATTCCCTATTTCTCCATCTGTTTTGGATGCCCCGACAATGGCCACAGACTTTGGATGAAACAGAGATGCTAAGTCCGCCATGGGCCTCACCTTCCAATCCATATTCAGTGCTTTATCATTTCCCCGTGTTTGTTTGTAGTTTTTCCACAAGCTCAGGAGGAATACCTTCCGCTACTTCTAAAAAGACTGAAAATAAATGCCTCTTTTCATTGTTACCTTTGGAAAAGACGAAAAAGGAAGCGGCCGGTTGGAATAATGAAGGCACAAAAAATCAAAAGAGCCAAAGCGCAAAACAATAGTTTGCAGGAAAGGCCCAGGAAGAAAAGGGGGGATGGGCTGACAGCATGAAAGGCAGGCCCGAGAACCGGCAGTGTCAGGGTCTGGGTGATTTTTCCCGGTGTGTAAAGCAGCCAGGTGAAAGCAGCGGATAACAGACCATGAGCCACCCGGCTCAGCACAAAGATTTTCATGGAAAGATCGGTTTCAGCAATCATGCTGGCCACCTGGGCGTGAACCGACAAACCGCTCCAACCCAAAATCATGGCCACGGTCATCAGACGCTGCAGTTCGGGTGCTGCGGCTTCCGAGGCCAGCTTGGTACCGATGGTCATTTCAAAGAAACCGCTGGACAGCGCCACCAGGGCTTCCGGTGTAAAACCCAGGGGAGCCAGGAAAAGACTAAAAAAGAGGGATAATTGACGAATCACCCCGGCTTCGGTAAAAAGCCGGATGATCACCGCAAAAAGAATAATAAAACCCCCAATATTGAAGAGTTTGGTAATGGAAGAGGAGACCGCTTCACCAATTAATTTTCCCAGAGGCCTGGATTCCTGACGCAGGTGGTTCAACAAGGTTTGCAAAGCCTGCCCAACCAGGAGTCCCCGGCCCCGGTTACAGGGCCTGGGAGAGCGCTCAGGGTCGCCCTGCCTGCCGTAAAAGCGCAGCAGCAGGCCTAAAACAAGACTGGCCAGATAATGGGCGCCGGCAATGGTCAGGCCTAAATCGGGACGTCCAAACATGCCTACGGCCACGGCCACCAGCATAAACAGCGGACTGGAATTATTGGTAAAGCTCATCAGCCGCTCACCCTCCAGACGGGTGCACAGCCCGTCCTGGCGCAGCCTGGCCGTGACCATGCTGCCGATGGGAAAGCCGCTGGTAAAACCGATCACCATCACAAAAGCGCCGGTTCCGGGAACATTAAAAAGGGGCCGCATCACCGGTTCCAACAAGATGCCCAGAAAACGAACGATGCCAAAGGCCATTAATAATTCCGAGGCAATGAAAAAGGGCAATAAGGATGGGAAAACAATATTCCACCAAGCTTTTAAACCACTCAGAGCGCCCAAATAGACAATCTTCGGCTGCCAGATCATGGCTAAAACAAACACCAGGGCCAGGGCAGTCCAGAACAACTTGATCAGATCTTTTTTTCTAAGTCTCAGGTTTAATCCGGTGCGTCGCTGCAGCAAAATAAATTCACCCCAATGTAAAGGATAAAAATCTTCCCTGCACTATATATAATAAAATGAATAGACTTTATACCAGTGGTTCAGGAGTTTGCCAATATACAGTAATTTTCCTTGACAAATAAATTTCTGCTTTATATAATGAATTTTGTTAAATAATGAGGTGACTCTGCAAAGGTGAAAGTAAATATTCTTCAACTCAAAAACGCACCCGGAGAGAGTTTGCCTTTTCATATTCAGGATACCATGGAGAAACTGAATTATGACGGGCAGGTTATTGATTTTGAGGGTCCGGTGGAAGTGCGCGGAGAAGTAACCAATGAAAAGGGTCGTTTTATTTTGAAGGGTGTCGCCGGGGCTACCATAGCCACTGGTTGTGTCAATTGTCTTGAGCTTTTTCACATGAGACTGGAAGGAAAATTAGACGAGGTTTACGTGCCGTCCGGCGGGATGTCCGGGGACGCTGTAGAAGGCGAACCGGTATTTTTTGACGGGGATGCAATCAACATCAAGCCGGAGGTCATCAATTCCCTGCTGATGGAGCTGCCCATGCGTCTAGTTTGTTCAAAAGATTGCCGGGGACTTTGTCCCCAGTGCGGCAGCAACTTGAACGTAAAGCAATGTAATTGTGAGAGAGAACATATTGACCCCAGACTGGCGGTCTTAAAAAAATTAAAATAATGAATGCTTTTGTTTTTTAAAGGGGGTGTAAGAAAATGGGTGTACCGAAGCGAAAACTTGCTAAGCATAGAGGTAGACAGCGCAGGGCTATGAATATGAAACTGGAAGCCCCCAGCCTGGTAGCGTGCCCCCAGTGCCGCGCTTTAATCCAACCGCATCACTTGTGCCCTGAATGTGGTTATTATAAGAACCGGGAAGTTGTTGCGGCTGCAGATAAGTAAGAATTCTGAAACCCTTTCTTCAAAAATGAAGGAAGGGTTTTTAGTTTCACTTTCAGAAATATATAAAATTTTTATAGAAGGAAAAGAGAAAGGTGAAAGGCTTGGGTATGCAGAAATTACTAAAGGGAACCAGGTTTTCTTTATTCTGGAAATTTATGCAAAAAGGTTTGCGCTGGGAGAGGTTTCCGGTTATAATTAGCACCAGGTACTAATTATGCTATGGTGGTTACGGAAATGGCCAGAGGTGGAAATAGAAAGGTTCAGAGGCAGGAGCGGTTGGTCCGTTACCTTGCTCACAATCCCTTATTAACGGATGAGGAATTAGCGGAATTGTTTGGGGTCAGTATTCAAACCATCCGCCTGGACCGGACAGAGTTAAAAATTCCAGAACTACGGAAACGAATGAAAACCGCCCTGAAGGGTGATTTACCCCTAAGGTCCCTGGGAAGCGACGAGGTCTTTGGCGACCTGCTGGATATTGCTGTGGGCCAGTACGCCGTATCCATGTTAACCATTACTCCGGAAATGACCTTTCGAAAAAATTTGGTAGCCAGGGGCCATCATCTTTTTGCCCAGGCAAATTCCCTGGCTGTGGCGGTGATTGATGCCGAGGTGGCCTTAACCGGTTCAGCCCGGGTACTGTTTAAACTGCCCGTAAAGGCCGGACAAAAAATCGTGGCCCGGGCGCAAATTCGCAACCAGCAAGATCACAAATACATGGTGCGGGTTGTATCCCGGGTGGAAGATGCCATCGTTTTTGAAGGGATCTTCACAGTTTTTGCCTTGGAAGAGGAGGGAATTGTTTAATGAGAATTGCTTTAGACGCCATGGGCGGAGATCATGCACCCATGGAGATTGTAAGGGGTGCCAGGGACGCAGCACAGGAATTTGGCATACATATACTTTTAGTGGGCGACCAGGACCGGATTGCCAAGGAGTTAAACGGGGAGGATGCCGGTGGGTTGATATCCATTGTTCATGCGCCGGAAGTAGTGGGCATGGATGAACATCCGGTTAACGCCATTCGCAAGAAGAAAAAATCATCCATTGTGGTCGCTACACAATTGGTTAAAGCAGGCTCCGCCGACGCGGTAGTTTCTGCGGGCAGCACCGGGGCGCAAATGGCTTCTTCCCTTTTTATTTTAGGCCGCATTCCAGGGATTGATCGCCCGGCCATCAGTACCCTGCTGCCAACCTCCGACGGGGTGGTGGTTTTATTGGACGCAGGGGCCAATGTGGATTGCCGGACCCAGCATCTGGAGCAGTTCGCCATGATGGGCTCCCTTTATGCCGAAAGGGTTTTAGGACTTCCCCACCCTAGAATTGGGCTGTTAAACATTGGTGAGGAAGAAACCAAGGGCAACGAGTTAACCTTGGCTGCTTACAGTCTGTTGAAGAAACTGGACTTAAATTTTGTGGGCAATGTGGAAGGGCGGGAGCTTTTCCTGGGACGCAGCGATGTGGTGGTTTGCGACGGATTTGTGGGCAATGTTGTGCTTAAGGCTGCCGAAGGGTTAGCCATGGGCTTGCTGGGAATGTTTCAACAGGAATTGGGAAGAATGGAAGAAGTTATTGGCCGGGAAAGAGTGCTGCATCTTTTGGGGGGACTTAAACGACGCATGGATTATGCCGAATATGGCGGCGCTCCCCTGTTGGGAGTGGATGGCGTCTCAGTGATCAGCCACGGCAGTTCCAGAGCCAAAGCCATTAAGAATGCCATCCGGGTGGCTAAGGAAACGGTGGAACAAAAACTGGTTCCTGCCATTAAGGCCAATTTGGAAAAGGATACAGTTAAGGGGGTTGACGAGTAAATGCCCAGCCACCTGATTCAAGCGGGCATCCTGGGGGTAGGCAGTTATGTGCCTGAGCGGCTACTAACCAATAAAGATTTAGAGAAAATGGTTGATACCTCGGACGAATGGATCACCTCACGATCCGGTATCCGGGAGAGAAGAATTGCGGAGGCCGGCGAATCCACGTCCGACCTGGCTTTTAGAGCCGCCGGCAGAGCCCTGGAACATGCCGGGGTGAAGGCTGAAGAACTGGATCTCATTATCCTGGCCACCTGCTCTAAAGATATGATTATCCCATCCGGCGCCTGCCTGGTGCAGAATCAACTGGGGGCTGTCAATGCCGGGGCTTTTGATATGGAGGCGGGCTGCACCGGATTTGTTTATGCTCTTACCATCGCCTCCCAGTTTATTGCTACCGGTGCCATGAAGCGAGTTTTAGTCATTGGGGCGGAAGTTCTTTCTAAGATTATAAACTGGGAAGACCGCACCACCTGTGTATTGTTCGGCGACGGTGCCGGTGCGGTGGTGCTGGGGCCTGTAGCAGCAGGAGAAGGCGTTCTGGCCAGTAAATTATCCGCCGAGGGGTCCGGCTGGCCTCATTTAACCATTCCCGCCGGCGGCAGTAAGATGCCCGCCAACGCGGAAACACTGGAGCAAAAACTACATTACGTGCACATGGCGGGAAAGGAAGTCTTCCGTTATGCCGTGCGGGTGATGGAGGAAGAAGCGGTCCAGATTGTGAAAAAAGCCGGCCTGGATTTATCGGAAATTGATTTATTGATACCGCACCAGGCCAATCTAAGAATCATTGAACACGCGGCTAAAAAACTAAAACTGCCCATGGAAAAAGTGGTGGTCAACTTAGATAAATACGGTAATACTTCGGCCGCCTCCATTCCGATGGGCTTGGATGAAGCTGTGAAATCCGGCCGCGTAAAAGCCGGAGACAATATTGTCATGGTGGCCTTTGGGGCCGGATTAACCTCCGGGGCGGTTGTCTTAAAGTGGAGTTTAGGGGAGGGAAAAGAATGAAGCTAGAAACCAGATTATGTGATTTGCTTGGCATTCAGTATCCAATCTTACAGGGCGGCATGGCCTGGGTTTCCACTGCGGAACTGGCTGCAGCCGTATCCGAAGCCGGAGGACTGGGCATTATTGGCTCCGGTCAGGCTCCGCCGGAATGGCTTTTGGAGCAAATTGCCAAGGTAAAAAAACTCACCCGGAAACCCTTCGGGGTGAATGTCATGATGATGTCCCCCTACATGGAACAAGTTATGCAAATTATTTTGGATGAAAGAGTTCCTGTGGTTACCACCGGGGCCGGCAATCCCGGAAAATTTATACCGGCTCTGAAGGAAAACGGAACCAAAGTGATTCCGGTCATTCCTTCGGTTGCCCTGGCCCAACGCATGGCCAAAGCCGGTGTGGACGCAGTGATTGCAGAGGGTGGAGAATCCGGAGGACATATTGGTGAACTGTCCACCCTGCCCCTGGTGCCTCAGGTGGTGGATGCCGTAGACATTCCCGTTATTGCTGCGGGCGGCTTTTTTGACGGCAGGGGCCTGATTGCGGCCCTGGCCCTGGGGGCCCAAGGCGTTCAAATGGGTACCCGGTTCATGTGTGCTTCCGAATGTACTATTCACAATAATGTGAAGGAAGTTTTAGTAAAAGCCAAGGACCGCGATACGGTGGTCACCGGACGAACCACCGGCCACCCGGTGCGCATTATCCGCAATAAACTGGCCAAACAATTTGAGGAACTGGAGCGTCAGAACGTGCCTGCGGAGGAACTGGAACAACTGGGCGTCGGCAGACTGCGCATGGCCATGGTGGAAGGGGATGTTCAGGAAGGTTCCGTGATGGCCGGTCAAATTTGCGGCATGGTTAAAAGAATTGAACCGGCGGCGGATATTATCCAGGATATTATGACCGGCGCAGAGAAGGTTTTGGGCCGGTTATCCGGAGGGGAGTTTTAAAACCTTGTCTAAGATTGCTTTTATTTTTCCCGGTCAGGGTTCCCAGTATGTGGGCATGGCCCGGCAGTTGTACGATCAATTTCCGGTTTGCCGCCAGACCATGGAGGAAGCCGACGACATTTTGGGTTTTGCCCTCACCCGTCTATGTTTCGAGGGCCCGGCGGAAGAACTGAACAGCACGGTCAATACTCAGCCCGCCATTTTGGCCGCCAGCATTGCGGCTTTAAGGGTGCTATACCAGGAATGCGGTCTCCGGCCCCAGGCGCTGGCCGGTCACAGCCTCGGAGAATACTCGGCCCTGGTGGCTGCCGGGGCCATGCCATACGGAGATGCCCTCCGGGTGGTACGGCAGAGGGGGCGGTTTATGCAGGAGGCGGCTCCGGCGGGTCTGGGCGCCATGGCTGCGGTTCTGGGTTTAGACCGGCAAAAGGTGATTGACTGCTGCCGTGCAGCCGCCTCATCCGGAGGCGTGGTTGAGCCGGTGAACTATAATTGTCCCGGTCAGGTGGTGATTGCCGGGGAGAAGGCCCCCCTGGGGCAGGCCATGGAGCTTTGCCGTCAGGCGGGAGCCAAAAGAGTTATCGAATTGGCTGTAAGCGGACCTTTCCATTCCAGCCTGATGAGACCGGCCGGCGACAGATTGGCCCAAGTGCTGGCGGAAGTTGCCGTGCAGGATCCCCAGATACCGGTGATGGCCAATGTCAGCGCCAGCTATCTAACCTCGGCCGCGGAAGTGAAAGACTCCCTGACTCGTCAGGTATACGGCGCCGTTCTATGGGAGGACGGCGTAGGCAAGATGGTGGAGGAAGGATTTAACGTAATGGTTGAGGTAGGACCGGGGAAAGTTTTATCCGGATTGGTTAAAAAAATCAGCAGGGAAACAACCACCTTTCAGGTGGATGACGTGGCAACCTTAGAAAAAGTGCTTGCACAGTTTAAGGAGGTTGGCTAAAATGTTTCTGAACGGCAAAGTAGCCATTGTTACCGGAGCCTCCAGAGGAATCGGCAGAGCCATTGCTCTGACCATGGCCGGAGCCCAGGCGGACATCGTGATCAACTACGCCGGCAGGGCCGATGCTGCGGAAGAAACCGCCGAGATGATCCGGCAGTTGGGCCGCAAAGCATTGGTTTACCGGGCAGATGTTTCCGACAGTCAGCAGGTTCAACAAATGGTGGAGGCAACGGTAGCGGAATTCGGCAAAATTGATATTCTGGTGAATAATGCCGGGATTACCCGGGATAATTTAATTCTCAGAATGAAAGAGGAAGACTGGGATACCGTCATGGCCGTTAACCTGAAATCAGCCTTTAACACCATTAAGGCTGTGGCAAAGCCCATGGTGAAGGCCCGGGGCGGTCGTATTATCAATATCTCTTCGGTGGTGGGCCTGTACGGCAATGCGGGCCAGGCCAATTATGCCGCGGCCAAGGCCGGACTGATCGGCCTGACCAAAACCATGGCCAAAGAGCTGGGTTCGCGCAACATTACCGTCAATGCGGTGGCTCCGGGTTTTATTATGACGGATATGACCGAAAACCTGGGAGGAGAGGCCAAGGAAAAGCTTGCTTCTTCCACAGCCCTCAACCGTTTGGGTAAACCGGAAGATGTGGCCAGCCTGGTTGCTTTTTTAGCCAGTGATTTTTGCGGGTATATTACCGGGCAGGTCATCGGTGTAGATGGTGGAATTATTTTATAGAGGTTCGAGATTTAAAGTTGCAACTGCAAATTAAGAACCTTCGTTTTGGAAGGGGGTGAACTATTTTGGCAACGATAGATAAAGTTAAGTCGATTATCGTGGATCAATTAGGTGTTGACGAGTCCGATGTTACGATAGATGCTTCCTTTGTGGATGATCTGGGCGCCGATTCCCTGGATATTGTTGAACTGGTAATGGCTTTGGAAGAAGAATTCGGTCTGGAAATCCCTGATGAAGAGGCCGAGAAAATCCGTACTGTTGGCGATGCCGTTAAATTTATCCAGGAACGCCAGTAATGAATGGTAAAAGTCCCGGCATTTACTTACCGGGACTTTTTTCAAAATGTAAGGAGGAAATGATTTTGTCACAACGGGTTGTCGTTACCGGTCTGGGTGTTATCTCTCCTGTGGGCACCGGGTTGGACAATTTCTGGAACGCTTTGACTGCAGGGGTTTCCGGAATCAGTACCATAACCAGATTTGACCCCTCCGAATACAACACAAAAATTGCTGGTGAGGTTAAAGATTTTGATCCTTTCCAGTACATTGATAAAAAAGAAGGCCGACGGATGGACCGTTTTACCCAGTTTGCGGTGGCGGCTGCAGGGATGGCCATCGAGGACGCCGGGTTGGATCTTGAGGCCATTGATCGGGATCGCACCGGAGTGATTGTCGGCTCCGGCATTGGCGGCATGGAAACCTTTGAGGACCAGTGTAAAGTGTTGCTTAACCGTGGTCCAAGCCGTATCAGCCCCTTTTTCGTGCCCATGATGATTGCCAACATGGCTTCAGGCCAGATCGCCATTAAATACGGTCTGCGGGGTCCCAATATTACCACCCTGACAGCTTGTTCCTCCAGTGGCAATGCCATTGGCGACGCCTTTAAACTGCTGCAGAGGGAGAATGCGGATATCGTCATCACCGGTGGAACGGAAGCACCCATTACGCCGCTGGCCGTGGCGGGTTTTTGCGCCATGAAGGCCACCTCCACCCGCAACGAAGAACCGGAACGCGCCAGCAGACCCTTTGATGCCGACCGCAATGGTTTTGTTATGGGCGAAGGTTCGGCCATGATGGTTTTAGAAACCCTTGAGCACGCTCAGCGCCGGGGCGCCCGCATTTATGCGGAGATTGTGGGTTATGGCAGCACTTGTGATGCCTATCATATTACAGCTCCCGATCCGGAGGGTTCCGGAGCGGCCGGGGCCATGAAAATGGCCTTGCAGGATGCCGGGCTGAAGCCGGAGGATGTGCAGTACTTAAACGCCCATGGCACCTCCACGCCGGTGGGGGATGCGGCCGAGGTTCTGGCCGTTAAAAAGGTGTTTGGTGAATATGCCCATAAGCTGGCCATCAGTTCTACCAAGTCCATGACCGGGCATATGCTGGGCGCAGCCGGCGCCATTGAGGGGACCGTATCCATTCTCGCGGCCATCCATAATTTGGTTCCGCCCACCATGAATTACGAAACCCCTGATCCGGCCTGTGATCTGGACTTCGTGCCCAATAAGGCCCGCTCCATGGAAGTCAATGTGGCCATTACCAATTCCTTTGGTTTTGGCGGACATAACGTAACACTGGTCTTTAAAAAGTTTAATGCTTAGATCCGGGTGATACATTTGTCAAAACAAGAAGAGGCGATCCAGCGCCTTAAAGTGAAACTGGGTTTCCGGTGGCATAACCCCGCGCTGCTTACCCAGGCCTTGACCCACAGCTCCTGTGTGCATGAAAGCAGGGGCCACGGGTTGTGTCATAACCAGCGTCTGGAGTTTCTGGGGGATGCGGTGCTGGAACTTTTGATTAGTGAACACCTTTATCAGATGTTTCCAGACCGGACCGAAGGAGAATTAACCAAAAAAAGGGCGGCTTCCGTTTGTGAACCTTCATTGGCCAAGGTTGCCCGGGGGTTGGATCTGGGCCGTTGCCTGCGCATGGGACGCGGAGAGGAACGTTCCGGCGGCCGGGAGCGGCCATCCATTCTGGCAGATGCCTTTGAAGCGTTGTTAGGAGCCATTTATCTGGATCAAGGACTGGAGGTCACACGAAAATTTGTGTTGGCCTGTCTTCAGCCGGTCATTGAAGATGTGGTGGCCGGACGATTGGATCGGGATTATAAAACCGAACTTCAGGAGACACTGCAGCAAACTTCTCCGGAACCCTTAAGCTATGTAATTATGAATGAAACCGGGCCGGATCATAATAAGACCTTTACGGCCGGGGTAATTTACCGGGGGCAGGTCATTGGCAGAGGGAACGGTCATTCCAAAAAAGAGGCTGAACAGCAGGCTGCCAAAGACGCTTTTGCGCACCTTGGGGTGATTCGGGCCGCTGTTCCCAAAAACGGCTCTACTTCTAAATTACCAGAGTAACGGGGGTTCGCTGTTTTGTGCTTAAAAAGATTGGAAATCCAAGGATTTAAATCCTTTCGTGAACGGATTAAGTTGGAATTGAGTCCGGGTCTGACCGTTGTGGTGGGCCCCAATGGCAGTGGGAAAAGCAATATTACCGATGCCATCAGTTGGTGTCTGGGAGAGCAGCGGGTCTCCAATCTAAGGGGCTCCCGCATGGAGGACGTCATTTTTGCAGGAAGCGACCAGCGGAAACCCGTCGGCATGGCCGAGGTGACGCTAACCCTGGATAACAGCGCCCGGCTGTTCCAGCTCCCTTACGAAGAAATCGCGGTTTCCCGGCGTTTTTACCGGTCCGGTGAAAGTGAATACTCGATTAACAAGGTCCCCTGCAGGCTCAAGGATATCCATGCCCTATTCATGGATACCGGTTTAGGCCGGGGGGCCTATTCACTTATCGGTCAGGGGAAAGTGGATGAAATATTGAGCAGCCGGCCGGAAGAGCGCCGGTCCATTATCGAAGAGGCGGCCGGAATTGTTAAATACCGCCACCGCAAAGAAGAGGCGGTTCGGAAAATGCAGGGGGCGACCCAGGATTTAAACCGGGTGCTGGATATTATCTCGGAACTGGAAACCCGCCTGGAACCCCTTTCCCTTCAGGCTGAAAAGACAAGACAGTTCAACGACCTGCAAAAGGAACTGCGCAATTGGGAATTATCCCTCTTTAAACGGGATTGGGACGATCTGCACAGCCGTCTTAAGGAGATCAAAGGCCAACTGGAGCTGGCGAAAAAAGAACTAAACCAGGAAAAACCTCTTTATCAGGAAAAATATGAGGAGACCAAAGGACGGTTAACGGCTTTGGAAGAGGCCGTCTCCGCCGCCAGGGAACAGGTTTTTGAACTGGATCGCTCCATTGAGAGACAGCAGAACCGGCTCACCCTCATTCAGGATCAAGCCGGTGTTCAGGGAGAGGAAGCCCGGCGGCTGCAACAGGAACTTCAGGAAGCCCGGGAGGGGGCCAAGAGGATCCTGGCGGAACAGGCCGGAGAACAGGAGAAATTAAACCAGATCCAAAAGGAAATGGACCATTCCCCGGATAAAGAATGGGAAAAGCAACTGACCGAAATGGAACAGGGCTTGAGTCGTAAGCAGGAGCAGCAGGAACAGCTTAATGGGGAAATGATTGATCAACTCAATGTGGTTGCCAACCACCGGGGCAATAAAAATCAAGCTGCGGACCGCAGAGAACAGTTAAACCAGCGGTTAAAGCATCTGGAGAGAATTGCCGGGGAGGCGGAGGCAAAGAAAAAGGGGCTCCAGGAGAATGTTGCTGAAAGCACGGGGAAAATATCCCACCTGTTGGAGAGGAAAAAGCAAATTTCTCTGGACCAGGAGCACACGGAAAAAGAGCTAAAACAATCAGCCCTTGAACTGGACTCCCTACAGAAGCAGCGATCCACCGCCAAGGAAGAGCTGATTGCCCGGCAATCCCGGCTCAAGGTACTGGAAGAGCATTTTAAATCCCGCAGCGGTTTTATGCGGCCGGTGCGGGAGCTTTTGCGGGCCCCGGATGCGCCGGCGGGAATTTGCGGCACAGTGGTGGATTTAATTAAAGTTCCCGCCGGGTTTGAAACCGCCCTGGAAGCAGCCCTGGGAGGCGCCCTGCAGAATCTGGTTACGGAAACCTCCAACCAGGCTAAAGAAGCCATTGCCTTTCTAAAAAAGCGTCAGTTGGGCAGAGTGACCTTCCTGCCCCTGGATTCCCTGCGCCCGGCCCCGCCGGGAGAATGGGAAAAAAGGGCTCTGGACCTGCCGGGCATTGTGGGCCTGGCGGCCAAGCTGGTGGAAGTTGAACCCCGCTACCGTTCGGTTGTGGAACTGTTATTGGGCCGGCTGGTGGTGGCGGATACTCTGGAGAACGCCATAAAGGCCGCCCGGCGCACGGAGCAGCGTCTGCGCCTGGTGACCCTGACCGGGGAACTTTTTCATCCCGGGGGCTCCCTTTCCGGGGGCGGAGCGGTGAAGAATGCCGGAGGCCTGCTGCACACCCGCAGGGAAAGGGAGCAGTTGACTCAGGAAGTTCAGGAATTAAACCTCCGGGTGGAAGAGCTCACGGCGGCCTTGGCGGAAAAGCAAAGGAGTCAGCAGCATTTAACGGACCGGCTGCAGGAACTGCAGCGGGTGGAAGGGGCCCTGGAACTGGAAATTCAGGCCTGCCGGTTAAATTTGCAGCAGTCCCGGGAGGAACTGGACCGGGCGGATCAGCATGAACAGGAAAATCAGTGGGAAGCAGCCGGTGTTCAGGAAGAGCTGGCACGTTGGGCCCAAAGGGAGTTAAAGGCGGCAGAAGATCTGGCTGCCGCAGAAGCACAGTTGGCAGCCCTGCAGGATCAACTGACGGAGACTCAGGAAGAACTGGCTTCTTTGAGGAAGCGGAAGTCGGAGCTGGAACAAACCGTACAGCAGATGAGAATTCACCGGGCGGAACGCCGCCAGGAACTGCTTGGTCTGCAAAAAATCCTGGAACGGCTGCAAAAAGAATTGAACGAGAAAAACTTGTTTATAGCAACCGCTGAGGAAAACCTGGGGAACCTGAGCCGGAAAACCGCCGAACTGGGAGCTCAGGAAGAACAGATCCGTCAGGAGCTGTACCGCATGGATCAGGAACGAACCCGGGCGGTGCAAGGGCTGGCCGGAAAACAAAAGCAACGGGAGGCCTTGGCGCAAGAGGTTCGGCAGTTGGAGGAAAAATTAGAACAACTCCAGGAACAGTGGCTGCAAAACAATCAAAGGGTTCATCATTTGGAACTGCAGCAGGAACGGCTGCAAGCGGAACTGGAATTTTTGTCTTCCCGGTTTTTGGAAAAAGGCATTGAAGATCCGGCGGATTTGGTGGTGGAGCCGGTTGCCAATAAAAAACAAGCCCGTTGGGAAATCCAGCGGTTAAAAGAGCAGTTGGAGGCCATTGGCCCTATCAACCCCGGAGCCGAGGAGGAATACCGGGAAGTGACCGAAAGGCATGCCTTTCTCCTGGGACAGAAAAATGATTTGGAGGAAAGCCATCGGTCCCTGGAACAATTGATCGGGGAATTAAACCGTTTGATGGCCAGCCAGTTCGTACAGGCCTTCACCATCATTAACAAGAATTTTGACCGGGTATTTCAGCAGCTTTTTGGTGGCGGCGGCGCTTCCATGACTCTGACCGAAGAAGATTCCCTGACCTGCGGCATTGAAATTATGGCCCGGCCGCCGGGCAAAAAAAATCAAAACCTTTCCCTGCTGTCCGGCGGAGAGAGGGCCCTGACGGCCATTGCCCTGCTGTTTGCCATCTTAGAATATAAACCCAGCCCTTTCTGTGTGCTGGATGAAATTGAGGCTTCCCTGGATGAAGCCAATGTTCGCCGTTTTGCAGATTACCTGGCCAATACCTCCGGTGAAGTACAGTTTATTGTTATCAGCCACCGGAAAGGAACCATGGAAAAGGCCGACACCCTGTTCGGGGTAACCATGGATGGCACCGGGGTCACGCAGTTGCTGTCCTTGTCCCTGGATGAGTATAAACAGAGCGGCAAACGCCTGGCCTAATTTACAGCCGGCCCATGGTTGACAGGGCCTTTTAATAGGCATTATAGTAGGGACAGGCCGTGTCTTGAAAGCGGTCCAAAGTGTTCTGGGAGGTAGGATCAGTGGGCTTTTTTAATCGTTTAAAGGAAAGTTTAACCAAAACACGGGAATCCTTTGTGGAAAAGATCGACCAGGTGGTTACCGGTCGTAAAGGCATTGACGAAGAGCTTTATGAAGAACTGGAAGAGGTATTAATTCAGGCTGATGTGGGTGTAAATACCGCCATGACCCTGGTGGAGCGGGTTCGTAAGGGAGTAAAGGCCCGCAACGTGCAGGAGGCTTACCGGTTAAAAGATATTTTTCAGGAAGAGCTGGAATATCTGATGGGGGAAAAGATTTCTCCCATTCAGTTGAACCCAGAAGGCCCCACGGTGATCATGGTGGTTGGGGTCAACGGAGTGGGCAAAACCACTACCATCGGGAAACTGGCCCATAATTACAAAGAACAGGGCAAAAAGGTGCTGCTGGCTGCCGGAGACACCTTCCGGGCGGCGGCCATTGATCAACTGGAAATATGGGCTCAGCGGGTGGGGGTGGATATCATCAAACACCAGGAGGGCTCCGATCCCGGGGCGGTGGCTTATGACGCCGTCCACGCGGCCCGTTCAAGAAAGGCCGATATTTTGTTGATTGATACCGCGGGCCGCCTGCATAACAAGAGCAACCTGATGGATGAACTAAGAAAAGTTTACAAGGTGATTGCCCGGGAACTTCCGGGAGCGCCCCACGAAGTCTTGCTGATACTGGATGCCACCACCGGCCAAAACGCCTTGAACCAGACCAAAATATTTAGCGAGGCGGTCCATGTGACCGGCATTGCCTTAACCAAATTAGACGGCACGGCCAAGGGCGGCGTGGTTACCGCCATTGTAACCGAGATGGCCATACCCGTGAAGCTTATTGGCATTGGGGAAGGGATGGATGACCTAAAACAGTTTAACCCCAAGGATTTTATCGATGCCCTCTATGGTGTAAACAAGGAGGACCAATAAGAACGGAAGCCAGCGGGCCGCGGTTATTTTAACGGCCCGCTTTTACATGGGATGATAATAAAAAGACTGTAAGAACCAGACAGCCTTCGTGTCGTAGAGAAAAATTACTCTCTTTATTGGTAAAGCATAAAATTCAGGAATACACCCCCTGTAATGAATGACCAGCCACTTTTCAATGGTTTTATTAATATTTGCTAATTTGTTAGAATAATATAGAGATAAGCGGGCAATAGCCCGTAGTTTAATTTTAAAAAATAAAGGAGAGTGGTCCCGTCATTATGGGTGACGACACGTCATTCAGTATTATGCTGGTGATGAAGATTTTGCTGGCTCTTTTTCTGGTGTTTTTAAACGGCCTCTTTGTGGCGGCGGAGTTTTCCTTTGTCAAGGTGAGACCCACCCGGCTGGCCCAATTAATTGCCGAAGGAAACCGGAGAGCCAAGGATGCGCAGGTTTGTGTCAATAACATTGATACCTACCTTTCGGTCTGCCAGTTGGGTATTACCCTGTCCAGCCTGGGTCTGGGCTGGTTAGGGGAGCCGGTGGTGGCCAAATTATTGGAACCCCTGCTGTATTCCCTGGGCATGACTTCATCAACAGCGCTGCATTCTGTTTCTTTTGTAGTTGCTTTTGCACTGGTGACCTTTTTGCATGTGGTGTTCGGGGAACTGGTGCCCAAGTCGCTGGCCATCCAGCGGGCGGAAAGTGTTACCCTGTGGCTGGCCGGACCCATGCGGATGTTTTATTATCCCTTTTACCCGGGAATTGTACTGTTTAACGGTACGGCCAACCGGATTTTACGGAAGCTGGGGGTTCAGCCGGCCAGCGAGCACGAGGAAAGCCATAGTGAAGAAGAACTGCAGATGCTGGTTTCCGAGAGTTATAAAGGAGGGCATCTGGATAAAAACGAATGGCGTTTGCTCCAGAATGTATTTGAATTTGAAAGGCGGGTGGCCAGGGAGGTTATGGTACCGCGTCCGGATGTGGTCTTTCTGGACCGGGAAAAGTCCCTGGAAGAAAATCTGGAAATCGCCCGCAACACGGAACACACCCGTTTTCCGCTGATCGACGGCGACAGCGATCATGTGGTGGGGCTGGTACACATTAAAGACCTCTTTCGTTTGCAGTCCGGTTCCACTATGGATCAGGTGAAACGCAACATCATGATGGTGCCCGAGGGCATTCCTCTGGACCGACTGTTGAGGCAGTTTCAGCAGAACCACGAGCATATGGCGGTGGTGGTGGACGAATACGGCGGTACCAGCGGGATTATCACCATGGAGAATGTACTGGAAGAACTGGTGGGGGAAATTCAAGACGAGTTCGACCAGGAATGTCCCCAGGTGACCACGGAAAAAGAAGGAACCTTCATCGTAGATGGCAGGATGCTCCTGGAAGAAGCATCCGAGATGTTCTGCCTGCCGGTGGATGAAGAAGAAGAATACGATACCCTGGGGGGCTTTGTTTTTGGCAAACTGGGCAAGCGCCCCAGGGTGGGTGATGTGGTGGAACTGCCGGAACACCAATTGGAGGTGGCCGAAATGCAGGGCCTGCGCATTCACCGCATTCGTTTAATGATTATAAATAAAAATCTTTGCCAGGACGTACTGGCATCCTAGCAGCTCCGGGCCAAAGCCCGGAGCTTTTTGCTTTCGCAAAAGGATGATTACCGCGAACTAATACTATTTTAAATAACGTCAGGTTGTTAAAAGGACTTTTGAATAGGCATGGAGAAGATTGATTTGAATTTTCTTTGAGTAATTTTTGTCGTCGATCGTAGGTAGTTGTAGCTTCGCAAAAGATTCTGCAAAAAATCTCACCTGATTTTGCAAAACATTTTGCCAAACCACTGCATAAATTTTCATCGTACCCTCCCGGCAACCCGAGAGGGTACTCTGTTTTTTTGTGAGACTTTTTGTTATGCAATGTTCACCGTTTGTGTCTTTTCATTCCACTCCACCGTCCGTCCCAGAGCTTCCGCTAATGCCCTCACTGGGGCATAAGACCGGTCCGCAATCAGCATGCCCGTTAACACCTGGCCATCTACAATAATCCTCACGGTTCCGGGTTGAACCGGTTCAGGCAGCTCCACGCCCAGGTAATTGGCGATTCCATGGGCAATAGCTGTGGCGGTTAACTCCTGAAAGGCAGCATACCCCAGCAAATTCTCTTCCCCTGGATTGCTGATAAACGCTATTTCCACCAGACAGGCGGGCATATTGGTTTCTTTAAGCACTGCAAAATTATCGGTTTTAATGCCTCTATCCGGGAGGCACAAGACAGGAATTACAGAGTCGTGCACAGCCTTGGCTAGGGCATTCCCCTGGATACTTCCAGGATAATGGTATACTTCTGTACCCTTGGCGGTATTGTTTTTGGCGCTATTGCAGTGAATGGACACAAACACATCGGCTTCAGCCTGGTTGGCCAGCCTAGCCCTGGCAGAGAGGTCGGCGCTGGTGGTACTGCCAAGGGCTGTATCACTATCCCGGGTCAACCTCGCGTCGATACCGGCTCCCCGAAGTAGTGTGGCCACTTGTTTGGCTACCGCCAAGGTGACTGCCTTTTCCTGCAGCCCCTTGGACCCTACAGCGCCGGGATCATACCCGCCGTGGCCTGGATCTATGACGATGATCTTTCTCATTATTTCCTTTCCCCCTATAACTCAGGAATAAATACCTTATCTATCTGCGCATATGAGAATGCCTTGCTTCTCGTTTCAACAGCTTGCTTAATGGCAGAAAGAGCTTCTTCATAAGTCTCTTTAGGATCTGTGTATTTTATGGGTTTTTTGTCTTCGTTATAAAAAACAGCAACATATTTGGATGGTTAATGCTGCACAATTTAAGTCTGTTGTTCGGCATCAAGAAATTTATTGATCTGTGGATCATACCTTTTGCCGATAAGCAACAAGTCATTTTCCTCAACGGCTATAACATAATCACTTATTTGCACATCATCGATTACTACTGCTACCGTATGACAAATCATATCATCAGTTAATTGAGCAACGATCATAATAACACCACCTAGATAGTAATGACATACACCCCGTATTCTATGCCAACTCCCCACGAACTACCCCACGGACGATAAAATTGTATATTACTTGCATCATAAAGTGTAACTACAAAGTCCCTTGAACCAATATACTCATATATGTCATTTGCATTATTTGACACACTTGCATAAGTATATGGTACTATAAATGTTCTATCTACGTTTATGGGACTTATAGTTATCAATTTACTTTGACTACTTGCATCTATATACCCGCTACCACTATAGTACGCAACAGCTAAATTACTGAATTCAACGACAGTCCATCCTATAATAATGTTACCTTTCCCTAGATATTTATCTCTAGTAGATAAGGTTAAAGTAGTTGGTGATTCTAGCTTTGGTATTGGCTTCCTGGTCGGTGAAAAACCATAGGTAGTATCTCTAACATCTTGTACAAAGGTTAGCAGCACAATTGTTTTAGATACGTCAACGCTACCGATAGTGACACTAACACTAGCACTATTACTGCTGATTGTCGACGTCCCTTTTTGTATAGACCTGATGCCGCTTGGTATTAAGCTGCCAGCAATACCAAATATATCAACTCCGGTCTTGATGTTAGCGGATATTAAATCTGCATCACCTTTAACAATACCACCTGAAACATACCCTGCTGGTATGTTTTGATCAACTATCCCTGGTATAAATGTTGGTGCACCACGATTCGGCATCGTGCCTGCCGTACCTGCAATGGTAGTTCCGATCAGCACCTTTGATGCATCGAAGGTTACCGCAGCCACCCTACCGCTGCCGTTATGGTATCCTTGTGCAATGGTTTGGGCAGCAGGTCCGGGAGTAATATTCGCTGCCCCCCGGTTAGGCATGGTTCCGGTGAGCGTTGACCCGGTGCTGTTAATAAACGTTTTCCCCGTCAGCACATCCCCAACCACCGCTGTGCCAGCGGGCGTTACTCCGGTATTAATCTGCCCAATTTTCGTGGCCAACTGTGGAAAAGTGTCACTACCACTTGCGGGCACCCCTTTGTCAGTAATGGCGGTAGCAACCTGATTCTTACCATCACTGACAGAGGTAAAAAGCTCCGCCAAGGCTCCTTCCACATCAGTGGCCGTGAAATGGTTTCCTGTGTCAGCTACTGAAATATTACTTGCCTTGTGCCGATGAGACGAATCGGCCAAATGCGCAGTAAGGGCCGCATCCTGAGCGGCTTTGTCCTGGTCGATTTTGTCCCAGTTTTCATTCAGATGACGCTCAACATCAAAATACTCGTTTCCATCTGCGACGGGGTCAATCTTCAGTAAATTTAAGTTTTGGGTGTTTGTAGCCATTTGCTAACCCCCTCTATAAAATCGGTTGTACCGGTGAAAAATCTGTTAGTTTATGAGACTGCATTTCATTAACCGTTAATGTTTGGTGAATTTCCTTTATAAGCAGGTACCGCAGTTGGTATACGGCTTCAAGGTTCGCGGACTTGATTTCCTCAATGGCATTCTTTAGGTCATCCAAATTAGGAGGAACCCCCAGGGTGTCATTAAACTTCACAATAAAGTAGTAATCCTCGGGATGGTCATAGACATCCACCAGCCCACGCTCATACGATTGGGCCACCGTCCTAAGTAGTTCAATGGTAAACCTTCCTGCTCCACGCTTTTTACTGAGAATCACACTCCGCCGTTGGTCATCAGGCTTGCCAACATAGGATTTTATGCCGTATTCTTTCTCCCACCAGGACAGGCCCCAGGTGGCCGTGGTGATGGAGAACTGTTTTTCCACCTCCAGGATAACCTCTCGAAGGGCTTCAATTTGCTTCCCGATGGCCTCTATAAGGATCCGGCTTTCACCGGTGGAGTAATATTCCGGAAGCAGGGCCAGCATGAATTCGGTACTGTTCATGTGAGGACCGCCGTCCCCAGAACCGCCACAGAGCCGGGAGAAACCGGGATATTGGCAATGTCGTTATTTACCAGTAAATCGGTATAGTCAATGACTCCGGGAGTGACCGATAAGAGGGTTCCCAGCTTTGACCAGCGGATTGTGGTGTCCTTAGAAAAAGCAATTTCCTTTAGATGCTGTTTAACGGCTTCAATGTAACTGGCCTGTACCTCCGTCAGCGTTTTTCCAATCTCCAGCACCACGGTAACCGTAATATTAATGAGGACTTCCGGAGCGGCCACCACGGTGACGGTGGCACCAACGTTGGCTTCACCATCACCCACACCGTGAGGATGGGGGTCAATCCGTTCCTGCACGGTCTGAACCAGTTCTGTCGATGCGGGCATTTTCTCTGTATCCAAAAGATAGACCTTTACCGTTCCCCGGCCATCCCAGAGGGATTCCACATACACACCGCCCACGCCCGGAACCTCCATGGCCCACTGAATATAATGGGCTTTGTTGGCGGAGGTGCCGGGGGACCGGGCCAACGTCAGCAGCCTTTCGCGATATTGCTCCACCGGCTCAAGATCACGCCCACCCGTAAAACCCGGTGGGGCAACGGCAATGCTTTCCAGCAAAGACACCGCAATGCCGGTTTGCTTTAATTCCGTGAAAGGCTGTAAGTTCCCTGCATCCCCGGCAGCCGTGGCCTTGGCGGGAATCCCAACGGAAAGGGAGCCTTCCTGAAGGGTTGCGTCTTCCAGCGTTTCCAGAGTTACTATCATATCTAAAGTCTGAAATACCGTCCCTTTAGGCACCAACTCACTAAAAGGGGCCGGGGTACTCCGGGTACAAAGGATTTGACCGGAGGCTTTTTCTCCCGGATCCCGGACATGACCCATATCAATACCGTACAAAACCAGTGTTTCTTCGCTGCAGGTGGAAAGGAACCGTTCATTCATGACCAGTTCCGCCGTATGGTAGCCCCCGGCGATCACAGCAGCCACAGCCTCCAGCATCGAACGGTTGGGAGACCCGGCGTTCCAATCGGTCAGTTGTGAATTCTCATTGACGTCCTCAATCATTTCATTCAGGATTTGCTCATAGGTTTTAAACACCGGCAGGCTCATAAGATCCCTCCCAAACAACGTTTTCCGGTTTCGGCTGCCCCAGGACAATATAGGTTATAACGAACTGGACTTTTCTTTCTTCGTGGGATAGTTTAATCTGCACGGCCTGGACCTCAATTCGCGGCTCATAGGACAGGCATTCCCGCATGGCCAGGGCAGCTCGGGTGGGCCAGGTTTCATCCATCGGCTCACTCAACAAATCATACACCGGGTTTCCATACTCCGGATGGAGGACCAAGGCCCCCAGCGGGGTATGAATCCGGAGCCAAACCGCTTGCCTTACATTCTCCGGCCCGTCCTGGACCCGGTACCGGCCTCGTGAATTAATTTGGAGGTTTTCCTGCAGCGTAAAGGCCAGGGCCGTCCCCAGCTTTGGATTGACCGCCATGCAATCACCCCATTCTGGCAATAACCCTGCCGTCATTGATATTCCCATTTAGAAAGACAATGACCACTTCATCCCCAACCTGCAAGGTGCCAAATTGTATTTCCGTACAAGATCCGGTAGCAAAGGAGCAGCCTCCGGTGGTCATTTCCGTAAACTCAATCGTGGGTTCCCCAGGAGGCCGGATGATTTGGCCGCCGCCGGTGCTTACGCTGTTCACTCCGCCCTGGCTCATGGTCACGGCTTTTTCATACAGGAGATTGGTGGCCACCCGGACCCAGCCGGTTTCCATTTTAAACAGGGGCAGGTATACTCTGGCTTCCCGGCCATTTAAGGAAGTAATTACCCCAGCCTGGGGAAACATGAATTCTGTTGTACCCATGGTTACATCCTCTTTTCATTTTGATCATATAAATCCTGGCGGTACTGTTCAGCGGTGTCCGGGCGGATATTCGTAATTGTAAATTCCGTCCGGGCACCTTCCTGTTTGGATAGAATTTGCCGGGCCTGCTCCACGTAATACTCCCCGGAGAACCGGCCATAACCCTGGCAAAGGGTTTTTCGCTCGGCTTCCAGCATCAGATTTAAGGCGCTCAAACCCTCGCCGGTCACCACCTGGCGGGACCATTCTTGGAGCTTTTTTTCCGCATAGGACTGCGCCAGGGCCACGGTGGTGGCTTTCGCGACATACACAATCCGTTCTTTCACCTGCCCGCCCATGGCCGCCAGCAGGCTTTCATTGACAGCGGAAGCCTCAATCAGCCGTTTATTCTTCCCGGTCCAGTGCCGAACCGTCACCTTATTCACCACCCCAACGGCGGAATCATCAAAGGTGATGCGGCAGTTACTGTATCCATCCAGGCGGTAATATAGTTTCGTGATGACTTGTTCATCTATATCCTGCCGGGGACCAAAGTAAAGCTCTTTGTTCTTATTCACGTAGCAGACGAACCCCTCCAGGTCCGCCAGGGCCTGCAGGACTTCCCATTCCTTTTTGTTGGCGAACAACTCCCGGTCAACCATGGCCGTGGTGGCGGTGATCCTGGGGGTGAGTCCGTATTTGCTGGCCAGGTGCTGGGCTACCTGGCTGGAGGTTCTTTCCTGATAGGCCACGGAATACTCCGTGTCGATCATGGGGGCGGAATAGTCCCGGCCAAGGAGTCTCACCGTCATGCTGCTGCTGAAATCCGGTTTAATGCCGTCGATTCGCCCGGTGAAAATATGGGTCAGTTCTTCTTTGGTCCAGGCCTGCGGGTTCCCGACATAGCCCATGTATATCCGGACCTCCTGGTTTTTCCGGAACCAGTCCGACAGCAGGAGGTCATTCCGGAAGGTGGCTTCAAAAGAATCCGCCGCCAGGTACAGGGTATTGTCCACCTGGATGTCCAGGAGATCATTCCAGCGGACATTCACTCCGGCCACTTCCATGATGGCCCTGGGTGCGTCCATACTCATCACCCCGGTATCTTCAGAACGGTTCCGATCTGAAGCTTTCTTTCATCTTTTACGCCGTTCAATTGGGCGATTTCTCTCCAGCGAAGCGGATTGCCCAAATACTTTCCGGAAATGGCCCAGAGGGTATCCCCGGCCACCACGGTATGAGTTTTTTCCTCTGCCGGGGGAGAAGCCTCTGTTTGGACGGGCTCCACCAGGGTGACCACTTCCAAATAGACCGGGGGCGGGGGTGGAACGGCCACCAGTTCAATGGTGTACCCAACGTATTCCAGACGGACCAAATCCCAGTCAAACTTCCGGATACGCACCAGCTTGGACAGTTCCGGACAATCGCTCACCAGGAGTTGCACCGGCAGCCCGGCGTCTTTCATGCTTTCTAACTGAATGGCATCTTGATAGGCATTTTCCGAAACTAACGCCCCGGACCAGGAGAGGATGGTTTCATCTTCGCCCATGTCCTGATAATCCGGGGTTCCGGGAATGTCCAGTTTGGCCAGAACCCTGGGATTGCTGAATGAGATTTTTTGTTTGGGGCCGGGTGTAAATTTAAAGTCATTCAGATATACATCCAATCGTGTCACCTCGGAACCTATTTCACCAGGACCGGATCCTGCAGCCGGGGATCCCTGGAAAGCTGGTATTTATCCAAAACGGATCCCCCCAGGAGGTTGTGCACTTCTCGGGCGGCCCCTTTCGGATCCGTGCTCTGGATGTTAAACTCATACTTTCGGTTGTCATTTCCCCCGGAATTGCTAAGAACCTGCGGTTTCTGATATTCCTGGGCTTTGAAATCCCCGATAGAGGGCTTATCCATCCAATTAAAATGAACCGGATCCTTCCCAAAAGCGGTGCGGACCTTGTTAATCACATCCACCACTTTGCTGGCCCAGGAAATGACCCAATCCCGGAAGCCGCCGAAGTTTGTTTTCCAGGCAGCCACCCCGGCGGCAATGGCCGCCGTAACTCCTAAGATAATCCAGCCCACCGGGCCAAGGCCGATCAACCAGGCCAGGGCTATCCGGGCACCGGCCAATAGGGCTTGAGCACCCACCGTAAGGGCCTTTTTCCCAAATCCGCCCAGCACATTGCCAACCTTGGTCAGTAGCGGGTGGCCAAAGGCGATAGCGGACCAAAGTGCCCGGAAAATACCGTTGCCCTGGCGGAAGTATTTAAAGGCGGTATAGAGGCCCTGGGCTTTAGAGGCAAAGTTTGATAAAAATATTAGTATTGGACCGAAAAAACCTCTTATTACATTAAATAGACCCATACTACCTCTTATTAACGCCATCCCTCCAACAAGTCTTAGAATTGCTCTTGTTGCTTCTGGATTTGCCTTAGTCCATTCCATTACTGCATTAGTTGTGTTTGTGGCCCATTTAACAAAGCTTTTCATTTCATCAATCATTGGACTTCCAGAGGAAGTCATAAGAGTTTCCCAGGATCCCATCAGGGATTCAAACATACCAGCCAGAGTCCCCTGCATTTCAGCAACTTGCTCATCAATAGCCTTCATTCGTTCGGCTTTTTGCACCATTTCTTCATAGCTGCCTTTGCCATTTTGGGCTAAAGCAATGGCCGCCCGCATCCCTTGGATACCAAACACATCTTTAAAATTTTGCAGGACTTGCAGCTTGTTGCTGCTTTCAATAAGTTGGTCAATCTCTTCCGCCGGCAGCAACTCCCCGTTGGCATTGTATAAGCCTTCCAGGTTCACCCCGGCCAATGCGGCCCGCAGGCTATTCACCAAGTGCTGGGCGCTGCGGAGTTGACCCCGTTCGTCAAAAAGACTGTTTTCCCCGCCGCTAATTTGCATTTTGCCGGTCTTGGTATAGGATACCTGGGCGTCCTTCAGCCAACCCATTGAATACAAAGCCTTTTGGGCTTTGGGGGTGACTTTATCCAGGTTGATCAGCATATCATTTAAATAGTTCCCTGAAGAGTCCCCCAGACCCATATTGTGCAGGGTGCCTAAAAGCAAGGTGGTTTCCTTGGCCTGCAGGCCCATAATGTGCGCAGTACCGCCGACCTGCTGCATATCGTGCATGATGGCCTGGACCTCCGCGCTGGAAGCATTGGCGGCCCGGTTAATATCATCGGCAACCTGCATGAGCTGGCTGCCGTTTAACTGAAACATGTTGGTTATCTGGCTTACAGCGTCGGCGGCAGCCGTGGCGGCAATTTCCGCCGTCTGCGCCAAATACATGGACGCCTTTGCCCCGCCGGTCATGACATCTTCGTACTCCATGCCGTTGCGGAGGAGCGCCCGCTGGGCCTGGGCCGCCTCCGTGTTATTAAAGGCGGTGTCTGCGCCCAACTGCAGGGCTAGCTCCGAGAGCTTTTCCAGTTGTTCCTCCTGCAGGTTCAGCGGGACCGTGGAATCATAATTGGCCAGTTCAACGTTTTTCATTACGCTTTCAAATTTGGTGGCATTGCGGATGGACTCTTCCAACGGAATGGCCATCACGGCGGCACCACGCAGGTGATTCATTCCGGAATCCCGTAGTTCCTGATATTTTTGCAGTTTCCTTTGCGCGTCCTCAATGTTGGTGCTAAGTCCGGAAATCATTCTCCTAGCGGAATTAATATTCGGACCCATGTTATTCATAGCCGTCAGGACCAGGGCTACCGTCATGGTTGTACTGGACATTTATATTCCTCCAAAAACCAACTTGTAATAACAGCAATATGTGGAATATAATAATCTAAAAGCAATTGGG
Source organism: Desulforamulus ruminis DSM 2154 (assembly GCF_000215085.1). NCBI lineage: Bacteria > Bacillati > Bacillota > Clostridia > Eubacteriales > Peptococcaceae > Desulforamulus > Desulforamulus ruminis. The sequence goes on from NC_015589.1 coordinate 1,777,160, forward strand.
GTGAGATGACATGTTTAGTTCATTAATAGACATAATCTTTGCCCTACCCACTTTAGGCTTTGGGCTTCTTTTCTTATTTATTGCTGGTACAATTGGAGCCTGGGGCTTTCAGCTTATTTTTGGTGGCAACTTTTGGGTATGGTTTGCTGTAATGGTTATTATTGGCTTGTTTTATAAACCCCCTGCCCTTCGGAAGGGTAGGGAAGAAGAGGGGCGGGGCTAATCCTGCCCCTCTTGATTTTGATTTCTGCGTTCCTCACACAGCCATTCAAAACTTTTCCAAACAGCTTTCTTCTTGATTTCGCCCCAGCCTAACCAGGCTTCGAGAGAGATTCCGAAGGCTTCGGCAAGCTGGCACCATCGGTAGAGGTCAAGCTGTTTAGCAAAAAATCCGCCGCTTCGTCCGCCGATTTTTGCCGGTCTTCATTCATGCCGAACATGCGCTCAAACACCCGCTTATAAAACAGCACATCCGCCTGGCTCCAATCACTGAACAGGGTTTTATACTCCCCGCTGGTAGCCTTCCCGTCCACCTTTTTAACACATTTGGCGGCCACGTAATCGTCAATGAGCATGGCGCAGCCAATTATATTTTCCTGGGAAATGTTCACCATTTTTAACACATGGTCCTTATCGACCCCCAGAGGTTCCCGAAATTCAAGCACTTTGCCGCTGGGTAACGTCAGCGGCCCGTAGGTCCGTGGCATCTTCATCCCTCCAAAATTTAAGCCGGTTCAATTCCTTCGGCTTTAAAGCTAATGTCTTCTGAAACAAGGTCTTTGCCCGCCTTGGCCTTAATGGCCAGTTCGTCAATTTTGCAGTTCAATAGTCGGTATCTCCCGGAAAATCCTTTTTCCGGCGCATCCACATTAAAGATAATGGTAAACCTCGGGGAAGCAGGGATCCGGGAACCCCGCTTCAGCGAGGTCGTTCCCCAAATACGCCGGATGATGTCCAATTGTGTGTGTCCGCGCTTCAGCTTCCCCTCAATGGAGATTTCCCCGTCCAGGTTCTCCGCGATCCGGTCCCCCAGGGCCAGGTACTTTTCAGCATCCTCCTTGATGGTAAATTCAACTTCCTGATATTCGCCCACCAGATCCGGGCCGTTACTGCCTACCACGGTCACCGAAATATCAAACCCCTGTAACTTATGCCCCATCATCCGTCACCTCCGTTTTCGTTTTTTTCTGCCGGGTGGGAGCCGGTTCCGGACCCGTTTCCAGTTGGCGCACCGGACAATGGGGGATGCACAGGCCGCAGTCAATGCACTGATTGCCAACCACCGCCTTGCCCCGTTCCAGGGCCAGCGCCTTCACCGGGCAAACCTCCAGGCACAAACCACACCCCGGGCAATTTTCTTTTACCTGAATCATGCAGCAGCCACCCCCTACGACGCAGAGCCAATTTGGCGCTGAATATAGACATCCACATAATCCGCCGGGTACGTAAACCTGGGCCGAACGGCCACGTTTAAAATCCGGGCGGCAATGGTTTCTGACGTGTTGTTGCTATCGTCGCAAAGAGTAGGCTTATAATCATAAATCTCCCGGTTAAGCTTTTTGACCAGCATCAGCGCGTCTAACTGCGCGGCCACAGCGGTCCGAAGCTCCGGCGTGTTTTCCTCGGAAATAGCCCACTGGATGGCGGCGAATACCTCCATTTCCAATTGGTCCGAAGCTCTCCGGATGCAGGTCTGACTCCAGGCGGAATCCGAAGCAAGGTTTACACCGTTCCGTACCCGGAACCCACGGCCCGGTACCAGGGAAATGGGACTGATCCTGGCCAGGGTCAGGGTTTTCACTTCCGCCTCGGACAGCATCCGCTCGGCAGAGAGAATTCCCTGAATCTGCTTGTTGCTGGGGCTTTGATTCGACCGCAGCACCGAAAGCAGCCCGGCGTAATAGCCATCCGGAGCCACATACTGGCCGGGAAGCTCCACCGGCTCCACCCAGGGATACGTTAAAATCCCCCTGGCAGCGTCCATACTGGCGGTGGTGGCCGCCGCGGCATCGACCGAAAGATTTTGGACCGGGTTCAGTATCGCCACCCGGAGACCCTGGCCGATGGAAGCCCCCGCGCAATGAGTCAACAGGGCGTTTTGTACTGTGGCGCTATGCTGCTGGGCACAAAGCACCAGACCAACCTGCACCGTTTCCAGTACCTTTAAACCGCTTCGTTTCCCGTTCTCATCCAGGGTTCCAATATAATCCCCGTCCGCCGCGGCGGCTCCGTCATTGCCCCCGGCCAGCGGCGTGGAAGCAATGTTTTGAGGCAGGTTGGTCGCCTCTGTCACCTTACTAACGGTGACAAACTGAGAATTTACGTTATTCAAATTCTCCAGGGTCAGGTTATCCAGGGTTTCCGATTGGCTGCCGTAGATCACCACCAGCTTGAACGTGCTGGCCGCGGTTCCGGCGGCCACCGCCACCTTGATGTCGTTGCCCCAGGTGCCGGGAGAAGCAGCGGTAACCTTGATGCTGTCCGCTGCAGAGGCATCCTTATAAATCTTCTCCGCCGCCTTCATCGCGGTACCGCCAATGCGAACAATTTTTAAATCCGAGGCACCCTGGTTCAATGCCGCCAAAGCGGAGAGGTACCCGGTCAAGCCCTCGGTATATCCCCCAAAGGTCGTTACCAACTGTTCCAAACTGCCGATTGTTACCGCCTGATTCACCGGCCCCTTTGAGAAAGTCCCCACCAGGCCGATGGCGGAAAGGCTCACCGCCTGCGTAGGCCGGGTGCCAACGTCTGATTCGTCAATGGCAACGCGAGGTTGAATGTATTCCATGACCAACCTTCATCACGCTCCTTTCATTGATTTATTTCCGTATCGCTTTGCACCTGATCAATCCGGGGGGCCGGTTCTCTCTCCATCCTTAAAGCCAGAAAACTGGTTTGATAGTCCAGTTCCGCCATATGAAGCAGCAGCCCCTTGCCCGCATCGCCGGACAGGTATTCAATCCCGGCTACAAACCCGGAATCAATCATGCCTCCAAGATAGATATCCTGGTTTAACGCGCTCCGGATGTGATGGGCCAACCGGCGCACTTCCGCTTCCCCCTGCACAGGATTCATGTCTTTAACCCAGACAAAGATTTTCAGGAAAGCGTTTACGTTATCATATTTTTTGTCATAGGGTTCAAAGTTCTCTTTTTCCAATCCGATGGATATACCCGGCGACACCAGGGTAATCAGGTTATTCACCTGGTGCCATTCCTTGACACCAGCGAGATCCGGACTGGCTTTCAAAGTGGCCGTCGCCCTGGCAATAACATCATCCACACTAGGCATCGGAAAGCCCTCCTAACATAAAATGATCCAGGGCGCGGGTAATGGTGATTTCATCTTCCTTCTGCAGGAGCAGATATTCCCTGGCCGGGATGGTCACCTTCTTTACATACAGGAACTTTTCGCCCCCCATTGGGATACAAAGCGCCTTTTTATGCCTGGGTACGATGGTACCGCCTTTCTGGTGGATCCGGGCATACGGGAGGGGAGATCCCACCTCGGCGCTGGTGTCGGTGATCCGGCCCAGCACAATGGACTTTTTTAAGTCCCCCTGGCCGTGCAGGAGCTTTCTGCCGCCGACCTTTCCCATGGCGGCCTGCTCATGCCTGCGCCGGGTGGATTCCCGCTTCAGATTCTGATACCCTTTGGTTCCCTGCAGCCGGTCCACCGCCTGGCCTTCATAGATTTCACGGGTGATTGGGCTAAGGGCTTTCCAGCGGGATGGACGGCCCTCGGCCTCAAAGTTCCGGGTGACCGACGCCCGCATAATCTCCCCCGCCTGCCGCATGAAGGGTTTCATTTTTGCCCCCCGCTGGATTAACAGCCCAATCATGGCTTGGATAGGCTCCAAATCCTGGACTTGAATTTCAAATTTCACCAGTTCAGCGCCCTTTCCAGCGGACTTTTTTCCGGTGTGGTGCTGGCCATGGCCGGGGTGGTGGAACTACCGGCCCCGGCCAACTGCACCCCCGGCAGCCCGTCCAGGAGGCCGTCCCGGACCACGTCCGCCAGATCGGATTCCGCCCGCCGGATCTTTCCGTTTCCCAGATTCAGCACTTCCTGGGAGAGGCGGCTAGCGATCTCACCCACCAGGGTAAATCCGGCAGCCATATCCACGGCAATGGACTGCAGAATCCCCGGTACCGGCTCACTTATGGGCACCACATACCGTTTGGCCAGTTTTACATCCATACGCTGCTGAGCTTTGATGATATACGGAAGAATCATTTCATCGGAGAAAACTTCGTCCGCCCGTAAAAGCTCGTTATCGCCCCGAACCTCTTCTGGAGTACAATACATTTTCAGGCTGGCCGGGGCTGACCCGGCCAGCTTCACCTCACTTTACGCAGACATAACCGTGCGGACTACGACCCAATCCGGATGCCTAAGGTACGGCATTCCGGCCCGCCCGACCTGGACATAGGCTCCCGGAGGATTGGGCGGTACCGAATCCACCGCCCGGGACCAGATTCCGGGCTTGCCTTCCGGATGCTCCCCGATGACAAAATCCGTGCGTCCCAGGGGTTCCCCGGCAAACTCCAGGCAAGCCAACACCACTTTGTGATCCGGCAGCAGTTTCGTGACGGTTTTTACCAGCCCGCCGGTGGCCACGTTTAAAGGGGAACCGGTAATGGTTTGGGTAATATTGCCGGTGGCCGTAAGGACAATGCTCTGGTTTTTCAAATGATCTTTCGGGGTCAGGGTGATGACCGCCGCGGCCACCGTGGCCACCACCGGCATGGCCGGATTGCCGTTAATGAAATTGGCCAGGTTGGCGGCAACCTTGGCCGCCGTGTCCCCGGCCACAGCGGTGTAGGTACCGCTTTTCACACCGCCAATCGTCAACTCGATGTTGTTGCCTTCCGCAGGACTTGCCTGGGTTACCGTGAGGGTGGCGGTGGGCATCACCGCCGGAGTCAAGGCTTCATACACCGTGTCCTGAATGACGATGGTCAACCCGCAAATCTTGGTCAACTCACCATCGGCATAGACCACAAAACCGGTGTCTCTGGCGGACTCCCCGCGGGCAAGCACCTGCTTGTTCTTGCTCAGGTAGCCCCTCATGGTGCTGGTCATCATAATGTGGGTAGGCTGAACCTTGCCGTCATCCCGGATAACCTGCTTCATGGCTTCAATATCGTCCACAACAGGGGCGTCCGGATCATTCCATTGTTTGGCAGGAAGATTGGTCAGGATATGGCTGGCCGGGATCCCGGCATCGACAGAGACGGTTTTTTGGGTCCGGGGGTCGGTATAGTTCACGCCGCCCTGCAGCATCTGACAACGCAGGAAGTCAAAAAGCAGGTCGTTCCTGGCAACATAACGCTTGGTCTCATCCGCAATGTACTGTCGGCCATAGCGTTCATTCAGGGTTCCCGGCTGCCGCAGGTTGTTCAGGGTATCGGTCGCCACATGAAATGTCTCCCGGCCATAAATGGGCTCCTTGGCGGTCTTTTCCACCGTGCGGTTCTCTCCCAGTACGTCCGGTTTATTGGGGTCGACGATGGAGGCCATTCCGGCACCGCCGTACACCTTTTCAATTTCCACTTTTTTCACCGGTACGTTCCGACTGGGGAAGAAGATGCCCACGTTGGATTGGTAGTTTTCAAAAGTCTGGGCCAGTTCCGTTAAAACGACGGAGTCTAGCGTTTGAATATCAGCAGGCACAGGCAAAAGTTTCACGCTCCTTTTATTTTCATGACGCATTGAAAGCCCTTTTAAGGGGGCTTGTTTCTTCTGGAGGTTGGTAGACACAGGGGAGCAAAAGATAACGCAAAATAACGGGAACTAACACGGTTATAACGGATTTATAACAACTAGTTATATCGCTATTTCTTGTTCAACTCCGGAACCACGTCTCCATACAGATCCTTTGCTGTGGCTCCGGTCTTTTGGCTGGACTGGAATCCAAGCTGGGCCAGCTTCACCCGGTGTTCCTGGGGCAGTGCCTCCAGGGCTTCCAGCACCATGTCCCCCATGGATTTTTCCTGACCGTCGGCCAGTTTGACCTTGGCACCGGTCTGCTCTGCCAGCAGGACGGGACGGATTTTTTCGCACATCGCAGGGGGGATTCCCTTGGCCACCATTTCAGTGAGCTTCCGGTCCACTTCCGTTTCCCTGGCTCTCAGTACCTGATCACTCAATTGCTGCCGGGTGGCCGTCAGTTCGGATTCAAGCTGAGATACCTTGGTCAACTGCTGTTTCTGTTCCTCGGTCAACCCTTCCACCAAGGGCCGCTGCCTGGCGGGATCCTCGCTCAACTTCAAAAAGTTGCCAAAGAACTCGGCCAGTTTCTTGAAAAGTTCATTACCGTCCTGGATTTCTTTCACAGGTTGCACCTCCGCATAGTCTAAATAAAATTCGTTTGGCCGGTCGGCCAGTACCACCGTTTCCGGCAGCCGGGTTAAAAAGGGTTCGTTGGTCAGGGCAATGGCCGAAAGTACGGCACCGCATTTTTGCCCTGTTTCCTTGTTGACATATTCCGGTTCATACTCCGCACTGGCGAAACGGAATTTCTTATTGGCTACCGCCTCTTTAATTTCCTCATTGGTGGCCACCGCCTGGGCGTACAGGACCGCGCCTTCCTGCACCAGATTTACCACCCAGGCTTCCGCTGGGGTGTCTCCAAAGGTCTGCGCCTGGTCCTTTTCATGGCCCAGCCGGACAAAAACCGGGCGGCCCAGACTGTGATTGGCAAAGTTTTGTTTCATTTGGTCCAGCGTGTCCTGGGTGACGTGGATGGTCCCATACCGGGGGTGTTTCCATGCTCCCAGGCGAAAGAAAGGTATTTTGAGCATCCCTTTTTGATCTTGCTTCTCCAATGTTTCACCTCCTTGGCTATGCCGCCCAGCCTTTGGGCAGCGGCACCACTTGATCCCAATCCAGGTTTTCCGATGTGAGGAGTTCCGGCTGATAGATGCCATATACGGGGTTCAGCACAGACCGGCATCTCCCATGCAGGGGAGGGGTGTTGTTTGCCAGCCTCGGATCATCCAGGCGCATGAGCTTGCCGTGTCGGCTCCGGCATTGGCGGGAGGTACTCCCGTCCATTACGGCGGAAAAACGGACATAATCCACCTCGTTGTCCGCAAAACTGGCCAGCCGCCCCCGGTTATAGGCGTAAGTTCCTTCGGTGGTGGTAATGTTGCTGGCCCGGTCGCGGGTGTCCTCCAAAATCTCTTCGATTCGCTGTTCCGTTTCCGTCCGGGAGGTTCCATACAGATAGCGGAGCAGAGACTTTTTCAACTCCGCTTCCATTTCTATGGTCACATCCCCGGCCAGCACCATGGCCCGGGCCTCCATAATCTCCACCGCCTGGGCCGGAATCAGTCTGGGGTCCGTTCCGGCATCAAACTGGAAACGGGGTAGTTCGGCCATCCTGCGCGGGCGGTATCTTTGGTGCAGTTCCAAAACCAGGCGGTCCCCGTGGGCGCGTCCGGCAGCCACCATTTCCGCGCCGTGGTTGGCCAGGATTTTGGCCAGCCCCTGCGGATCCAGGTGGAGTCCCGCTGGCATCCGCAGCTTACGGCCCCCGGTTTTGGACAGCCGCTCCAACTCCCTCCAGGGCAGGGCGGCGATGTTCTTTTTCAGCCAGCGTTCCCATTGGGTGAGTACCCTGGTTTCCGCCTGGTCAATTTCCCGGAAGAACGCCTCATTCCTCATGTTCGAGATTCTCTCCCCTCAGATACCGGGGGTAGTTTTCCTTGGCCACCTCCAGGGGGGTGCGGCTTGGCTTCGGTTCCCGTTCGGGCAGGCCCACGGCCACCCGGACATATCGGAAATCTTCTTCCACCGCAGGCTCCATATATCCGGCGTTGGTCAGGCTGGTGAAAATCTCAGCTAGAATCTTCACCTGTTCCGGCCCCGGGGGCCGTTCTTGAAAGGTTCCCCATTCGTCTTGGGGGCCAAAATTGTACTCGATCATCCGCCGGATCAATTGATCCAGCAAAACGTCCGTAATCTGGACGTAAATTTCACGGATGCCCAGCATAAAGGCGTCAAAATGACTTTCACCCAAAGCATAACTTCCGGAACGGCTGCCTTCATCCAGCACCAGGGAGGGCAGCAGCAGCCCCCGGCAAATCATCTTATTGAGGTAGGCAATGGCCTGGTTAAAGGCTTCGCCAACCCCATTGGTGGGGAAGTGAACTTTGACATCGGGAATCCGGCTATCCTTTTCAGACTTGGCGGAAAAGGCCAGGGCGGTCCCGTTTTGCAGGTTGGCCAGCAGTTTGGTGGTGTAATCCAATTGACTGGTTTCCTCTCCGGATTCCGGATCCACCACGATGCCCTCCGGGACAACGGCCACCGTCAAAGGCGTCCCGTACTTGTCCAGGGCTTTGGCCCACATCCGGAGGAAGGCGTCTTTGAGCAGCCAGTTTTTACGCAGCCGTTTAAAGGCGCTGGTCCCGTAATAATTATTAAATCGTTTTCCGTGGGTATATAGGATGCACTTTTCCTTTGGGATGTCCTCTCCCAGGGCGGCGAAGGTTCCCCGCTGCACCACCCCGTCCAGGCGTCCTTTGGCGTTTAGCTTAAAATGCACGGTGGAAGGGTGATAGGTGGCCAGGTAATCCAGCATCAACCTTTTGTTTTCAGCCTTCCAGACGATTTCCGTCACCGAAAACCCGGCCCAGATGGCGGAGAGAATATCCGCACAGGCAATGGGCAGACTGTCCTGCATATTTTCCAGGCACTGCTTGACAAAGTCCGTGATCTCCGGGTCCGGGTGGTGATACTCTCCCAGGAGGCTCATGACGGACAGCGTTAAAAAATCGTAGGCCGTGGCCACGGTTTCATCCGTGTCCAGCATTCTTTCATACTCCGGGAGGCGGGTTGCTTCCGGGTTGTAAATTGCGCCGTCAAAGAGGTATATCGCGGTTTGCAGTTGACTGCCGGACTGGGTGAGGTACGCTTTGTCCATGTTTTCGCTCCTTTACCAAACGATGTCGGCGGCAATGTTCCTGCCGATCACACGCCCGCCGGTGACCGGCGGCCCGGATTTTCTTTGCTGGGACCGGACCATTTCCAGCGCCAGCCGGGCGGAGTTGATGGCCATCCCGAAGTGGTTTTCCACATTTCTTTTGTAGGAAATTTTCTTGGCTCCGTCCGGTCCGGTGGTTTCTTCTTTGACCAGTTTTTTCAGGTGACGCCTGATTTCATCCAGGGTTTTTTCTTCTTCCGTGTTCCGGGGTTTAAACAGCAGGGCCTGGGGCGGGTTGGTGGCAAAGAGGGCCGTGGTATCGTCCAGGGACTCATCCCGGTCCACCTGGATCACCCGGACCTCCCGGTCATCCTCACCCTCGGTTGTCTCTCTGTAGGTGGCTTTAAAGTATTGGATGAATCCCAGGGCTTCCTGCAGGATTCGCACCACCCGTTTGGATTCTGTCTTATACGGCATCGCGTCAATGATGAGGGCACCGGCGTTGTATGCCGCTTCCCAGTCCGGAATCCGCAGCAACAGGTCCTCCACGTCAATATGAAAGGCGGCCAGAATTCGGAACCCCTCTTCCCCGTAGGGGGCAAGGATGGCCACGTGTGCCCGGTCGCCCATATCTATGCCAATGCCGCATACTTCTTCGGAAGTGTCCTGAAAGTAGTAGTCCCCGGCAGCCTCCACAATCTCCAGCACCTTTGATGTCACCGGCTGCATGTTGCCGCTGTCCGCAATCCCCAAAACAGACCGCCGGAACCTAGCCAGCTTGGCCGGTTTTCCCTGGGCCTTCAGCCAGCGGTCCCAAATGAGATCCAGCCGGGTTTCGCGGATGATCAACTGGGGCACCCGGTAGCCGGTTCGGTTCCTGTCCGGATGCTCCGCAATCCACCGGGCGTTATATACATCCAGGGGCTTTCCGCATTTCACGCAGGCCAGATAAATCCTGCCTTTCTTTTTGCGTTCGTCCCGGATGTTTTCGGGGAATTCCTCCTCCAGGATGGATTCCCGTCCGCAGCCGGTACAGCGAACCACCCATTTCCGGGTGTCCGAATCCCGGTAAAGTTCGTCAATCCCGTCCTCCTCAAAGAGAGGGGCGCTGAAATATCGCTGCCAGCCCAGTTTCGAGGCCATGATCCGGTCCTGGGCCAGATCCATGTTTTCCCGGTTAATCAGGGCCACCTCATCAAAGATAATTTCATCTGCCGGGATGCTGATAGCGCCGGTTTTGCTGACAAGCCCTAACATATAAAAGAAATGAGTGCCAATTTGTTTCAGTCCGGCCTGGTCGGTGCCCAGGAGTCTGGACTTTAAATAGTCACTGCGCTGCACATAGGGATCAAAACGGGTCTGGCCGAACCGGTTGGCCATCTTGTCGGTAGGGAGGTAATAAATCAGGTTGGCTCCCCGGACATCCACCATGTAGAAACCATGGGCCAAAAAAAGTGTACTGAAACCGGTTTGGGCACCCTTGGAAATGGTGACATGGGGGTCTAAAAAGATGGACTCAACAATTTCTTTCATGAAAGCCCGGTTGTAGACGTTAAAAGGCGTCTTATCGTCCAAAACGATATTTTCCAAACAGTACTCCGGAAACGTGAGTCCTTTGAGGTTTTTCCCAACCAGTTCATTAATCAGGCCCATTTAAGACGCCACCTTCTCCTTAACCCGGTCCGCAAGTTCATACATTTTTTGCAGCAGGTCCGGTTCCGAATTTAGTTCCGCCTTCAATTCCTCTTTCAGCCTGGCCAGGGCCGCCTCCGCCCCCTTGTTAAACTGGAGCTTCAACGCCTCCCGCCGGGTGCCGGAGTCCGCCAGTTTCGGCAGCACTTTCAGGAGCTCCGTAACCTTTTCCCCTTGGAGTCCGTCCAACTCGGACAGCGTTTCCATAATCATGGAAATGGCTAATTCCGTGGTGGCTTCCGCCAGTTGGGTTCCCGGCGCTCCGTCGTTGCTCTCAATAATGGCTTTGGCCTGGTCCCGAATTTGCTTAAGCCGTTCAAACTTGGCGTGGAAGTCTTTCCCATACCGGCCTACGGCGGATTTACTCACCGGTGTGCCCATATTTTTCAGGTAGTCCGCTATTTCTTCATAGGTATGGCCTTGCAAAAGCATTTCGTTTACGGCCTCAACAATTTCAGGCGGCAAGGCCGCTACCTTATGGTGTTTTCTTCTGCCCATCAGGACATCACCAGTACACCGGGGTCCAGGGCAATGCTGCCTTCTAAGAGGTCAATCCCCTTGGCAGTGATATACACCACTTTTCTGGAGATACCCAAACCTTTGGCCTGTAACTCTTCCAACCGTACATAACCCTTTTCTTCCAGGTATTCCAGGTGTGCATGGATTAAGGCAGGAGAGGAGGTGAACTGATTTTCACCCACGGCGATTTGGATGAGTTTTTCACTGCAGCCGTGCGGGTAGTTGTTTTTACACATGGTGAGAATAAAACCACGCAACTCACGTGCCTCGCTGGGAAACATTGTCGCTCATCCCTCCTATCAATTCCGCCAGACCCTTATTGATTTCACCAATGTCTCTTGACACACGGTCAATTTTCAGTTCAATACCGGAACTAACCCGGATAAAGTCATCCCGTAAAACGTAATTGTGAGGGAGGCTGGCTTTAAACTCGGCAAAGTCATTCTTTATGTCTTCGATAACCTGATCTTGTTTTGCGTCTTTTCTCTCCTGGTTGCATTTAATGTCTTTCAAAAAGTAGCCAATGATGCCAACGGCAGATGAGAGCAGAGAGACCACAATCAAAAGAGAAGGGAGAAGTATGTTTGCTGGTAACTGTTCCACGTTATCCTCCCGCTTTAAGGCGAAGCACTTTGTTTTCAATGGTGCTGGTAAGGTAATTTTCAAAATCACCCATATTCCGTTCTAAGACGTTCACCACTTCTGATCCTACAGTTTCCCGTACTTCCCAATACGCTTTCCGACCCAGACGAAGCAGTTCCTCTCGGTCTACACTGCCCGCCTTAACCGCTTCGCGCAAAGGCCCGGCAGTTGTCTGTTCAATCTTGCCAATAACTTTTTCCGCTGCTTCATCCACCCGGTCAATCGCGTCCCAAATGACTTGCCGCAACTCCTCATTCTTTACTTTCGCAGTCTGCTGTTTTAAGTGGGTTGCACCCTTGTGCCCCACCACAGCGCACAAGAAAGTAAATACCGCTACCGACAACTCTAATAATTGTGGCGACACCGCCGTGATTAATTGTTCCTTCATGCGGAACCCTCCTTGAGATTTTTTGTTAGCCGGGAAAAGAAAAAAATCCCAGTTGCTACACTGGGATTATATCGTGTTAAAGTGCTCCAAAACCGTGTCTTTCCCCTTTGTTAAAACGCTTTATTAAAGCACTTTATATATTCAGTTATCCACCAGTAATGATGTCCAAAAGAGTAACCTGGTTAGGATTTGACTTTGGTTTCATACCGCCTTCCGCCAGTATTTCCCGAATCCGATTATCTGTTAGATCGTATTTTTTTGCAAGATCCGCCAAGTTATAACCGGTGAATTCGCGGCAAATGGCACGGTCCCTGGCTGCCCGGACCATTACATCTTTTTTCGGAAAGTAAACATATCTTCCACCTAGTTCAGAGGCCAGTTTCAAGGTGTTTTCCAAGCCAACCCATTCAACGATTCGGGAATAAGGTTCTGGTAAATCTTCAGCCATTATATCATTTTCCCAGCGCATCTCCACCGATTATTTCACCACCTTGTGGACCTTTTGTTTAGATATTAGTTTTTTCAAGCCTTCCGTAACCCGCCAAGCCTGATCTCTGGTAAGCCATCCCAGAGCATCCACCCTGGCATATTTCTTGACAAAACCAAGGAGCCTTTTAGGGTTGTCTTTCCATCCTAATTGCTCGGCCAACTGATTAATTTTCCAAAGTTGCTCTCTGGATGCTCTGTTAATCTGGGCCTTGGGGGCCAAATTATCAATTACGTTACGGGCCTGCTGGCTTGTTAGTTTGGAAATGCTTTCTGATCCAGTAAGAGCGGCCACCCTAGCCCGGAGAACATCCTCATCCATACCCAGTTCCCGAGCGGTAGCCCATATTTTTTTTAGCTGTGGTGCTGTAATTCGAGTGGCCATATCCTAACCCTCCTAAGATTGTTTTAGTTTTTCCCGGTCTGTTTCATACCAGAAAACATTCTCAATCCGTTTATTAGCTCCGACTGCCAGAATGTCTTCCTCCGAATATTCCTTGAGCTTATCTTTCAGAATGGTTTCCGTTGTCTTAATGCAGTCCGACATGCGCCGGGCCTTTAAGGCTTCCAGTACAGCCTGGGCATTTTTATATACAATCTTGGTACTTTTCCGGAACCCAAAGGAGCCAAAGTTCATCGTTTTAGTTTTTCCCTTGAAATCATCCCGATTATATTCCGAAAACTCTTTGATTTCTGCTGCCAAAACCTTGATTCGTTCCTGGTGTGCCTGGGCCTTCATTTCAGCGTCTAGTTTAAGATCGTGTATTTTTTGATTCATTTTGTTTTCAATAACCTCAATGGCCAGTTCACATTCTGCTATCTCCTTAAGATTTAGATTCACATCCTCCCAGGTCTGAAGGGAAGTACCCTCCAATCTTTTTCTTGCCATGGTGATTCCTCCTTATAAAACACACTCTTCACGTACCAACTCGATTGATTTATTATGTTTGATTAAATGAGCCTTTAAGGCTCTAAATGAAGTCCAATAGGGAGCATAGTAGGTGTATTCAGTTTTAATATCAAGTTTGGCTTTTTTGGAGAGCCTTTTGAAGGCGGCCTTCTCCTTAGGAGATATGAGGGATTTCTTTATTGGCCTAAAAAACCGGCGTCTTTCTTCGCATTCTTCAATCATCCACTTTAGTTTAAGCACATTATTAACATAGACCTTGATTCCATTTTTAAATTGGCTTATACGGCCAAGGGTTAAGGTGATCTTATACCCATCACACATTAGAACAGCTTGTTTGTAAAATGAATTCAGGGACAGTTCAACCTCTTTCCAATCCTGCGGTGTCACATCATCACTCCTTTGCAACGTGGCTAAAAATGTTTACTAATTAGCAGGGCAAGAATCGCACCCGCCACCACAAACAGATAACCCTATACACATTGGCTTAAGAAACCGCTTTACTTCTTCGTGATCCCTCGTTAACAAGTCAGCAAACCCATACATTACATCAAATTCACCTTTTGGAAACTCACCTAATATTACAAGAAGTTTGCCTTTGCCTTTGGCGTAACCAGCTTCCAGGTGCGCTGATCTGCCAGCCGGTAATACAAGAATTACAGCATCAGCCCAGTCAATCCATTTTTTATCCTCTTCAAACGCCCGTTGCGCCCGCCGATCCTTTAAAAAATTAATTGCATCTAGTTCCTGAATATCACCCACCTCTGACCAATGGAATACATATCTACCCCGGCTATCATCAGTAAAATCATCAACTTCATGGCCGTTTCTGCGGAGATAATCAGTAAGTGATCTCACCATGGAAACATTCTTCCAAGAAGAAACCACATATATTTTCATTGGATTTAACTCCTTTCATAATTCACAACATTTACAAACCGCTCACTAACTTTTTGGCCCCAGTATCTTCTCCCGGATTTCTTCGGGAATCTTTCTTTGCAGCCACATATTATGTTTGAGATTGGGGCGGAAATACTTACACCAGTTGACTCCTGTACGGTTCTTTGTGAAGCAACCGTAATTCTGAACCTGCGGATGGCTCAAATGCCACCGGTGATATTTGCAGAACCCAATCCTATTGGCTGGTTTGGGTAGAAAATACGGTGCTCTCTTTTTCCTCATGCCCACCACATCCGGATTATCTGTGCCAGAAAATACGCTGCCGCTAATCCAAGGACTGCTTTTACCACTATGCCTATTGCACGTCCGTCCCGTTCTTCGAGTAACTTCAAAGTCAAATCAACTACGTTACTCCTACGCCGAACAGTAATTGCCACACGCTGGGACTTAAGCCATAACTTACCGTCCACTGTCACCACGGTTTTTCACTCCTTCCGAAGCCCAACGATGCAGTATACGAAGTGCTTCCATGGCTTCATCTATTTCTCGCAGCTTTTTCCCCATTTTTATGGGATCATTCCGAAAAACAAATTTTCTATTTCCTCTTTCCCGGTCCAAAGTTTTGTGAATGGACCAATATAAATAATCTACTTGTTCCTGACCGGTTAAAGGATATAGGCTCAATTGTTCCATGACCGCACCTCCAACATTTTGTTTATTCCAAAACAGTCACATTCAAATTCTGGCGTCCAAACTTTACGGCTGCCGCATGACTTTTTATATACACATCAATCCGGTTCCCTTTGATGTCCTTACCGGTATCTTCAACAATTCGACACCCAAAGCCGTCAATATAAACCTTAGTGCCGAGAGGGAGTATTGCAGGATCAGCAGCAATTGTCCGTTCCTCAGAAGGCCATGTCCCACTAGCTGTACGGCGGCCCGTATAACAATAGGCCGTTGCTTCCATAAGTAGGATCGTTTTGTCCTTCCCCCGGCTTACCTGTTGAATAGGGAAAGGAGGGCCATCTTCTGTAAAAGTTTTTTCTGCCGGACTGTATAACACTGCTGCCAAAGCCACGAATATAACAAGTTTTCTCACGCTGCTACCTCGCTGAAAGGCGGCGGAAATCTTCTCCGTCCATCAGGATTTGATAGCACATATCCCGTATCTTCGAGGTTATCCGTTCCCAGGCCAGCACAGTTCTGCCATGGACATCTTTTTCCAGGAGGTCCAGAGGAACATTGGAAGTGATGATAGTGGGAAGCTGCCTTTCGCACCTTGCATTCACGATAACAAACATCCTCTCCGTCACCCAGGAACTTTCTCGTTCTGATCCAAAGTCATCTAACAAAAGCAATTCGTTACTTTTAGCCAACTCGAGTCTGTTTTCAGCTTCATTATTTTCTCTCTTTGGCCGGAGCAAATCTAAGAGGTCCGGCACTACGCTCACCACCGCCGGGATTTGGTAGCGTTCAATAAGGGCATTCACAATGGCGTAAGCCAAATGGGTTTTTCCGGTACCTGTGGGGCCAACAAAATAGAGTCCGTTTTTCTCAGTCTCTTTTATTTCTTGATACTTTTCCACGTAGCGGCGTGCGATTTCTAAGGCCCGGTGCTGTAGCTCATTTCTAGGGGAATATTGATCCAGTGTCTTAGCAGCGTATTTCTTAGGAATTCCCGCCCGGTCAAACAACTCTCCAATTTTTCTTATCTTATTTTTTACTTCCAGGCATTCACAGTGCTCCATGAAATCCAAACCATTTTTTTTAAAACTGATTAATCCGCTCCCGTCGCACCGGTTAAAAGGGCAGGGGTCCTTCGTTGGCGTAGCGTTCCCCCCGGTTACCGTAGGAACCCCTTTGAATTGAGTTTTTATTATATTGGCTGCTAATTCCAATATTTTCACCCCCTTGAAGTCTGAATTTGGGCCATAAACTCATTATTCTGGCCAAGTGATCCACTTTATCTTTCCAGTAGGGATTTAGATAAGCCCAGTCAATGCAGGCCATCCATTCAGACAATGACGGAGCGTTTTCACCGGCCAGCATTCTTCTGGCGGTGGAAAGTTGTTTCAAGTGCCAGTCCTGAGGAAATTTAAGGACATTAGCCTCCTTAAGCTTGTTCTTTAGGTACTCCACCAAGGCTTTTTCATCCTCATTAAATCCTTTTTTGCTCTTGGTTTCAGTCATTGGATTCACCCTTTCCCTAGTCGTAACCTACACATGGCCTGGGGCAAGGATCTTCACAGGCCGCTTTCCTTTCGCAATCAAAGCAACAAAAATTTCCGCTGGCGCAGGTTCCTTCAGAACAGATCCCATCCTGATAAAACCTGCAGGCCAGTTTCTCATATTGAAGAAGTGCCTCATAAAGATTTACCCTTTGTTGTGAATCCAAGTGTTGCCGCACAGCACCAGCCAAATTCACCAGAGCGGTTACTCTTTGCAAGTTCATAGAATCAAAATAGCCTATTACTTGCAGAGTAATCTTACCAATATCGGTCAGGTTTTTAACCTTTGCCGAAGCCAATGCCTGAAGGAATTTGTTGTTTAGTTCTGGAGAAAGGGAAGCCTCGGGCATCTTGTTCACCTCCTTTGTATAATTTTGGCTTGCCACCGGGTTGCCCGGTCTGCTTTTGCAGTCTTCAGGTGAGAGGGAGCCGCCCTCTACACAACCCCCAGGGAAGTCCCTGGGGGTTTCGGCATAAGCTTTAGCTAACTAGTTTATTCGTTTGTAGAAGGGCGTTGCGCTTACCCAGAAGAGTCTTCACCGTTCCGCTGGTTAGGCCGGTTTTGGCAATGATCGTATCAATATCTATCCCCAGATCATCCAGCCGGTAGGCCTCCAAAAACTTTCGGTACTTACTTAACTGCCTATAAATACGGTGAATGGTGCCAGTCATAATGCCCGTTTTCTGGGCAAGGGCTCTTGGTGACGTTCCAAACTCAATTTCCATAATCAGGTATTGCAGCAGTTCGGGCGGGATAGGATTCCCCTTACGTCTCCTGGGATTCGGAGTACCCTGATTGGCGCTGTCCAAAATATCGGCTGTTTCCATCCATGCCGTCATCCTACCTTTTTGCCGAATGAGTTCTTGCTCTAGCCAGCATTTGTACTCTGCTTCGGTCATAGAGAGGCAGGTTTCCCGGTACCAAAGTTCCCGGATTCTGTTAATGATTACCTTCCCAGTTACAATATCCACCTTTACAATCATGGCATTCACCCCCTAAGCATTAAAACCAAGGTAAATGCGGCCTACGTCAGTCACCATGCTGTCCGTTATCCGTTCACCGGCGGTAACTTCCAAAAGCCGGTCCAGGGATTTTACCAGTTGGCGAATCCCCCGGTTTACCGCCACGTCTATCATCATTTTTCTGGCGGAAGCTGTGAGGTTAACCCTTTCTAAAAATTTTGCCGCCTCGGGTTCGGTTAAACCATTGGTTGTGATATAATATCCTAGGCGGTCCCGAAGCCTAGCCAGTTCGGGTCTGTCTTCAGCTAACAATATTATTTTTTCTGCTAGGGGTTGGTTTCCGCATAAAACCACCCCTATATTTTTTGCCTTATCGTAGATACCACGCAGGGTTTCCAATACTTTTAACTTCACCTTGTCTGCTTCATCCACAATGAGCAGCCTGGGCCGTCTCTTAAGCTCTTTAACGATTTTATTTAAGAGAGTAGCCGAAGCCCCCCGGGCCTCTAAATGCAATCCCTCCGTAATTTCTGTCAAAACACTTTTGATGCTGCTGGTTTCATCGCAGGTAAT
Source organism: Desulforamulus ruminis DSM 2154 (assembly GCF_000215085.1). Taxonomy (NCBI): domain Bacteria; kingdom Bacillati; phylum Bacillota; class Clostridia; order Eubacteriales; family Peptococcaceae; genus Desulforamulus; species Desulforamulus ruminis. The sequence goes on from NC_015589.1 coordinate 1,795,393, forward strand.
CATTACCACGCCCTGATTTTCCTTGGCGTAATCCTCCAAAGCACGGGTTTTTCCGGCACCGGGGTCACCTACGACAATCCCAAATTCTTTTCGTTCCTGGCTTTTCCGGCATACACCGCGCACGCGCTGGTAATCATCCGTAATGATCGTGCCAAGTTCGGAAATATCAACGATATAGCCACTTTCAGGCACGTTTTCTTCCTCCTGGTCCTCAACCCATTTGCCAAGAGACTTCAAATACCCCTCAACCAATTCTTCAAACTTATCATTGCTAGGGTACTTTCCATTGATGTACAGAGAAATGGTCGAATGTGACTTACCCAGGGCCTTGGCGACGTCCGTGACTTTTGTTCCTTCATCTTTCACCAGACTATTTAAAATCGTTCTGGCCTTGGACCAGGTAGCCGCCAGAACCGTAGCAGTAGCAGTTGACATGGATTAACCTCCTTATATTTAACTTCCGGCCTGCAATAACATTTCATCAAAAATATTGGTCTTTTTCTTTGGCTTGGTTTTACCCGTGTCTTGAGTTTCCTTTGTGGCTTTCTTTTTACGCTGCTTGGCCACCGGCTCCATACCGGTCATTAGCTGCACCTGGGGAGTATCTTCCGATACTTTCCCGGTAAGCACGTGAGACCCAGCCTGTTTCCGTTCCTTGATGAGGGAGTCAAGGGAAACCTTCCGAATCCCTTTAAGCTGCTCCCGCAGTTCTTTGCGGAGGGATGCCCTCTGCTTTTGGAACTTAGTAAGATCGTCTCTGGTAGCCCCCCATGCCAACAATTCTTTGTTGGTGGCAGTACAGAGAAACTTTCCTGAACGAGGTGAGAATACCAGGATCTCTCCAATCCGGTTGGGATCGTAGCGGATAACCACCTTTTGACCCACCAGTTTGTCCAGGTCCGGATGATGGAACCAGCGCCGTTTTCCTCGGGAACCGAACTTTTCAATACCGCTGGTCTGTATCACGGCAGTTTCATTATCCATAAGGCAAATATCCAGTGTCCGTGCATCCGGCAACGCCTTAGTAACTTTTGGTGTTATGGCTACTTTCTGCAGCGGTGTCATGCCCAGACTGGAATGGACGGTATTATGATATTGGTGGAGGTAGACTTCCATTAAGTAGTTCAGTTCATCTAATTCCAGCAGCATATCCTGGGCGGCCATCTTCTTTTCATCCAGGTTATAGGGCCGTTGTTTGTTGTCTTTGCCGCAATATCCGGGCAAGTACCGGGCGAAGCGGTCTGTAAAGGTGCCAAACCATCTTTCCATGTGTCCCTTAGCATAAGGGGCGTAAGGGGTGGCAAACATTGGATTGATATTTAGCAGGTCACATACACTGCGGGTCTGACGGCTGTACTCAAAATCGTTACTTTTCTTTTGCTTTTTAACCTGGGATTTGTAGTCCTCACCATTATCAATATAGATGGTCTTGGGAACTCCGAAAATCGGTAGAGTTTCCCCAACATCAGCCAAAAGTTCTTCCTCACCCCAGCCCAGATCCCCAATAGATTTAGCCATAGGTTTGCTGAAGACCGGTTTTTCCCAGCCGGATCGAACTTTGGGGAGTATGCCATGACGCATGGCCAGGGCAATGGTCCGGCCATTGGCTTGGATCGAGAGGGCATAGCCAATAATGGTTCGGGTGGCTACATCCAACCAGGCTGTCATCCATGGCCGCACGGGTCTGCCGTTGTATTTTATGAAGACATCCAGGCGGTGATGGTCACCTTCCCAAACCTCGTTCATAAACTGGGGTTCTGACCGGGTGGCTTTGATGGCAAACTTTTTCATGTAGGCTTCCGGGCCTTCCCTAGCCAGGCAGACCAGGTCCGGTTCGTACTTGTTCAGATCCTCAACAACCCGGTATATTGTGGCCCTGCTGGGTACTTCCAAACTCTCTCTCTCAAGCAGTTTTTTTACCTTGTCATACACGTGAGAAACTTTGGGTTTATTGGGCTGCAGGTACAGGCTGCGAATAACTCTTTCTAACTCCTCTGAAACCGTCCGTCTGGTAGTTTCGCGTCCCAGACCGTTCAGTTTACGGATCAGCGCTGTTCGACCTCCTTCCTGGTATTCTTTTATGTACCCATAAAGGGTTCTGGTGCTAATCCCATATTTGGCGGCTACCAGTTCCCTATGTTGAGTCTTCTTCGAGCCGTCCGGCACATCCAGAGCTTCCTCGCAAATGGCTGCCTTTTCGTCAGCATCAGCCAATATTTTTTCAAACCGGATTTTACCAATTTTCGCTTCAATTTCGGCTAGGTTTAGCGGGGCCACCGGTACCGGTGGGTGTAATTCCACAACCTCTGCTAATTCCTGATTTTCTTTTACTTCCTGGATTGTATTTTGGCAGTATCGCTGCCGGGCCACAGATGAGAGAGAAGAAAGAGCTATCAGAAAGCCCATACCACTTTTGCCGCCTTTGCCAATTTTAGCAATCTTGACAATCCAATCACCGGCAGATGCTTTTTTATGCGCCATTTGACGTGATATGCCCTCTAGTTTGGCAGCCTTGGTTGTAGAAATATAAATTTCGCCCAACTTCTCTCACCTCCTTAGCATTAATTTAGACCCCGCTACTCCCCCAGGCTCCGGCCTTATCTTCACCTGGGTTCATCGTTTCATCCTCTTTAGGACTCATCAGGCGGTAGGATTTTACATCACCCCCTAAACTGTGTTTTGATAGCCCGGTTAAGGAATTGCAATACACCAACATTCTCCACCAGCTTATCTCATACAAAAGACTTAAGCAGATATTTTCAACTTCTCTCGGATAATCTGAATATATTTTTCAGTTTTCCTATCACCGGTCAATAGGTCGGAAAATTTTTTGGCCGGAATCTTATTTTCTTCACAGAACTCCTTAGCAGTTACGCCCATATCTAAAAGTTTCTTCTTAACTTCTAATCCGAAAGGTGTCAATTTTCTTCTGCCCATCGTCGTTTTTCCCCCTTTCTTGTCTATTCATGGTGGCAAGTAATGCTTGTTGCCTTATTTGTACTATGATAATATTTGCCTAGTAGGGGATTTTGCCCCCCTTTGTAGCTATTATAAACGCAAATACGTCGAAACTCAATAGCAAATAACGCATTTGCGCCGTTGTTTATAAAGAGGTGAAGCCTTTGGAAACCATTTCTGATAGAATAGAAAAAACTATAGAAGATAACGGATTAACTAAAACTCAATTTGCTAAAATTATAGGAATATCTACAGGAAACCTTGGGGATTGGAAACGGGGAAAGTCAATGCCAGGCGCAAATGCGCTTGCTAAAATTGCAGAGCATTTTGATGTATCCCTTGACTGGTTAATATTGGGTAAAAAAATAGAAAAGCTTGAACAAATTCCTGGAAGAGTTTCTAGGATATCAGAAGGGGAAGAGGACAGGCTTGAATTTAGGGAGAGCGGAAGTAATAGCGAACTGCTTAAATATTTAAAAGATCTTTCTGAAGAAGATATTAATGTATTAACATTGGTTGCAAAACGACTATCAGGCAAAGGTAGTAGAACTTCAATTAAAACGAATACCCCGCGGGTAAAACTGAAGAAAGAACCGGAAACTTCTAAGAGCAACGTTTGCTACCTGCCGGTACTTAGTCAGATTCCGGCTGGCCGTCCAGTGTCCACAGAAGATCTTATTGAAGGTTATCTCCCGGTACCAGTACATATGGCCAAAAGTGGAACCTTCTTAACTCGGGTCAGAGGGGATAGCATGATTGGTGATGAAATATTTGATGGTGATGTAGTACAGATACGAATGCAGCCCACTGTTGAAAATGGTGAAATCGCCGCCGTTCGACTCAATGGAGAAGTAACTTTAAAACACTTCTTTAACAATAATGGTTCATTTATCCTACGCTCATCTAACCCAGAATACTCAGATATTATTGCTAATATTGATGATGATATAACCATTATTGGTAAATTCATTGCTAAGTTTTCAAAACAGGACGTTGATGTATTACTTGATCGCTTCAGAGAAGACGGAGCCTTTTTTAATACAATATAAGGGGAGAAATCCCCTTATATTTTTTTATAAGCTAGAATTGTAAAAAGGATTAAATTTATAATTATTCATTTTAATGCATAATTATATGATTTACCAAAAATAATATCCAAAAATTTAAAAACCGCTGAGAATAGCAATTATAAGGTATATTAAGCGGTTTACCAATCCATTTAGTTTACCAATCATGGTTTACCAATTGATATAAAAGAAACTCTAAAAATGTACTAGAAACTGAGCCCGGATATCCTTATGGATTTATAAAGTAACAGCCCTAAAAAGCTATCTAACATTTGCAATTACTGGATTCCTGAAAAGTTTGTTACTAAAAGAGAAAGGCCCGTCACCAAGCTGTTAAAATACAACGGCGGCGGGCCTTTTTAGTTATAAACACCCTTATTTAGTAATGTTTTTTCTCATTTTACTGCAAAACTATTTTCCCTACAAAACCCACAACTCTATTAAAATCAATACATCCCGTCATTTCCCACTTTAACCCTACTTATCCCATCTTTTGCAATTATTTATGAGAGACAACAGTAGTGCAAAAAACCCCGGGGATCGACGACAATTTAAAAAGGATAAACCGGCGTAATCAAAGGGTTGGGGAAAATAGCAATTTTGCAAATAGCAGGAGCCATTTTTTAACAACCCTTTTAATTAGCGGCTTCCGACGGGTTACTAGCCTACCTATAAGGATTTGAAACGGGGGGTTAATGCCGATTATGACGAGAGCCAACCGGGTTACTAGCCTACCTATAAGGATTTGAAACCTAACAGACAGGCCAAGACAAAAACTATCGTTCGCAGGTTACTAGCCTACCTATAAGGATTTGAAACTATCTAGCGCACTGTATAAGGTCAACACTGCTGCTTTAGTTACTAGCCTACCTATAAGGATTTGAAACCCTTTACAGATGCAGCTAGCGAGTGGAAAGTAACCCTGTTACTAGCCTACCTATAAGGATTTGAAACAATTTAATAGCTTCCTTAATATATCAACTTGATTAGGTTACTAGCCTACCTATAAGGATTTGAAACAATTCTGCGATTTCATGGGCCAGACTGCCCTCTGCGTTACTAGCCTACCTATAAGGATTTGAAACTAGATATTTCGGTAAGTGTTTCATCTGTAGCATCGAGTTACTAGCCTACCTATAAGGATTTGAAACCTGCTGTAGCTGCTCCCCTTGCAGGTATCATAGCGAGTTACTAGCCTACCTATAAGGATTTGAAACTTGAAATATTCGGACACCGCTTCGATCAAAGGAAGGGCCAGTTACTAGCCTACCTATAAGGATTTGAAACTATTTTAATTATTAATATAATTAGTTAAATATTTTGTTACTAGCCTACCTATAAGGATTTGAAACTTCTTTGAGATATGACTGGATAAATCTGTAATCAACAACGTTACTAGCCTACCTATAAGGATTTGAAACCTCTTCGGTGTAAATTGTTGGCGTATAATCATCTGGACTGTTACTAGCCTACCTATAAGGATTTGAAACTGTCTTCTTCCTCTTCTTTAATGATGGCATTCAGCGTTACTAGCCTACCTATAAGGATTTGAAACACTGCTTGCTCCATGATGTATTCCTTAAGCCTTTTAGTTGTTACTAGCCTACCTATAAGGATTTGAAACCGGCGATGGCTCCAAGTGGCAGCAAATCTATAATGCGTTACTAGCCTACCTATAAGGATTTGAAACCAAAAAAGCACCGTGAAAAAGCTGATTGAGACCATAGTTACTAGCCTACCTATAAGGATTTGAAACTTGGAAAGAGAAAATAATCGTGGTATAGCAGGAATTTGGTTACTAGCCTACCTATAAGGATTTGAAACATATAGTTAGTGTATCCATCAATGGTGGTTTGAGCTAGTTACTAGCCTACCTATAAGGATTTGAAACGGTCTATGCTTCTCACAATACCCGCCGCCTCGAACGTTACTAGCCTACCTATAAGGATTTGAAACATGTTTTAAAGAAGGAGGTTGAACATGGTGACTAAGTTACTAGCCTACCTATAAGGATTTGAAACGAGACCCGGATCCCCTGCAATCGAAGGGCTTCCAGGTTACTAGCCTACCTATAAGGATTTGAAACATCACATTGCATGTATGGAGGTAAAACAAAATGGCTGAAAGTTACTAGCCTACCTATAAGGATTTGAAACTCGTAGGCATTGCCGCCTCGCGGTTCCTGGCGTAGACTGGTTACTAGCCTACCTATAAGGATTTGAAACCCGGCACACTCCACACATGGTTAGGATTATCGATCAAGTTACTAGCCTACCTATAAGGATTTGAAACTACCCCTCCTGTCGCCGGTTTCGTAACAGCAGCAGTTACTAGCCTACCTATAAGGATTTGAAACCTGCTATTGTATAACGGTTATTAGTGATTGTCAACAGTTACTAGCCTACCTATAAGGATTTGAAACATAGTATGCGTCGCGAAGATTTGGTTGGGGAATGGTATTTGTTACTAGCCTACCTATAAGGATTTGAAACATATCTTCAAACCGTTCATCCATTTGTTTCGCAGGTTACTAGCCTACCTATAAGGATTTGAAACCTCACCGACGCATTGGCCCACTGATCCGTGGCATCAGTTACTAGCCTACCTATAAGGATTTGAAACCAGGCTTGGTGACCTACTTGTTGGTGCTTGAACGAGTTACTAGCCTACCTATAAGGATTTGAAACTATATCGCATTGAGTACGGCGGAAAACTCCTTGGTATGTTACTAGCCTACCTATAAGGATTTGAAACTCAGATGGAGTTGTGAAAAGAACAGCTTAAATGTATAGGTTACTAGCCTACCTATAAGGATTTGAAACTCGCGGAGAGAGCCTTTTTGGGGGTTCGTAATCACGTTACTAGCCTACCTATAAGGATTTGAAACTTTTATCCGACTGGCGGGTTCCGGGCAGTCAGTCCGTTACTAGCCTACCTATAAGGATTTGAAACATCTTCGCGGTCTCCTCTTTTACCGCCCGTCCGTTGAGTTACTAGCCTACCTATAAGGATTTGAAACCAGAGCAACCTTACCAGTATCGATGTTCGACCCCACTGTTACTAGCCTACCTATAAGGATTTGAAACTTTGTACATTCATTTTAAAACCTCCTCTGATCTTTTCGTTACTAGCCTACCTATAAGGATTTGAAACTTGACATCCGCCGGCCAGGGAACTTGGTCACTGGTCCGTTACTAGCCTACCTATAAGGATTTGAAACACTTGGTCTTCATTCCATTTAAAAACAAGTATCCCGTGTTACTAGCCTACCTATAAGGATTTGAAACTTCATACATTTCTTTGTATCACCTCGCTCACTGCAAGTTACTAGCCTACCTATAAGGATTTGAAACCAAAAAGCAAAGTTGCTGTTATTGATTGTTTTAAGTTACTAGCCTACCTATAAGGATTTGAAACTACTTTGCCCCCGCCGCCTTAAAGTGAGTCAGCAGGGTTACTAGCCTACCTATAAGGATTTGAAACTTACTTTCGTTATGAATTTTTTCATGATTCACCATCTTTGTTACTAGCCTACCTATAAGGATTTGAAACCCATTTACTCACCTCCATGGCTGTGTTTCGTCATAACCCGTTACTAGCCTACCTATAAGGATTTGAAACTTGGCGCCACTTTCACATATTGGTGAGTCGATTGGCCGTTACTAGCCTACCTATAAGGATTTGAAACGATATGACAATCCACAATAGTTACAGTTAACTCCTGGTCCGTTACTAGCCTACCTATAAGGATTTGAAACTGGGGTCGGGGTCTAAAGAACCTGTCATAAAAGCCGTTACTAGCCTACCTATAAGGATTTGAAACATACTACCAATGAACAAGCCGAATCGTTGGCCTACGTTACTAGCCTACCTATAAGGATTTGAAACTCCTCGTTAAGCCGTTTATCGTCCAAGTCTATTTCATCAGTTACTAGCCTACCTATAAGGATTTGAAACCTCCCATTGCTCAGCGGAAAATATTAGACGCAGCGTTACTAGCCTACCTATAAGGATTTGAAACAGATGAATCAAAAAGACCTGGGGAAAGCCTTCCAATCCGTTACTAGCCTACCTATAAGGATTTGAAACTGGGAATGGGACGGTGATATAAGTGGCCAATACCAGTTACTAGCCTACCTATAAGGATTTGAAACTTGGCTTCTGTGCCGGCCTCCGTAGTTTTCGCGTTTAAGGTTACTAGCCTACCTATAAGGATTTGAAACTGATGGTCGCCCATCACGATTTGCATTACCCGCTCCGTTACTAGCCTACCTATAAGGAACAGTAAAACCAAGAGGACGACAGAATGTGTAAAGAGTCTGCCGTCCTCTTGAGTTATTCCTTGGGTGGATAGGTCAGTTCAATGCGCCGAATGGTGTTCTGCTCCATTTCGGAAATGGTGAACTTCAGGTTTTTGTATTGGGCGGTCTGGCCTTTTTCCGGACGCCGGTGAGATTCCTCCAAAAACCAGCCGCCCAGGGTAAAGACGCCCTTGGCCTCCAGGTTTAAATCAAACTCCAGGTTGAAATCCGCAATGGGTATGCGGGCGTCCACGGAATATCTGCCTTGGCCCAGGGGTTCAATGAGCTGCCGCTCTTCATCGTATTCATCCTGAATTTCCCCCACAATCTCCTCTAAAATGTCTTCAATGGTCAAAAGACCGGCGGTGCCGCCGTACTCATCCTGCACAATGGCCAACTGCAGCCGGTTTTTTTGCATTTTCTTTAAAATCTGGTCGATGGGTGTCAGTTCGGTGGCGATCATGACTTTACGCAGGGATTGTTTAAGCAACCCTTCTAAATTCAGCTTATTTAAATCCGTTAAGCCGCTAAAACATAAATCTTTGGTATTCACAAAACCGATGATGCAGTCTTTATCCCCGTCGCATACCGGATAGCGGGCATATTTCTCCTCGGTAATAATTTTCAGGTTTTCTTCCCAGCTCAAATGGGTATACAAACAAACCATATCGGTACGGGGTACCATGATTTCCCGGGCCACCCGGTCGGCAAAGTGCAGGGAATTTCTGGCCAATTGCAGCTCGGTTTGATTAATTTCTCCTCCCTGATGGCTTTGCAGCAGAATCATGCGGATTTCCTCTTCGGAGTGAATCTGCTGGTGCTCGGATACCGCATGCAGGCCCATGAGTTTGATGATAAACCGGGCGGAACCGTTTAAAAGCCAAATGGCCGGGTACATGATTTTGTAAAAACGGATCAAAATGGGTGAAATGGCCAGGGTTACCTTCTCGGCCAATTGGATGGCCAGGGTTTTGGGCGCCAGTTCCCCAATGACCACATGCAGGAAGGTGATGACTGAAAAACCGATCACAAAGGACAGACCTTCGGTTACGGCGGCAGGCAGGCCCAGGTAATGAATGAGCGGTTCAATGACGTCGGACACGGCCGGTTCTCCGATCCAGCCCAAACCTAAAGCAGTGAGGGTAATGCCCAACTGACAGGCCGAGAGGTAGCCGTCCAGGTTGTGGATGACTTTCCTGACAGCTTCCGCCCGTTTGTTTCCTTCCTGAATTAATTGTTCGATACGGGAATCTCTCACCTTGACAATGGCAAATTCCGCAGCAACAAAAAAAGCGGTGGCTGCAATCAGCAGAACCATCAGCAGCAGGTTTATCAAAATCAATGTTACGCCAACCTTTCTGTTGTGATAAAATTATTATCTTCAAAAAAGAAAATTTTACTAATGGTCTTTCCCACAGACCTTTGGGGACCCCTTTAGGAGAAACGGGCAATAACAGTGTAACGTATAACTGTACAGTTTTATGGCGATGCTATATACTAAAAGCGAGGTGGTTGTTCATGGGGATATGAAACTTTACAAAATTGGCGAACTGGCGGAATTGGCCGGTGTAAGCAAACGAACCATTGATTACTATACCAATCTTAGCCTGCTTAAACCCGTACGGTCGGAAAGTAATTACCGCTATTATCATCAGGATTCCCTGCTGCGGTTAAAACTCATTGAAGGGATGAAAAAGCAACGCTTCACACTGGATGAGATCAAAGAACGAATGTCTGTTTTAGACCAATCTTTTTTATCCGGAGAGACGGGAAAAAACAAACCGGCCAGTATTGATGTGAACTTCCTGAAAGAACAGTTTAAACAACTGGAAATTCAACTGGCCCAGTTGCAGCCGGTCATGAGCGGCATGGATGCCAAGCAGGCGGCGCTGGTAACCAGGCAGGCACTCATGCAAAGTCTGGCGGTGATCCAGTCGCTGCTGTTGTACCTTAACGAAACAGCGCCTTTTATTTAGTGCAGAACATTCAAAAAAGGAGTGCATTTGGTTTCATGTTGAAGAAGTTGATGGTCCGCTTTGGTGTAGGAGCGGCAAAGGTCAACCTGGTGCTGGAGAAGGAACAGTACCGTATTGGCGAGGCTGTCACGGGAAAAGTGGTGGTGGAAGGAGGGACGGTGGATCAGGAGATCCATGCCCTGGAGGTGGATGTGGTACTGAAGGTGAATATCCGGGGCAAAGAGTTCACCAGGGTGGTGGAGACCCTTCCGGTGGCCCGGGATTTTCGTATTGAGGCCGGTGAAACCAGGGAAATTCCCTTTCAACATCCAATTACAATGCAGTACCCGGTTTCCAAAGGTTCCGTGGCCTATTCGCTGGTTACTAAAATGGACATCGCCCAGGCCAAGGATGCCGGCGATGCCGACCGGTTCGCGGTGCTGCCCGGCCGGGAAATGTCCCTGGTTTTTAGTGCCCTGCAGATCTTGGGCTTTAAGGAAAAAATCAGTTCCGGAAAAGTGGGGCAATATGGTCAGGAGTTTGAGTTTTACCCCTCAGAGCAGTTTTTTGAACAACTACGGGAAGTAAAACTCAAATTCCATACCCAGGGTGATGAATTAAAGCTGTTTTTAGAATTGCTGTTGGCCGGCGGCGTAAAAAGCGTAACCCACCATGCAGAGCTGGCCCTGCCCTCTGAAATGCTAAGCAATGACCACGAACAGCCCTTGGCCGATACCATCAAGGAGTTCCTGGAAGGTCAGTTAAGACAGGTTTCCCTCCAGGGGCCCCGGATGGCTCCTAGCTATCAGGGTTACCCTGGGGCAGCCCCAGGCTCTCCCTTTGGCGGTTTTATGGGGGGGATGGTCGCCGGCATGCTGGGCGGCGCTGTATTGGGAGAACTCTTTGGCGGTGATGAGAATGAAGAGGCCGGTGCCGAAGCAGAAGGAGACGAAGGCTTTGATTTGGGCTTCGGGGATATGATGGATTTTGGTGATGATGAGTTTTAAGGAAGTTATGATTTAGGGGGAGTGGAATGATGAATACCATGAAAGTCTGGCTCTTAATGGGCGGTCTGTCCATCCTGCTGGTTCTGATGGGCAATGCCATTGGCGGGTCATCCGGCGCCATGCTGTTTTTCCTGATTGCTATGGGCATGAACTTTTTCACTTATTTTTACAGTGATAAAATGGCCATTAAGATGACCCGGTCTTATCCGGTTTCCGAAGCGGAAGCGCCTGAATTGTACGCTATGGTCAAGAACCTGTCCCGGCGGGCGGGACTTCCCATGCCCAAGCTTTATATCCAGCCTTCGGATCAGCCCAATGCCTTTGCCACCGGACGGAATCCCGCCCACTCGGCGGTGGCCGTAACCGAAGGAATTTTGCGCCTTTTAAGTCCCAAGGAGCTGGAAGGGGTTTTGGCCCATGAACTGGCGCACATTAAAAACCGTGACGTACTGGTAGGAACCATTGCCGCCGCCCTGGCCGGCGCCATCAGCATGATGGGCAGCGCCCTGCAGTGGGGCGCCATTTTCGGCATGGGCCGCAGTGATGATGAAGAGGGAGGCGGCGGCATGCTGGGCGGCCTGGTGATGGCCATTATATTTCCCATTGCGGCCATGATTATCCAGATGGCCATCTCCCGTTCCCGGGAATATATGGCGGACGCCACCGGGGCTCAAATTGCCGGTTCGCCGGAAGGGCTGTCCAATGCCCTGCTGAAGCTTGAGTCAGCGGCTCACCGTCTGCCGCCTATGGAGGTAAACCCCGCCACCTCGCACCTGTTTATTATGAATCCCCTTTCCGGGGCTTCCATGGCCCGGCTTTTCAGCACGCACCCGCCCATTGCGGAACGGGTGGAGAAGCTCAGAGCCATGAGAAGATAGCATTCCACAGGAACATGGGGGATGCTCTGAACAGATCCCCTGATAGAATGACCTGAGGCTTATTTGCCTCGGGTCTTTTGTTGTAATTTTTAAACAATTCGGCATCCGAAGTACTGTCATTAAAGATACTGCAAAAGAAATAAAATTGGTTAATTTTAGAGGATAACGGCTTTTATAAGGAGAATATTTCAGGTTATTATAAACCATGCTACTCTTAGAATTTTGTGGAAATGGGGGATCCTTGTGAGTGTTCGTATTGCCATCATTGGAGGAACGGGTGTTTACGACCCCAATATACTAACGGGTATTCGAGACGAAAAGGTAAGTACTCCTTATGGAGATGTAGGTTTAAAAATTGGTGATTACCAGGGCAAATCCGTAGCCTTTTTAAACCGTCACGGGGCAGGTCACTCGGTGCCGCCGCACTTGGTAAATTACCGGGCCAATATTGCCGCCCTGAAGGAGCTGGGGGTCAAAAGCATCTTTGCCACTGCGGCCGTAGGCTCTTTAAATGAAAAAATGGCTCCGGGACACTTTGTTTTTGCCGATCAGTTTTTAGATTTTACCAAGGTACGGAAACATACTTTCTTTGAGGGGGGCGAGCAGGGGGTTGTGCATACGGATGTGACCGACCCTTACTGCCCGGAATTGCGCCAGGTGCTGGCCCAGGCTGCCGGGGAATTCGGCCTGCATTACCACAACGGGGGAATCTATGTAACCACCGAAGGGCCCCGTTTTGAGACGCCCGCCGAGATTAAAATGTTGAAGCTGCTGGGCGGGGATCTGGTGGGCATGACCAGCGTACCGGAAGTGGTGCTGGCCCGGGAGAAGGAAATGTGTTATGTTAATATTTCCATGGTGACCAACTTTGCCGCAGGCATTTCACCAACCAAGTTAACGCACCAGGAGGTCTTGGAGGTCATGGCCGAGAACGCGGAGAATCTTCGCAAACTGGCCATGAAAGCCATCGCCCTCATTGATCCGGAAAGAGGCTGCCTCTGCCAGGGCGCCCTGGAAAAGTTAAACAAGGAGTGATTTTTTTGGACGCCATTATCTGGGAAGGCAACCGGCTGCGTTTGCTGGATCAGACTAAATTACCCGGAACCATTGAATATATTGAGTGCAACGATTATTATACCGTGGCGGAAGCCATTAAGCGGCTTTCGGTAAGAGGAGCCCCGGCCATTGGGGCTGCCGCAGCCTATGGCCTGGTGGTGGGAGCCGGACAAATCCAAACGGAAGATCCCAAGGTATTTCTGGAGAAGCTGGAGTCCATTGCCGGTGAACTGGGCGCCACCCGGCCCACAGCCGTTAACCTCCGGTGGGCGCTGGACCGTATGATGCTGCGGCTCAGCTCCGCCGGAGAAAAGAGTGTGCAGGAACTCCGGGACATCCTGCTGGAAGAGGCCCATGCCATTTACAACGAGGATGTGGAAAGCAACCGCAGGATGGGGGAATACGGCCAGCAATTATTTCCGGATGAGGTGCGGGTTTTAACCCACTGCAATGCCGGGGCCCTGGCAACAGCGGGCTACGGTACCGCCCTGGGCGTGATTCGGGCGGCCCATGAGAGAGGCAAGAAAGTGAGTGTTTATGCCGATGAAACCAGGCCCCTGCTTCAGGGGGCCAGGCTGACTTCCTGGGAAATGGTGCAGGAAGGGATTCCGGTTACACTGATTACCGATAATATGGCCGGTTATTTAATGTCCCAAAAAATGGTGGATTGTGTCATCGTGGGGGCGGACCGCATTACGGCCAACGGGGATGTGGCCAATAAAATCGGCACCTATGGGGTGGCGGTGCTGGCAAAGTACCACCAAATTCCCTTTTATGTGGCAGCGCCCTTATCCACCATTGATATGAATCTTTCTTCCGGCGAGCAAATACCCATAGAAGAGCGGGATGCCCGGGAAGTAACCCACCATGCGGGCCAAGTGGTGGCCCCCGACGGGGTGAAGGCGTGGAACCCGGCCTTTGATGTAACGCCCAACGGGCTGGTGACAGCCATTATCACCGAAAAGGGAGTGGTACAACCACCCTATACGGAAAACCTGAAAAAGATTTTCCGGGATAAGAAACAGGAGGAGGTTTAGCATGCCGGACTATATTGTAAGGGATATTCAAATGGCGCCTGCGGGACGGTTAAAAATTGACTGGGTTCGCCAGCATATGCCGGTATTAAACGCCATTCGGGAGGAATTTGAACGGGAGCAGCCTTTTAAGGGCGTCCGGGTGGCGGTTTGTATTCATTTGGAAGCCAAAACCGCTTATTTGGCCGAGGTTTTAAAAGCCGGCGGGGCCCAGGTGTCCATTTCCGGCTCCAATCCTCTCTCCACTCAGGATGATGTAGCCGCCGCCCTGGCGGCAGCGGGTTTGAATGTTTATTCCTGGTATAACGCCAGCGAGGAGGAATATAAAGACCACCTGCTGCATCTGATTGATGATCAGCCGGATATTGTCATTGACGACGGCGGAGATGTGGTTCAACTGCTGCATACCGAACGGACCGAGCTGGCCTCCCGGGTGCTGGGCGGTTGCGAGGAGACCACCACCGGGGTTTTGCGCCTCCGTTCCCTGGAGCGGCAAGGTCAATTAAGATTTCCCATGATTGCTGTAAATGATGCTTATTGCAAGTATCTTTTTGATAACCGTTACGGAACCGGGGAGTCGGTTTGGTCCGGCATCATGAGGACCACCAACCTGATTACGGCGGGCAAAACCGTGGTGGTAGCAGGATATGGCTGGTGCGGCAAAGGAATTGCCATGCGGGCCCGGGGCTTGGGAGCCAAGGTGATTGTAACGGAGGTCGACCCGGTTAAGGCCATCGAGGCTTACATGGACGGCTTTCACCCTATGAACAGTCTGGAAGCCGCCAAAATGGGCGATATATTTATTACGGTCACCGGCTGCAAGGATGTTTTTACCGGAAAGCACTACCCGCACATGAAGGACGGCGCCATCCTGTGCAATGCCGGACACTTTGACGTGGAAGTCAATAAAAAGGATTTGGCGGAACTGTCGGTTTCCCGCCGGATTGTGCGCAAAGATATTGAAGAGTTTGTATTACAAGACGGGCGTAAAATTTACCTGCTGGCCGAGGGCCGGCTGGTGAACCTGGCGGCCGGCGACGGTCACCCGGCGGAGATTATGGATATGTCCTTTGCACTGCAGGCCCTGAGCGCCAGATATGTGCTGGAAAATTCGGGGCGGCTGGAGAAGAAGGTTTTTGTGGTACCGAAAGAGATCGACGACCGGGTAGCGGATTTGAAGTTAAAATCCCTGGGTGTGCAGATTGATTCCCTTACGGCTGAGCAGGAAGCTTACATCAACGATTGGAATCATACCACCTAAGCGGGGGAGAAGGCATTGAGCAAAATAGAAAGGGCCAAAGAAAAGTTAGCGGACCTGGGCAGACAAATGTACCAGTCCGGACTGGTGGCGGGAACCTGGGGGAACCTCTCCCTGCTGGTCCGTGAGGAAAAGGCGGTGGTGATTACCCCCAGCGGCATGGATTACACCGCTGTGCAGCCTTCGGACATGGTGGTTCTGGAGCTGGACGGCCAGGTCATTGGGGGGCACCGGAGGCCTTCCAGCGAAGCCCGGGTTCACCTGGCCATCTACCGGGCCAGGGCGGACATAGGGGGTGTGGTTCATACCCATAGTGAAGTGGCCAGCGCTTTTGCGGTGCTGCGCAAACGGATTGATCCGGTGGTGGAGGATGCCGCCATGCTGGTGGCCGGCGCGGTGGAAGTGGCGGAATACGCCCTGCCCGGAAGCGAGCAACTGGGGCACAATGTGGCGGCGGCCCTGGGGGACCGCTACGCCGTGTTGATGGCCAACCACGGGCTGGTAGGGGTTGGCAGAACCCTGGAAGAGGCTTTTACGGTCTGTCAGGTGGTTGAAAAAAACGCCAGAATATTGGCCTGGGCCCAGGCCCTGGGACAGCCCTTTGTAATTCCGGAGCAGGATGTGGCTGAATTAAGCCGGGCCTACCGGCAATCCTATGGACAGCCTAAATAAAAAAGATAAAATAGATAGAAAGATAAAGTAAAAATATTCGATTGCCGGTGGTAATCGTTGTAGGAGAGATGAATGTTGAGCAAGCTACTGATCCGCGGGGCCACCATCCTAACCATGGAAGGCCCGGATGCCATCATTGAAACAGGTGAAATACTTATGGAAGACGGGTGGATCACCCATGTGGGATTGCCTGGCTCGGCACCCGGTTACTTTGACATGGACGAGGTTATTGAGGCTGACGGAGAGGTAGCCATGCCGGGCTTTGTAAACTGTCATACTCATGCCGCCATGACGCTGCTGCGGGGCTATGCCGACGATATGTCCCTGATGCCCTGGCTCAGTGAAAAAATCTGGCCCTTTGAAGACAGGCTGACCGGCGAGGATGTTTACTGGGGAACCATGCTGGCCTGCCTGGAAATGATTAAATCAGGAACTACTTGTTTCGGGGATATGTATTTCTTTATGGATCATGTGGCCCGGGCGGTAGAGAAGTCCGGGATCAGGGCGGTATTGGCCCGGGGCATGGTAGGGGTGGCCCCTACCGGCGCCGCGGCCTTGACCGAGTCCGAGGAGCTGGTCAAAAACTGGAACGGTAAAGCGGACGGACGCATTACCGCCATGCTGGGTCCCCACGCTCCCTATACCTGTCCTCCGGATTATTTGGGCAAGGTGATGGATTTGGCGGCCAAACTTAAAGTGGGTGTCCATATTCACGTGGCGGAAACCAGGACCGAATACGACGATATGCTTAAGCAGTACGGCAAAACGCCGGTGCAGCATTTAGACAGCCTGGGGCTGTTTAAACTGCCGGTATTGGCGGCCCATTGTGTTCATCTGGATCAAGAAGATATGGAAATTCTGGCCCAAAAGGCCATGGGCATTGCCTATAACCCCCAGAGCAACATGAAACTGGCCAGCGGCATTGCTCCCATGGCCAAGCTGCTGGACCTGGGGGCTACGGTGGGGATCGGTACCGACGGAACTTCCAGCAATAATAATTTGGACATGCTGGAGGAACTGCGGGCGGGCTCTTATTTACAAAAGGTGGGAACCATGAATCCCGAAGTACTTCCGGCTTACCGGACGCTGCAGATGGCCACCATTGACGGGGCTCTCTGCATGGGCTTGGGGGACCGGGTAGGGCTGATTAAGGAAGGCATGCGGGGCGATATTATTTTAGTGGACATCAAGCAGCCCCACATGTGCCCCCAGCATAATTTAGTGGCCAACCTCGCTTACGCCGCAAACTGCGGGGATGTTCGCACCGTCATCATTGACGGCAAACTGGTGATGCTGGATGGGGCGGTGCTGACCATGGACGAGGAAAAAGTCATGGCCGAGGCCCAGGAGCGGGCCATGAGACTGGCCGGTAAATAAAGCGCAAAAGGTGAGAGATGGGACAAGGGCAACCCTGTCTTCCGACTCTCACCTTCTTTATGCTGTGAAGTTATTGGCAATACTAGAGAAATTGAAAACCATGAACCGGGGGTTTAACTAAATGGCAAAGGCAATCCTGCATGAAGGGAAACAAAAACGGATTTTAGGGGGGCATCCCTGGATTTACCGTACGGAAATTAAGGAGATCCGGGGGGAATTTCAGCCTGGGGACATCGTCGAGGTTTACGATATCCGGGAGAGGTTGATTGGCCGCGGATATATCAATCCGGCTTCCCAAATCAGCATACGCATCATGACCCGGAATGCGGAAGAAGAAATCAATGAGGATTTTTTTCGCAGGAGAATTCAAGCAGCCTGGGACTACCGGCAGCGGGTGGTCCGGGAATCCAACGCCTGCCGGGTGATCTTCGGCGAGGCGGACTTTCTTCCCGGCCTGATTGTGGACAAATTCGGGGACTATCTGGCGGTACAAACCCTGACCCTGGGAATAGAGAAACATAAGGAAACGATCCTCAAGCTGCTGCAGGAAATTCTGAAGCCCGGAGGGATGTATGAAAGAAACGATGTTGCCGTCCGGGAACTGGAGGGACTGCCCCTGCAAACCGGCTTTATCGGGGCGTCTTTTGATCCGAAGGTGGTCATTAAAGAAAACGGACTCCGTTTCGTGGTGGACTTGGCAGGAGGCCAGAAAACAGGCTATTTTCTGGATCAAAGGGAAAACCGCATGGCATTACAGGGGCTGGTTCACGGAGGACGGGTGCTGGACTGCTTTTGTCATACGGGTACTTTTTCCATGTATGCGGCCAAGTTCGGAGCCAGAGAAGTGCTGGGCCTGGATATCGCCGCTCCGGCCCTGGAAGTGGCCCGGGCCAATGCGGAGCTGAACGGCTATGGTAAAAACTGTTCCTTCAAGGAAACCAACAGTTTTGATGAACTCCGGGCCATGGAAAAGGCCGGAGAGAAGTTTGAGGTGGTGGTGCTGGACCCGCCGGCCTTTACCAAATCCAAAAAGGCTGTTGCCGGCGCTGTCCGGGGCTACAAGGAAATTAATCTGCGGGGAATGAAGCTGCTTCCCCCAGGAGGGTATCTGGTTACTTGTTCCTGTTCCTATCACATGAAGGAAGAAATGTTCCTGGAGGTTATTGCGGAAGCCGGAAGGGATGCGGGACGCCAGTTAAGGCTGGTGGAACTGCGCCGGCAGGCCAAGGACCATCCCATGCTGCTGGCCTCTCCGGAGACCCATTACCTGAAGTGCGTGGTGCTGCAGGTGTGGTGATACGCTTTGGGGTATTTCTTATAGGCCGGCTTTCAGTTGTCAGCTATAGGCTATTGGTTTAAGGATTGAGAACCGACAACCGATAGCCAAAAGCCGATGACCGGACCCCGGATAGATACAGCATGAGCAAATTAGCGGCTTAGTTCGCCCTGGGCCAGGGAATGGGTGTCCAGGGCTTGGAAGCCGAAACAGCGATAAATATAGCCCAATAAGGTTGTCATTCTTTCACCCGTGCTCGCTTGCGTGGTCAAAGCAGCGTACACACGCAAGCGCTATTAGCATCAGCGGCTCATAATATTCTTAAGCTGGTTAAATGGGCTAAAAGGTTTAAGGGAAAGCCCACCGATCCGGTTATTGAACCTGGCTGGAGCGAAATGAGACTTTTATTATTTGTTATTTTAACCTCAGTTTTCACTCCAATCCACAATTAAGGCTCTTCGGCAACAGACTGCAAATCAAGTCTGACCCCTCCTACCTGACACGGTTGAATATACGCCCTCCTTTGCTTTAGTTTGGAACTCTGTTTTTTACACCGTTTAAATAACCAACATTTAATTTAACAGAAGAATAATTAGTAAAATCCCCAGTTCCAGTTACTTCAAATCTCTGTAACCCTTGTGGTATATTACCGCTTATTACTACAAACCCCATTTTTTCGCCTTTATCGTTATAAAATGATAAATTTGCCCCAATAATATTTGTGCCTGATAGCAAAATCTCAATATTCCCGGTTACTCTTGTATTATTACCATCCTTTACTAGATTGAGGTTTCCTACTCGGACAAGATTTTCTTCTGGGTCTTTAATAGTAAGTAAATCCCCGGAAATATTATTAATATTAATTGTTTTTGTATTATTATTATAGTCAATAATTGCACCCATGTTTTCCGCAACAAAGCGTATAGGTACATAAACATGGTTGCTATAATTTAAAATAGTATATTCGCTTTTTAATTCTTTGCTTTGTCCGTTAATTATGAATTTTGCAGGAAATAATGTTGTTTGGACATAATCAGAAGCATAAACAATTGAAGAAGTAGAAATTATTACACCACATAAAAGACCTAATATAAATTTTTTCATATTGACACCCCTTTAATATATTACATCAATATATACCATAATATTAATACTAATTAAGGAAGAAGACCTCATGTTTATGAGATCTTTTAATATAACTAAATATTATAAATTAAAATCAATATTTACTTCATCTTCATAATCTTGTATTGAATTGAGAATAGTAATTGTGCGTTTTTCGGCAGATGTGTCAGCTTTATACCGTATATCTGTGTATTTAGCCTTCCACAAATCGTAACCATAATTACTATAAATATTAACGTTAGACCATTTAGAGTTATGAACATAAGAGCCGCTACTTAGATCACCTGTTCCTTTTAGATAAGCTAAAGCATGTTCTTTAAGAAGTCTTACGCCTGTTCCGTTGGCATTGAATCCTCTACTAGGTGCATAATAACTCATTGAAGTTATTGTATCAAATGTAACTGCATCAAAGACATGAATTTCAATTGAATTGTTTAAAACTTTAGTTAGTAAATATACTGTAGGGTGAAGGGTTCTATTAATCGGTGTCGTACCACTAACCCAGTCAGCGTTATCTGAATCCCAGTTAATTCCCCCCATATTTATAGCAATATACCAGTTCTTATTATCTTTTGTATAAATTCCGGTATCCGCTCCAGAGGAACTAGTAAATGCACCAAAAATTTGATATGGGGTATCTGTGGTTCCTGGAGCAATATAACATGTTGGTAATTTGGCGAATCCAGTTACCTTATTGTAACCAACAAGCGATTCTACAATATAATGCGCCCCAGTATGTGTTTCTATTGCTTTTTCTTCTACAGTAGAGAAGGTTTTTAATGCCCTATCTTTATATTTTTCGGTAATATCGGGAACAGCAATTTTTTGTCCATTTAATTCTACCATTCCATTAACAGGAGTTTTTTTAATTCCTTTATCAAATTTTTTGTTTGTTAGTCCGTTTACAATGTTCTTAACTTGTTTATCATTAAGATTGTTGGAACGTATTGTACTTGCAACAACATCACTATCAGAACCTAATTGATTTAACAATTCATCACTAATACCTTTGGATTTGATTAGTGCCTTGTCCTCTGTATCATTTTTGGTTACTAATTTGGAACCATCAACAAGTGCTGAATATGCAAATGTAATGCTACTTAAACTAAAGATAGAAACTACAAGAAATGAAATTAATAATTTTGATAATCTTTTCATTATTAAATTACCTCCTGATCAAATTGCATTAATTAAATTACCTCTTAAATGTTTTTCTATAATTTAAATTTTGATTAAATTAAAATAAAAATAACTCCTTTCGTCTGGAATAATTTACAAAATAATTATAATATCGATATTAATAAAATTACAATAGAATAATTTTAAATAATTATGTCGAATATTATTAACTTTGAAAGTTGAAAGTTTACAGCAATCGGCCACGGAATCAAAGCACAGTAACATAAGCGGTCGACTCCTAGGTGGGCTGAGCCCAACGAATTAATTGGGCAATGTCTAAATTTAGGTGAAAAATAGAGGGGTGGCTTGAAGAAAACAATAGAATATATAGGATTAAAAATAAATGCTTTTTGTGATATAATTTAATTGCAAAAACAGCATTTGTTTAAATAGAAAGGTGTTTGAAGTATGAGTTTTGTTGTTGGACAGGATAGAAATCGGTTTGGTCTTTATGTCAGAATATATAGATGATTATATAACTATAGATAACTATAGATAACTATATACTAATTATTGATGTATTTTTAATGACTAGGATATTGAGAAACTTAATTTTCCTGGTGTGGTGATACGCTTTGGGGTATTTCTTATAGGCCGGCTTTCAGTTGTCAGCTATAGGCTATTGGTTTAAGGATTGAGAACCGACAACCGATAGCCAAAAGCCGATGACCGGACCCCGGATAGATACAGCATGAGCACTAACGGCTTAGTTCGCCTCGGGCCAGGGAATGGGTGTCCAGGGCTTCGAAACCAAAACAGCGGTAGATATAGCCTAATAAGGGGTCGGCAATCTGCCGGGAGTTTTCCATTTCTTTCACTTCCACCGGGGAAAAACCGTAGGGCAGAATAATATCGGAATAAGTACACTGGGGCTGGGGAAACCGGAGGTAGAAATCAAAAAACTTCGGATCATCCAACCCCTTGTTTAATATGTTTTCCAAACTGACTTTGGGAATGAACAATCCCATATACCCGGCAAAGCGGTAAACCTCCCGGGTCAGTTTAAGGGTGCGCAGGAGGGCCATTTGCAAGGCCCGGTAATCCAGGAAATCCAGTTCCAGGGGTTCGCTCTGGCGGTTCAACTGCTTGAGGGAGGTGGGAATCGGGCAGGAATAAGTGATGACCCCGGAACGAAGAATCTCCAGCCGGTGATTTTCCAACTCAAAGGAAAAGCCCTCCGGGTGGAAGCGGATGCTTTTGGGGAGAGTATGCTTCCAGATGTTTTGCGCCATTTTTTTGAGACGGGTAATCCGCTCGGGAACAAAAAAAGGTTTGATTAAATCTAAATTTAAAGGCACCGGGCAGCACACCACCCGGAACAAAACTTCCTCCGCAGCGGTCTTTTGCAGTTTGCGGTTGACAAAAGCCTTGACTTCGTTTTTATTATGAACACTTTTTTCAAAAAGTCGGTCCAAAATGTGACGGTCGGTTTCCGCCAAGGGATCGGATCCTTCCATGTTTCTCCGGTAGATGCGGCCGTCCTTGGTGATATGAGGCGGGTAGGCGCTTTCATCCACCCGGACCACCAGGATACCCCGGTCCGGATCGGACGATTTTTTAATCAGTTTGGAGGAAAAAATAGGTACCGGGCTGATATGATCCCGGCAGATATTCCGGAAACGGTCCTTGGGATCCCGGGTCATGCTGATGCCGGGGAAAGAGGTAGGAACGTTCCGGGGATTGCGGGCATTGGCGCCAATAATAATCCAGCCGCCAAAGGTATTGGCAAAGCTGGCCACGATTTTTCCCAGATGGGTGGGAAAATCTTCTTTGTATTCTACATGAAGACCTTCGGATATTTCTTCGTCAATAAGTTTATTCAGGTCCTCTTCCTCCAGGTGCTCCAGGGGTTTGTTAAAGGGATTAATCATAGGCCCTCCATAACGGCAAAAATCTGCAAAAAATTTCTTTGTTCTTTTCATTATAGAATACTTTGGCGGCAAGATAAAGAAAACAAACCGCATCGGGTTTGTTTCTTCAGGCTATTTCATTATTTTCTTAATCACCGTTCGGGCGCCGGCTCCGGCCATGCTGGCAAAGCCGCTGTGTTTGACGAGAATTTCTTCCAAGGCAATCACCACGGCGTCCAGTTGTTCCCGGGTTACGGTGAGAGGGGGTTCCATGCGGATCACATTGGGGTTATTCAGGGTATAAGCGGTAATAATCCGGTGCTGATTAAACAATTCCCCGGCAATCAGGCTGCCCATATATTCCTGAATAAGTTGATCCACCTTCTTTAAGGTGAGTACAAAACGGCGATTCTGGAGATTGGGCTGTTGAAATTCCAACCCAATCATCAATCCCCGGCCCCGAACTTCTTTTAACAAAGGATATTTTTCTTTCAGCCGGTTCAGCTTGCTCTTAAAATATTCGCCCTTTTCCTTTGCCTGTTGGCACAGGTTCTGGTTTAATAAAACCTCAATGGTTTTCAGGGCTACGGCGCAGGCCAGGGTGTTGCCGCCAAAGGTGGAGGTGTGCAGGAGGGCCCGGTCCATGTTGCCGTAGGCCTTACGCCAAAGTTCATCGCTGGTGATATAGGCCCCGGCGGGGATCAGGCCGCCTCCCAGGGATTTGGCCAGACACAGGATATCCGGCACCAAGTCTTCGGCTTCACTGGCAAAGAAGGTGCCGGTTCGTCCGAAGCCGGTCTGGACTTCATCGGCAATCAAAAGGGTGCCGTACTGGGCGCAAAGGTTTTTCGCCCTGGCTAAATAGCGGGGCGGCGGCTCGATAATGCCGCCTTCGCCCTGAATCGGTTCAATGATAAAGGCCGCGGCCTCCCGGGAGGAAAGCTGCTGCTGCAGGGCGGAGAGGTCGCCGAAGGGAACCGCCGCACACTCCTGCATTAAAGGCCGAAAAGGGGATTGATATTTGTCACGGCCGGTCACCGAGAGGGCGCCAAAGGTTTTGCCGTGGAAAGAGTTGATACAGTAAATGAATTTTTGGCGGCCGGTTGCTATCCGGGCCAGCTTTAGGGCGCCCTCCACCGCCTCGGCCCCGCTGTTGCAAAAAAAGCTTCGCTGCAAGGGACCCGGAGCCAGTTGAGCCAGGTTATGGGCCAGGGCGGCGGCCAGGCTGTTCAGCGAAGTCTGCAGGAGGTTGGGTCTGCTGTGGACCTTTTCCAGCACCGCCACAATCTCCGGATGATTATGGCCAAGATTTAAGGCCCCGTAACCCCCTAAAAAATCCAGATATTCATTGCCCTGGGCGTCAAAAACCGATACGCCGCTGGCGGAAGTAAAGGATTGATCGAAATTCAACAGTCCAAGCATGGTCAGCAGGCTGGCGTTTAAATACCGGCGATGAAAATCCTTCACTTGTTGTTGATCCAGTTCCAGGGCCTGCTCCAGGGTAAAGGTCTCGTAACCTTCTTTCGGCTGTGGACGGTGAGGCATCTTTTTCACACTCCTTAAAAGCATTATATATAAGATCATATGTGGACGGGCCGGACAAATGCTTCTTTTTTGACAAATATCCACTGTAAGATGAAATACCTTGACATGCAAAGAAGCCTTTTGTAAAATATAAGATATTGTAAAGTGAAAATCCTTTATAGTAAATCCTCATTTCGGAAAAAGAGGAGGGACTAAACTCTGAAGGAATTTCATAAAATCAACATGCTTTATGATTTTTACGGCAGTCTTCTCACAGAGAAACAGCAGCGCTTTATTGAGTTGTATTATGCCGACGATTTGTCCCTGGGGGAAATCGCCGAACAATTTGGCGTTACCCGGCAGGCCGTGCACGACACTTTGAAAAGAGCGGAGCAAACCCTGGTGCATTACGAAGGGAAGCTGGGCCTGGTGGACAAATTCAATGGGGAAGCCAAGTCTTTGAAAAACATTCTGGTCCTGCTGCATGAATACCAGGAGGGCAGCAATGCCGAGGGATTGGTTCAGGCCAGGGAATTATTGCAGTCTATGCTGCTAAACCGGCAGGATGTAGAATGAGCATATAATAGGGTCCACGTTTGAATTTTGTGGAGGGAAGGAGGCGTCTCATGTTTCAGGGTCTTGGAGATCGCTTGGAGGTCATTTTTAAATCCTTAAAAGGAAAAGGGCGCCTAACGGCAGAGGACGTCAGCCAGGCCATGCGGGAAGTTAAGATGGCCCTTCTGGAAGCGGACGTTAACTTCAAGGTAGTTAAGGAATTTGTGGCTCAGGTTAAGGAACGGGCCATTGGTCAGGATGTGCTGGAGAGTTTAAGTCCGGCCCAACAGGTCATAAAAATTGTTAAAGAGGAATTAACGGAGCTTTTAGGGGGCACTCAGTCCAAAATCAACATTGCCTCTAAGCCTCCCACCATTATTATGCTGGTGGGTCTGCAGGGGGCCGGGAAAACCACCACTGCGGGCAAGCTGGCCAAATTGTTAAGCAAACAAGGGCGCAGACCTTTGCTGGTGGCGGCGGATATTTACCGTCCGGCGGCCATTAAGCAGCTTCAGGTGCTGGGCGAGCAGTTAAAAATGCCGGTGTTTACCCTGGGTCAGGAAAACCCGGTAAAAATTGCCCAGGCAGCGGTGGAAGACGCCAACAGCACCGGCAGGGACTTGGTCATTATTGATACCGCCGGCCGGCTGCATATTAATGAAGAATTGATGGATGAACTGGCCAATATTAAAGGCACGGTGAAGCCCCATGAGATCCTGCTGGTGGTGGATGCCATGACCGGCCAGGAGGCTGTGAACGTAGCCGACAGTTTCAATCAGAAACTGGGTCTGGACGGAATCATTATGACCAAGCTGGACGGCGATGCCCGGGGCGGCGCCGCTTTATCCGTGCGCAAGGTAACCGGTTGTCCCATTAAATTTGCCGGCATGGGTGAAAAACTGGATGCCCTGGAGCCCTTTCATCCGGACCGGATGGCGGATCGCATCCTGGGCATGGGGGATATGCTGACGTTGATCGAAAAAGCCCAGGCTAATTTTGATGCGGAGCAGGCGGCAAAATTAAACCAAAAAATCCGCAAGGCGGATTTTAACCTGGAAGACTTTTTGGATCAAATGCAGCAGGTGAAAAAGCTGGGCCCCCTGGAGCAGGTCTTGGGCATGATCCCGGGTATGGGCAAATTAACCAAACAACTTAAGGACCAGCAGATTGATGAAAAGGAACTGGGCCAAGTAGAGGCCATTATTCATTCCATGACACCCTGGGAACGGCAGCATCCGGAACGGATTGACGGCAGCCGGAAAAAACGGATTGCCCGGGGCAGCGGCAACCGGGTGCAGGACATCAATCAATTGTTAAAGCAGTTTGAGCAGACCAAAAAAATGATGAAGCAGCTTTCCGGTTTGACCAAAGGTGGCGGTAAGGGAGGTAAAGGCGGGCGCAAGATGCCGAAATTGCCTTTCTTCTAAAAAATTTAAATCCTAACATCATGGCATTTAGATAAGCTCTTAAAGAATTGAACACGGATTGAACGAACTGCAGGATTTACACGGGTTTTGGAAATGATTTTAATATAATTTATAAGATCCGCGTAAATCCGTCAAATCCGTAAAAATCCGCGTTCTATTAAAACGCTATTGAAAGCGGTGAAAACTTCCGCTGGGATATCATACAAGGAGGTGAAGTACCGACATGTCTGTAAAAATTCGTCTGAAACGGATGGGGGCCAAGAAAAACCCCTTTTACCGTATCGTAGTGGCTGATTCCCGTTCTCCACGTGACGGTCGTTTCATTGAGGAAATTGGCTATTATGACCCCATTAAGAAACCCGCTGAGGTTAAGATTGACGAAGCCAAAGCTCAACAGTGGTTGAAAAATGGCGCTCAGCTTTCTGATACCGCCAAATCCTTGTTCGTAAAAGCCGGCATTGTTAGTGGCAAAACCAAAACCAACGAGGCCTAAGGTTACAGGGAGGTCCGAAGCTGTGAAAGAACTTGTTGAAATTCTGGCCAAAGCCCTGGTAGACCAACCGGAAGAGGTTGCGGTGACCATGGTGGAGAAAGAAAGATCCGTGGTGATTGAACTGCGAGTGGCGCCTGATGACATGGGAAAAGTCATTGGCAAACAGGGTCGAATCGCTCGGGCCATTCGTTCGGTGGTTAAGGCTGCGGCTACCAAGCAGCGTAAGAAAGTCGTAGTAGAAATTATTTAACCGGTTTTGCGGGATAAAGGGAGCTTGGGCTCCCTTTATCTGCCATTAGCCGGTACTGTTAATGGGGGTCGCCGGATTTGCTGAAAATCACCCGGCCCGTACTGGTTAAAGTACGGGTTACCGATGGTTATAAAAAGAATTTGGCTCAGGAATTGCAAGAGAGCATCGCCCGGCTGGAACTGGAACTCCGCCAGTTGGAGCTGCAGGCGCGTAAACTGGAAGAAATGGCCAAGAAAAATCCCGGCGGGGTGCAGGCCGCTTTGGTCCAATTGGAACAGGAGAAGCAGAAACGGTTGGATAAGCGCTTGGAACTGCTGGATAATATAAAGGAAATCGGGCGCCTGCCCAATGGCAGCGAGGTCCTGCAGGGCAAGGTGGAAAGTATTGTGGATGTTCAGGTAGGGGACGACTGGCGGAAACTGATGTCGGCCGAAGTTGTCATTAAAGATGGCAGAGTGGTGGAAATCCGCTCGCCCAAGCCGGAGGTTGACCATGACTGAGCAATACATTACCGTGGGGGAAATCGTGAATACCCAGGGCATCCGGGGTGAAGTCCGGGTACTGCCTACCACCGATTATCCCGAACGTTTTCAAAGCACTACAAAAATATTAGTCCTATTACGGGATCAGCGTTTGGAATATACCATTGAGAAGGTCTGGCCGCACAAGCAATTTATCATTGTTAAATTTGCCGAAATTCCCGATTTAAATGCCGCGGAAAAAATGAAGGGCGCTCTGTTGCAAATTACCCGCAAAGAATTGGTAGCCCTGCCCAAGGACAACTATTATATTTTTGATTTGGTGGGCTTAAAGGTCTATGAGGAGGGGCGTGAGTTGGGAGAATTGGTTCAAGTTCTGAAAACCGGAGCCAATGACGTTTATGTGATTAAGCCCCCGGAAGGAAAAGATTTGTTGCTTCCGGCCCTGAAATCGGTGGTCAAAGAGATTGACCTGGAACGGGGAAAAATGGAAGTAAAATTACCGGACGGATTAATTTAAGGTGAAATGATGAAGATAGATATTTTAACGCTCTTTCCGCAAATGTTTGAGAGTCCCTTCAGCGCCAGTATTATTAAACGGGCGGTGGATCGGGAACTGCTGAAGATCAATACCGTCAATATCCGGGATTTTTCCCGCAACAAACATCACACGGTGGATGATACTCCCTTTGGCGGAGGCGCCGGCATGGTCATGGGTCCCGAACCCCTTTTTGAATGTTTTGACGCCCTTAAAGAAAAGCAGGGGGGTCAAGTGGGGCGCGTGGTGATGATGTGTCCCCAGGGCGAGCCCTTTACCCAGGCTTTTGCCCGGGAACTGGCCAGGGAAGAACATTTGGTGCTTGTTTGCGGCCATTATGAAGGCATTGATGAGCGAGTGCGCCAAAGTTTGGTTACCGATGAAATATCCATTGGTGATTATGTGCTTACCGGCGGAGAACTTCCGGCCATGGTGGTGGTGGATGCGGTGGCCCGCATGCTGCCGGGAGTTTTGGGCGAGGCTGCCAGTGCCGAAGAAGATTCCTTTTATCATGGGCTGCTGGAACACCCCCATTACACCAAACCAAGGGAATACAGGGGTATGGCGGTGCCGGAAATATTACTGTCCGGACATCATGAAAACATTCGTCAATGGCGCAGGCGCCAGTCTTTGCTGCGCACCCTTGAACGCAGGCCGGAATTGCTCCGGGAGGTTGCCTTGCAGAAGGAGGATCGGCAGGTTTTGCTGGAACTGCTTGAGCTTTTGCAATCCCTGGATTTAAAATAAAATAGTAAAGCTTGCCCCAGGTGGCAGATTATGATATAATTTTTCTTGTTTAAGATTACGGGCGGTCCGCTGCCTTTTAAGAAGGTAC
Source organism: Desulforamulus ruminis DSM 2154 (assembly GCF_000215085.1). Taxonomy (NCBI): domain Bacteria; kingdom Bacillati; phylum Bacillota; class Clostridia; order Eubacteriales; family Peptococcaceae; genus Desulforamulus; species Desulforamulus ruminis. Next base: position 1,824,487 of record NC_015589.1, read on the forward strand.
GAACGTCTAGGCGAGGAAGGAGGGTAATGAATGAATCTTGTTCAGTCTTTGGAACAGGAACAGTTGAAAAGCAATATTCCTTCTTTCAAACCTGGTGATACCGTTAAAGTGCACTACAAGGTTATTGAAGGTAGCCGTGAGCGTATTCAGGTATTTGAAGGGGTTGTCATTCGCCGTCGTGGCGGCGGCCTCAGCGAAACTTTTACTGTTCGCCGTGTCTCTTACGGAGTGGGTGTTGAGAGGACCTTTCCTCTTCATGCTCCTAAAATTGACAAAATTGAAGTGGCCCGTCGCGGTAAAGTGCGGAGAGCCAGACTTTACTACCTGCGCAGCCTGCGTGGTAAAAAAGCACGTATTAAAGAACTTACCACTCGATAAACTAAGGGGGACTGCCCAACAGTCCCCTTTTTGGCTTTTTAGGAGGAATTTCTATGGATCAACTGGACTCTCAGCAGGAACTGCAAGTGGAGAAAAAGCCTAAGAAATCAGCCATCCGGGAAATGATGGAGTCTGTTGTCATAGCGGTGCTGCTGGCCGTTATCATCCGGCTGTTTATCCTTGAACCTTTTTATATTCCTTCGGGCTCCATGGAACCGACACTGATGGTGGGCGACCGGATCATTGTGAGCAAGGTGACCTATCACCTTCGGGACCCCAAGCCGGGCGACATTGTGGTATTTAAATACCCCGAGGACCCCAGCCGTAATTTTGTAAAAAGGTTAATTGCCGTGGGTGGAGATACCATAGAAATAAAGGATAGTGTTTTATATATTAATAACCAGCCGGTTCCGGAGCCTTACCTGCCGGCAGGACTTAAGTTTGCCGATTATGGCCCCGAAAAGGTGCCCCTGAATCACTATTTTATGATGGGTGATAACCGGAATAACAGTGACGACAGCAGGGTATGGGGCTTTTTGGACCGGAATTTAATCGTCGGAAAGGCCGAAGTCATTTATTGGCCCGTGGGTCAGATTGGACTGGCCAAATAAAAATTCGCTATGAAGCTTTCGTGGGGGTCATTTCTGGGTAAACTCTTACGGAAGCTTTTGTCTTATATTGGAGGGACCCTGGTGGATATTCAAATTCAATGGTTTCCCGGGCATATGGCCAAAGCCAGACGACAGGTGCAGGAGGCCTTAAAACTGGTGGATGTGGCTGTAGAACTGCTGGACGCCCGGATACCCCTTAGCAGCGAGAATCCCATGATCGGTCAGATCCTGGGGAATAAACCCCGCGTCATCATATTAAATAAAAGCGACCTGGCGGATCCGGGTCTGACCAAAGCCTGGCAGAAGAAGCTGGAACGGGATCAGGTAAAAGTGATTGCTGTGGATACCTTGAAGGGAGAAGGACTTAAAGAAGTGCCCAAGGCTGCCAATCTGCTGGTAGCCGAGCAGATGGCCAAATTAGCTGCCAAAGGCCGCCGTGCCCGGGCTGCCCGCTGTATGGTGCTGGGCATTCCCAATGTGGGCAAGTCTTCCTTTATTAACCGTCTGGTGGGCCGCAGGGCAACCAAGACCGGAGACCTGCCGGGAGTGACCAAGGGACAGCAGTGGATTCGCCTGGAAGGATCACTGGAACTGCTGGATACCCCGGGGATTTTATGGCCTAAATTTGAAGACCCGCAGGTGGGCTTTAAATTAGCGGTAACCGGAGCGGTTAAGGAACAGGTTTTTGATGTTTATGAAGTAGCCTTAAAATTACTGCAGTGGCTGGTGGAAACCAACCCTGAAAAAATTAAGGAAAGATATAGACTGACGGACCTCAATCCCGATAGGGTAGGCCTGCTTTCGGACATCGGCGCCCGCAGAGGGATGCTGGTTTCCGGTGGAGCGGTGGATGAATTAAAAGCAGCCCATTTAATTCTTAAAGAATTTCGGGAGGGTACACTGGGCCGGTACACCCTGGACTTACCCCGATGAGAGTTTAAATTAAACCTTCATTCTACATTGTTCTATATTTATAGAAGGATTTTTCTCCCCTGGAATTGAATTGTTTCCAGGGGAGTATTTTTTTGCAAAAAAGTTTAAAGAGGTTGGTGTCCGGTGGTTTCTTTGGAGTATGAACAAAAGTTGTGGGCACAGGGTAGTCAATGGATTGCCTTTTGTGATGAAGTTGGCAGGGGACCGCTTTTGGGAAGTGTGGTTGCCGCGGCAGTGATTTTGCCTGTGGATTTATTCATCGAAGGGGTGGATGATTCAAAAAAACTAACTCCCAACAAAAGAGAAGCATTGCAGCAAAGCATTCGGGAACAGTGTGTTGCCTTGGGCATTGGTGAAGTGGACAACCGGCAGATTGATCAGATCAATATACGCCAGGCCAGCCGGCTGGCCATGAAAAAGGCGGTTTTAAACTTACAAAACAAGGACGGTCAACCGGTTAAACCGGATTATTTATTAATTGACGCGGAGACCATTGATCTGGAAATTCCCCAACAGGCAATTATTCACGGGGATGCCCTTTGTCACGGCATTGCGGCAGCTTCCATTGTGGCCAAGGTATTCAGAGACAACCTCTGCCTGGAATGGGATCAGCAATACCCCCACTATGGTATTGCCAGCCACAAGGGATATAGCACCCGGGCTCATATGGAGGCCTTGGTAAAACTAGGGCCAACGCCCTTGCACCGGAGCAGCTTTATCCGCAAGATACTGGCCAGGGCCAAGGAACAGCAACAAATTTTTTTTAAGTAAAGGTTTTGCCAAGACCGGATTGCCACCGGTCTTTTTTTGTTGCATGAGTGCCGCAATGTTAATGGAAGAATGGAAATGGATGTGATTAAAGTCACAGCGTCAATGTGAGGAAAACGACTTACAATCGGCGGCTAAGTTGCTAAAATGTAAGGTGACAAAATTTATGGCATTTCAGGAAATTATATCTATCCATATAAATTTTGGTTTGCTTATGAAATGTTTGTTTTTGGAACGGTATCTGTGTTGATTTGGAACATTTCCGGGGCACAATAAAAAAGGACTGTTTTTTAAAAGAAAGGATCCGGCCCTAATATTCCAACATTCTTAATTAAAACAGAGTTTTTTAAAAAACTGGCAAATTAATTGCATCTTAAGTTCCAAGTCATACTTTTGTAATACTCAAGAGATATAATTTCGGCAGTGAATTTGTTTGTAAATCGGTCCTCCGGGACCATGGGCAATAGATATTAAAGGGGTTTATGGTTTTAACGAAGGATTAGAAAGGAGATGCCGGCATGTCAGATTGGGTAGGAGTTGCTTTATTCATTGTGGTGGGAATTGTTTTTGGTGCCGGGGGGCTAATCACCAGTTTTTTGATTCACCCCAGAAGCAAGAATAATTTCAAGCAGGAAACCTATGAATGCGGATTGCCTACCGAAGGACCCACCTGGGTTCGCTTTAAAACGCAATATTTTACTTATGCCTTGTTATTTGTCATTTTTGATGTGGAAGTGATTTACCTTTATCCCTGGGCGGTAAGCTTTGAACATTTAGGACTGGCGGGCCTGATTAAAATGTTCCTGTTTATTTTCATTTTAATCCTGGGGCTATGGTATGCCTGGAAGGAAGGTGCACTGGAATGGAGATAAAAGGCATTGAGAACGGGCAGGACGCTCCGGTCAAGGATGAGATGCTGGAGGAAACCGCCCGTCGTTTAAGAAGACTGGGCGCTGAACCCGCCGTGATCGGCGAGGTGACCCGAATGGTTTCCGTAGGTCCCCTGGAAAAGCTGCTTAACCTGGCCCGGGCCAACTCCCTATGGCCCATGGGCTTTGGTTTGGCTTGCTGTGCCATTGAAGGGTTAATGGCGGCGAACATGGCCCGGTTTGACCTATCCCGGTTTGGCTATGAGGTGATGCGGGCCTCCCCGCGGCAGGCGGACGTCATGCTGGTCTGCGGAACGGTAACTAAGAAGGCGGCCCCCTTTGTGGTGCGGTTATATGAACAAATGGCGGAACCAAAGTATGTCATTGCCATGGGCAGTTGCGCCATCTCCGGAGGTCCCTTTGTGGATTCCTACAGCGTGGTTCCGGGGGTGGATCAGTTGATTCCGGTGGATGTTTACCTGCCCGGCTGCCCGCCGCGTCCGGATGCGGTGATTCATGCCTTCATGAAACTGAAAGAAAAGATTATCAATGGCGGGGTGGTGAAGGGGTAATGGCGGTTGTTCCGGAGGAATTAAAAGCTAGGTTTCCGGAAGTGGAAACCACCGATGATGGGGTTATTCTCATTCCTGTTCAGCAATTGCCGGACTTAATGAAAAGCTTGCGGGAATCGGGGTATAACTTTTTAACCAATTTAACGGCAGTGGATTATCCGGACTATTTTGAAGTGATTTATCATTTAAGTGTGGCCGGTTCCCCGGAGATGATTCAAGTAAAAACCAAGGTTGAGCGAAATCAGCCTTCGGTTCCCTCCACGGTGCCTCTTTGGGGTGGCGCCGCCTGGCAGGAAAGGGAAGTGTACGACCTGTTGGGCGTTACTTTTACCGGGCACCCGGACCTGCGCAGGATTCTCCTGCCGGATGACTGGGAAGGACACCCCCTGCGCAAGGACTACCAGTGGGAGGGTGGCAGGGATTAAACTCCGGCTGAGATGAGAGGTGATAAAACATGTCCATTAAAACCGAAGAATTTTTACTAAATCTGGGACCTCAGCATCCCAGCACCCATGGGGTTTTTCGCATTGTTTTATCTTTGGACGGCGAAACCGTGGTCAAAGCCGTGCCGGTGCCCGGCTATCTGCACCGGGGTATTGAAAAGCTGGCTGAGGCCCGGACCTATACTCAGGTAATTCCTTACACCGATCGTCTGGATTATCTGGCCAGCATGCTGATGAACTGGGGTTATGTGCACGCCGTAGAAAAACGGATGAATCTTGAAGTACCGGAACGGGCGGAATATATCCGGGTGATTGTGGGTGAACTGTCCCGTATCGCCAGCCACATGGTTGCCACCGGCGCCTATGCGGCGGATATTGGAGGTTTGACCGGTTTTATTTATACCTTCCGGGACCGGGAAGAAATCATGGATTTATTTGAAATGATCTGCGGAGCCCGCCTGACCGTGAGTTATTTCCGCATTGGCGGTGTGGCGGCGGACCTGCCGGACGGGTTTGTGGAAAGATGCCGCAAGTTTATTGATTACCTGCCCAAAGCCATTCATGAATACAATGGTTTGATTACCGGCAACGAAATCTTTCAGGCCAGAACCAAAAATGTGGCCATCCTGCCCCCGGAAAAAGCGCTGCAGATGAGTTTGTCCGGTCCTTTGCTGCGGGCCTCCGGGGTCAATTACGACCTGCGCAAGGCAAGGCCTTACAGTGTTTACGACCGGTTTGATTTTGAGGTTCCCCTGGGCACGGTGGGGGATTGTTTTGACCGCTACTATGTGCGGATTCTGGAAATGCAGCAGTCGGCAAACATCATTCGCCAGGCCTTGGATAACCTGCCTGAAGGACCGGTGATGGCCAAGGTTTCCAAACTGATTAAACCCCCGGCGGGGGAGACCTACGCAGAAATTGAGAGTTCTAAAGGCATTTTTGGGACCTATATCGTGAGCGACGGCAGCAACAAACCCTACCGGGTTCATTTCCGGCGTCCTTCTTTTATTAACCTGGGTTATCTGGATGAAATGCTGCGGGGTTGGAAAATCGCCGATGTCATTGCCATCCTGGGCAGCATCGACATTGTGTTGGGGGAAGTGGACTGTTAACATAGTTGGGAGTGAGGCAAGGTGGAAAATCTTTTCATTCATACCGCCGGCGGAATCAGATCCCTGCTGGAGTCCGCTGGCCTATCGGTTGCAGCAGCCGATTTTGTTTTATTGTTCTTGAAATTGGGCGCCATTTTGGTGTACATCTTAATCAGCGCGCTGTGGCTGGTCTATATGGAGCGGAAGGTCAGCGCCTATATGCAGTGCCGCATCGGTCCGAACCGGGTCGGCCCCATGGGGCTGCTGCAGACCACGGCGGATATCGGTAAGCTGATTAGTAAAGAATTTATTATTCCCAAAGATGCGGATAAGAAATTATTCCTTTTGGGACCGATCTTAATTTTTATGCCTCCTTTGGCAGTGTTTGCGGTGGCGCCCTTTGGAGAGGGCATGGTGGCCCTGGATTTAAACATTGGCGTTTATTATTTTCTGGCCATGGCCTCCTTATCCACCGTCATCATCTGGATGTCCGGCTGGGCTTCCAATAACAAGTACTCCCTGATCGGGGGCATGCGGGTGGTGGCTCAGATGGTCAGCTACGAGATGCCTCTGATTCTTTCCATCCTAGGGGTAATTATTCTTACCGGCACCCTGAACATGAGCGGAATTATCCGGGCCCAGGAACATGTCTGGTTTATTTTTCTGCAGCCCCTGGCCTTTATTATTTACCTCATTGCCGCAGTGGCAGAGACCAACCGGACCCCCTTTGACCTGGTGGAAGGGGAGTCGGAAATTATCAGCGGCCCCTTCACGGAATACAGCGGCATGGGTTTCGCCATGTTTTTCCTGGCCGAATACGCCAATGTGGTGCTGGTGTCGGTGATGGCCGTCACCCTGTTCCTGGGCGGCTGGCACGCGCCCTTCGGACTGACGGTGATCCCCAGTTGGATCTGGTTCTTGGTTAAAGTCTATTTTATGATCTTTTTATTAATGTGGTTCCGCTGGACTTATCCCCGGATCCGGGTGGATCAACTGATGGAATTTGGCTGGAAGGTGCTGGTGCCCTTGTCCTTGGCCAATATCTTCTTAACCGGCATCGGAAAATATTTCTACGATATGATGGGGTGGTGATGCAAGATGTTTGGTCAGGGTCTGCTCAAAGGTTTGCGAATTACCCTGGGCTGGTTTTTTAAACCCAAAGTGACGGTACAATATCCCGAGCAAAGATGCCCCATTCCGGATCGTTTTATCGGGAGGCCGGAGTTTGATTACGACAAATGCATTGCCTGCAACCAGTGCGTAAACGCCTGCCCCAATAAAGTGATATCCCTGGAAACCGTAACGGTGGAAAAGAAAAAAGTAGTGAAAGAATATAACTTTGATCAGCAATACTGCCTGTTCTGCGGGTTGTGTGAGGAAACCTGCCCTAAGGATGCCATTAAATTTACCAAAGACTTTGAATTAACCCAATACAACCGGGATGATATTCATATCAAGTTTGTAAAACCGGAACAGGTGGAGAAAAAGATCCTGGAAGTGCAGCAGGCAGCGGCAGACAAAGCGGAGGCCGAGGCCCGGGCGAAGGAAGAAAAGGCGGCAGAGGCAGCCAAAGCCGGTGGGGAGGAGGAACGGGAAGATGGAAAACCTGTATAGTCAAATTGCCTTTGTCCTGTTGGGCGGTTTGATTTTAGGATCCGCCCTGCTGGTGGTCACTTTAAAAAATCTGGTGCACAGTGTCCT